>CAYSYX010000103.1:0-23585 GCA_964435055.1 uncultured Polyangium sp. | reverse complement strand
CTCGATCTCGACACCAAGTCCGCGACAACGCCGCACGAGCCGCTCGAAATCCACATCGGGAGCGATCAGCAGACCGGCCGGCGGCGATGGATCGAGGAACATGTCCGCAACCGGTCGCCTCGTACGCAACAGTTCGCGAATTTCCTGGTCCTCGATCCACAAGAAGCCCGCGGTCTGCACGAACGTTGCCCGTCCAAGCACGATGCTCGCTTGTTCGAGCATCTGCGCGATGTTGTCCGGAACAACCGCCACCGCTTCGATGCGCGCTCGCAGCGTTTCGCTCTCCAAACCTGCCGACAAGGCTCGGGAAATGCTGGAAGCGGCGATGACCACGTCGAGTTTGTCCGCGATACGACTGACCTCGGCGAAGGACACGAGCGCCAAGGCATGCGCCACACGCGTCGACGGATGGATCCGCAACGTGTACGTATCGACAAACTCACTGGACGATGCATCAGTGGGCGGATCGACTGCGGCCAGAAGTGCTCGACCTCGCGACGTGAGACGAAGAGTGACCCCGTCGTCGAGCTCGCCTTCGCCACCGAGATCCAAAATGCCCAGCGCCGGCAGCGATTCGAGCGCGATGCGCCTGGTGATCTCCGCCGTGTCGATCGCTTCGATCCCCATGCGCTCGGCCCAGCGGCGAACCAAACGTTCAACGCCTCCGAGCCGATCGTCGGCGGCGAGATATCCACGCAACGATGACCACGGAATCCAGCGCCCTTCCCCAAGCTCCTGCAGAGCCTCGAGGACCATCTCGCGCAACACGCCGATGGGGCTCGCTTCTCGACCTTCGGCCGCAGTTCTGAGGACTTCACGCTCGGGTCGAGCTTCGTCCCAAGCGCCGCCGCGACGCCACGTGGTGAACAGAACCCGCGTCAAATCGCGGATCGCAAACGATCCCGGCGGCGTGACGATCGAAGCCGCGGAGGGCTCCCACAAACCGATGGCTCGCGAAAGCGCAACCGAAAGCGCGATCGTTTCCACGTCCCGGCCAAACCGTTGAGCAAAACGAACGATGAGCGATCGCGGCGTACCGACGCCGACGCGAACTTCGCTGAGCGTACGCGAATCATTGGTCGGTTCGCGCATGGCAAACGCCAAACCCAAGGCGAGCATGCCCGGGTCCGCGGCAAACCTTGCTCGACGCGGCGCGTGATCTTCTTCCAAGACAAACGAGCGAATTTGCGCCCGGCGAGCTTCGCGAAGCTTGCGCCGTTCCGCTCCGACAATCTGTCCGATCTCGGTCGGAATGACGTGCCGATTCGGATGGATCGGAATCAAGAACGCTCTTCGTTCCAGGGCAAACCCGGCGCCGCGACGACTCGCCGTCACCCCGGACGCACCCCGCAGACGCATCGGCTCACGCTCGAGATCCAACAGCTCCTGCGTCTCGACTTCCCCGCCGACCGCATCGATCGCTTCGAGCAAACGTCGCTCCGCGGGCGCCAATCGAGCGACCTCGGCATGCAAGCGCTGAGGATCGGACAGTTGCTGCCAGGCGACTTCGAGGGACAGGACAATCGGAGGTGTGGCCGGACGACCCAAGTAATGCGCGGCGATCGCGCTCGCCGTCTCGAACGACGCTTGCGACAGAAGCGCTCGCAAAGCCCGAGGATCCTCGCCCTCCCACGACTTGAGCTGCACGAGAAACGCGATCGGCAGAACGAGCTCGATGCCCGCTTCGACCTTGCGCGCAAACAAGACACCGCGACCAATGAGGGCTTCGAGTCCCGCAGGCACGGAAGGTACGACGAGCGAACCGCCCGCTTCCGCGACGCGATACAGAAGCTCACGGCTCGACGATTGAAGTCGCGATGGATCCCGTACGTCGGGAATTCCGACGAGCGCGCGAGCAACTTGCGACGGCGTATCGATGCGTTTTTGAGGATCGACACGAATGCCCAAGCGCCGAATGAGAGCACTCAATTCCGAAGCGGGAAGTGCGCGCAGAATGTGATCGAGACGGCGCAACGGGCCGTCCAGCACGTCATCGGATGCATCCTCGGAAGAGGTGGCGAGTGCGGCATTCGAGGCCCCTACGGCCATCGCCGTCGCCCCGTCATCATGTCGTTCGCTGGAGGAACTCATGGGTCACCTGCAAGGCAAAGGGTTGACCAACACTCGACGGACGCTCGGGTCATCGTCCGACACTTACACGACGGAACATGGGGCGCCATGCACAAAATCGCAGCATCATTCGTTTTTCCTGGACATGGTTGACCGGAACGCGTGTTTGTCGCGGGCGTTTTTCCGAGCCTGGCTCCACCAGTGACCGCCTCGGTTCGCCTGCGAACCCAGATGCTCTTGACCTGCATGAGTTTCCATTTCGACGAACTTCTCGAGCACGCGGGTTTTGTCCACGACTAGGATGGCAGCGGAGGATTTGTGATCTTACGAGATGCAGTTCATGGGCTCGTCGCATTTGAAAGCGAAGAAGACGCAATCATTGCCCGCTTACTCGACACGCGTGAGCTGCAACGTCTCCGACGAATTCGACAACTTGGACTCACTTCATTGGCTTATCCGGGCGCAGAACATTCGCGCTTCTCGCATGCGCTCGGCGCAGCGCATGTGATGAAACTTCTGCTCGCTCGGTTCCGCCAAATCGATGGCGACCTGCCTTTTTGGCAACGCGTCACGAGCGAGCGTGCACGAGATGCTCTTGCCGCAGCGCTGCTCCACGACGTCGGGCACGGCCCTCTGTCCCACCTCTTCGAAAGCGCAATGCCTCACGCCATCGAGCACGAAGAATGGACCGTTCGAATACTGCTCGACCCTTGCTCCGAAGTGCATCGCACGCTCGTCGCGGACGATCCGGGTTTGCCCCGACGAGTCGCCGACTTGATCCGCGGCAAACACGAGCTGCCGTATCTCGCTCGCGCCGTCAGCGGCACGTTCGACGTCGATCGATGCGACTACTTGCTACGCGATGCCCACGCCACGGGCGTGCGTTACGGCGACTATGATCTGCCCTGGCTTCTGCGCAGTTTGCGCTTCAGCGAACCCAAAGGCCCCCCGGGACACTCCGCACCTTCGCTCGCCATCGACGGGCAAAAAGGCATCGTCGCGATCGAGTCGTTCCTGCTCGCGCGTTACTTCATGTTCCAACAGGTCTACTTCCACAAAGCCACGCGCTCGGCCGAATGGATGATCGGCGCCATCTTGCGTCGCGCCCTCGCATCCGTCACGGACGGCACACCGTTGCCCGTACTGCCGGAAGCGATCGGCGTCATTGCGGCGGGCGACACGCCAACGCTCGATCAGTACCTCGAACTGGATGATCAGGTTCTGCTCGGCGCGATTCGATCGTGGGAAGACGCAAAAGATCCCGTGCTCGCCGACCTCTGCAAACGCCTTCGTGCGCGATCATTGTTCAAGACGCTCGAGCTGTTACCGGATGCCCAAGCGTCCGATTCGACCCACGCGTTTGCTTGTCCCGACGAACCTTCGCGCCAACGTGCCCTGCAAAAGGCGCAAGACATCGCGAAACAAGCGGGCCTCGATCCAAGCCTTTACGTGGGCCTCGATGTGGCCACCGACGTGCCCTACTCGGAAGACGATTCCTTGCACGTCGTGTTTCCTCACGGTCGTCCACGTCCCCCGTCCGAAGTCTCTTTCTTGCTCGATCGTTTGCGCAACGAAACGCTCACGCGCTGTCGCATCATCTTTGCTCCGGAACTGCGCGACGCGATGCGGGAGGCATTCACCCAGTGAAGATCGTCTTGAACCTTGCGCGCAAATGTTTGCCTCGTAAAACCAGGCTGCGATCGCTGATCGGGATCATGGCGTCGGCCTTGGGGTTTTTCCTGTCTACACAAGCCCAAGCCGCCGATGACGACGGAGCTTACGGTCGTTACGACGGCGATCTGGATCTTCGCTTGGGCGCGGGCGCCTCGTTCGCCCAAGAAGGACCGAATCTTTCGGCCTTCGCCTCGGCGCTGCTGCTGTCCTCGGCGGGCCTGTACGTGAACTACAACGACGGCCTCGATGCGTCACGACGCGTGCCTCGTTCGGTCGGAGCGGGATTCGTCATCGAGCCGATGTTCTTGGCGCGTACGGCCTTCAATTTGGAGATCGGAAGCGGGCGACTCGATCTGCTCATCGATTCGTTTGCCATCGGCCTGGGTGCGTACTGGACAATCCCTCGACTTCCGACAAACCCTTCGAACGACCCGGGCCTCGAATTTTCACTGGGTTTTTCCGTGCCGTTTTTGCCGCGAGCCTCCGGGCCGATGCTGGGCATTCGTGGTGCGCTTCGGGCAAGCCCGGCGGCGATGGCTCGAAACGAAAAGTTTGGCCTATTGGAACAAGGCGCGTACTTGTCGATCACGCTCGGATGGCGACAGCTCGTGACGTCGCACCTGGTCGACGTGCACGATCGCTTGGTTCGGTAGGAAAAACGAACGACGGGATTATTGGGGTTTGTCGATGGCGATGTCCGTGTCGCCCATGGCTTCACGGACGGTGCCTGCCAGCGCGCAACTCAGGGCTTGGCGCTTCTGCGCGGCCATGACTTTTTCATCGAGCGGCATACCGGCCTGCTTCAGGTCGACGTCGGCTTTGCGTCGCAACCGCACGACGAGCTTGCCGTCGGACAGGCGCCAAATGCCCACGCGCGAAGGGTGCGCCACGGAGCGCAGCGCCTCGCTCTTGGTGCCTCCTGGAGGAACGACGAGGCCATCGACGTTCTCATCGAGCACGAGCGTGAAGTACTGGGCCTTCTCGAGCAGCGGAATGACGACGGGGATGTCGTCTTTCACGGTGTCGTCGAAGAACAGGACAAACTTGCGCAGCTCCAGCTCGCCCGAAGCTTCTTGCACGTCGCGGATGAAATCGTCCGAAAGAACCCGCAACGATCGATAAGCGACGCGCAGATTGTAGGGTTGAGCGGGCGGAGCGCAGCGATCGAGCTCGTTGCAGATCTCGCCCATGGCGCATTCACGCGTGCGTTTGCATTCCTTGCCTGTCAGCTGGTTTTTGTTGTCGGCGCGGAAGAGGCACGCGGTAAAACCGTCGCGCAGCGAGTCGTTGGCGGCTTTGCGGAGGTTTTCCGGAGTCGAGGCTTGGTCGGCATCCAGGCGCAGGTAGATGCCTGGTTTGTCCAGGAACTTCCACGACGCGAGGACTTCTTTGTCGATGACTTCGCCGCCGGGTTCACGGGCGAGCTCGGTGGACCAAAGTTCAATTTTGTCGCGGAGAGGAAGCCAACGTGGACCGAGCTCGGAGACGACGGCGCGTTGCTTTGCCAGCAGCGCACTGCGCATGGACTCGACTTCGTTTTGGGTTCGCTTCCAGTGGACGATGCCGGTGACGGCAAGAACGATCGCGGCCCAACCCCAGAACTTGGTGGAGGGATAGCGAACCTTGCCGGCAACGCGGTCCTGTTTGGATTGTGCGAGGGACGGGAGGCCTCGCGGGCGTTCATCCGCCGCGGGGGGCATGAGGCTTTCAGCCTCCCTTGGGGAGCTTGCCGACCATGAAGCTGACGTTCGGATAACCCGCGAACGCAGCCGTCTGGAAGACGCTCTTGACAACGAGTGCGGGGACGTTTTGGTCGACCTGGAGGATACAGACGCCCGGGAAGGGTTTGTTCGGCTGAACCTGCTTCCACAGCTCGCGCTTGTTCTTCAGGATGGTGAAGAGTTCGTCGATCTTCTGCATGCGGCCGAGTTCTTCGACGGCACGGGTCGAGCCGGCGAGGACGCCGTCGACGAGGATTTGGTTGCCGTTCACCGCGACCATCGGGGCATCGATGATGTCTTCGACGTTTTCTGCTTTGGGCAGTTTGACGTTCTTGTCGACGGTGATTTCACCGGACGCGGAGAAGGACATCAGGAGGAAGATGACGGTGGTGATGAGGAAGTCGATGAAGCTGACCAGGTTGAGCGAGCCGGCGACGGCGCGTTTGCCATGACCACCGACTTTGTTCTGGACAAACTTCAGCGAAATGTTGTGCATGAGCCGCTTGCCCGGCTGATGAATCACGTGGGCATGCGGGTTGTGGTGCTTAGCGTGAGATTTTCCGCCACTCATCGACGTGTACTCCTCATCGAACGGAGAAAGTCATGTTGAAGACGGGAAGCTCTTTGTCGCCATCGGGGAGCTTCACCGTGCGCCTTGTGGCGTAGAGAGCGTCGAGCACGGCGATGATTTCTTTGAAGGCCGTGCGGTTGTCGCTGTGCATGATCGCTTGATCGAACTTCTTGTCGCTCGGATCGCGATGGCTTCCGTTCTGCTCCCACTCGGTCTTGATTTTCGCGGCGAGTTCGGGATAACGGATGATTTCGCCTTCGCTGTTGTTTTTCGGGACGCGAATTTCACTGACGACAGTAGCGCCCTGCTTCCAGATGAGGGCGAAGTCCGATTCGCCGACGTGCAGATTGAGCACTTTTTCGGGCGTTTGCGGGGTCAGTTCTTTTTCCGGGTTTGGCGGACCGGGGACTTGAGCGTCCGCGTTCATACGCGAGTTGGTGACCCAAACAGCGGTGATCAAGAGAAACGCAATTGTGCACAGCAACAGGTCGATGAAGGGGACCATGTTGATTTCGGCATTGGTTGCCTTCTTTTTCCCACCCTCGCCGCCGACATCTACGCCACCCATGCTGTGCCTCCTGCAACGCTCGAGCTCGCGAGCATGTTGGTCGGGAAAGAGTTTGTCTTTCCCGAATCTAACGAATCACCTCGCGTTCATGGCGAGGGCGCCTTTACCTTCGACACCCGATCTCGTTCGGAAGTTTCCGAAAAAATTCATCCGAATGCGAGAGGGATGGTGATGAAAAAGGGGTGGCTTCGGCGCGGAAACCACCCCTTTTGCGAGGTCATCAGGCAGCCGCTTGACCGACGGCGTTGACGTTGACCTTCTGGCGGTTGGCAACAACGAGGTTCAGCACCATGACGGACGCCTCGTTGATGTCGTCTTCGACCTGCTGCGTCTTGCCGTTGAGAACGGCGAAGCCGATGAGGCCGACGATGGCGACCGCGAGACCGAACGCGGTGCAGTTCATGGCTTCCGAGATGCCTTGCGCGAGCACGCGAGCCTTTTGGCTCGGATCGACCGACTCACCACCGACGGATCCGAAGGCGATGATGAGGCCCGTAACCGTCCCGAGGAGGCCCGAGAGCATCGACAGGTTGGCGAGGAGGCCGAGGTACGCGGTGCGTGCGCTGAGCTTCGGCAACTCACGAAGAGCTGCTTCGTCCATGGCGGCTTGAACTTCTTCGTCAGGACGATTCACCTTGACAAGGCCGGCTTGCACGATGCGAGCAAGCGGCGCGTTCGCGGCGGAGCACATCTTGACGGCTTTGGCAACGTCCCCCGCGAGGATGCACTTTTGCATCGTGGCGAGGAAGACGTCCTTGTTGATCGCCGAGCCAAACAGATAGATCCCGCGCTCGACGATGATGCCGATCGTGAGGATCGACCAAAACAAGATGGGCCACATGCCCCATCCACCCTCTTTGAAGTGCTCATACATCGCGTGCATTGATTCGTCCTCCAGCTTGCGCCTCTAGTTGGGGCCGAGGTGTCGCCCTTTGGAAATCTTCGCGGTTGGAATGCGACCGGTTCTTCGACGTACTTCGTGCGATCTCGCGGTTTGTCGCGGCCTCGCACCCCACATCGTCTGCAAGGCGATCGGCCAACGCATTCATGCAGCCGGAGACGCTAACCGAGGGGCGCATCTCCGTGCAAGAAGCGTGTTGCGCTTCCTTCGACCCCGCTCCTATCGCCTTCACGTCCGCACATTTTTCTGAAGTCCGTTCGTGGAGTGCAATGTTTGCCGGGCGGGCGCATCTTCGCGACTCACGGCATCACTCGTCAAGCAGATTTGGTCTGGATCTCGAAGTCTCATGTCTTTTGCAAAGCCCGTGAAAGGATCCAGTCTCATCACCCGACAACGTTCGCAATACCAGCCCGCCGCCCACCCACATTCCGCGCTTTGCTTGCCTCGACGATTCCCCCACGTCTATATTCGCGGCCCTCGCGCATACCCTGCGCGACTTCTTGAGGCTCGGTCGATTCGAAACGACGCTTCGGACATATCGTTAGTAAGCAGGAAGAAAGGATCGCGAGGATGCGTCACCTGTTCATGTTGGCGGCTGAAGGTGGTGGAGGCGAAGTAGGAATGTGGGCGGCGATCAAGGAAAACCCCACGTTCCTCATGATGAACGTGGTCGTTTCCGCCATCGTGCTGACCATCATCATCGAGCGGGCGTACTTCCAACTCGATCGCTATCGCGTGAACTCGAAAGAGTTCTTCGTGCAGATCAAGAAGCTCGTCGTCGCCGGCAACGTCGACCGCGCCATCAAACTTTGCGATGCGGGCGATTACCCCATCTTGCAGCTCGTCAAAGCGGGTTTGACCCAGGCGAGCAAGGGACCCGATGAAATCGACGCGTCCCTCAGCGAAAAACTCTCCGACCTCAAACCCGCCGTCGAAAAACGAATCGGCACCCTCTGGTCACTCGCCAACATCGCCACCCTCATCGGCCTCATCGGTACCGTCAGCGGTCTCATCAAGACCTTCGCTTCGATCGCCGCACCGGGTTTGTCCGCGGCAGTCAAGCAACAAATGCTGTCGAACGGTATCGCCGAAGCCATGTACAACACCGCCTTCGGTCTCGGCATCGCCGTCGTCTGCATGATCGCGCACGTCCTTCTCCACACGCGATCCAAGAACATCCAGCACGACCTCGAAGCCACCACCGAACGCGTCTTCAACTTGCTCACCATCAGCAAGCCGAACATCTAGGGCGCGCTTCATGGCCGAGAACAACGATGCACCGCTCAGCGCCGCCCAGCGATCCCGCATCCGGCGCTTGTCTCAACCCGTCGAGCCGGGCCCCGGCGAAGAAGCGGGCGAGCTCAACATCGTCCCTTATCTCGACATCATCATGAACGTCATGATGTTCGTCTTGGCCAGTGTGTCGGTCACGTTCATCACGTCCATCGACACCACGCCTCCCGCCATCGGCGGCAAAGGGAAGAGCGACGTCGCCACCAAAGCTCTGAACCTCTCCGCGTTTGTCACGGATGATGGTATTTCTCTCAAAACCTCCGGCGGCAACATCGCCCCAGGCTGCAACGGCACAGGCGCAGGCATCACCTTCCCCACCCAAAACAACGGCGGGCAACGCTCCTACGACTTCGTCGGCATCACCGCCTGCGCCAAAAAACTGAAGAACGCCAACCCGGACTTCAAAGAAGAAACTCAAGTCACCATCACCGCCAAACCAAACATCGAATACGGCACCATCATCGACACGATGGACTCGCTACGCAAAGACGGAGAAGGCGAAATCCTCTTTCCGGATGTGCACTTCGGTGTCGTGGGAGCAGGACGATGAGCACCGGACAAACTGCCGCGCAACCCCAACAAGGCAGCCTCGTCCGCTACAAAGCGGCCCTGCGCAAAGCGAAGAGGAAAAACGCTCGCGAACCCGAGATCGACTTCCTCAACATCACCGCAATGCTCGACTTGATGACGATCATCCTCGTCTTCCTCCTCAAGAGCCTTGCCTCGTCCGCCGGCGCCATTCCTCAGTCCGACGACTTGCGTTTGCCCGCGTCCGTAATGACCGGCGAACCCGCCGAAGAAGGCGTCGTCATCGTCGTCTCCAAGAGCCAAATCATCGTCGGCGAAGACTCGAGCCCCATCGTCAAACTCCCCCCGCGCGAACAACTCGCCGCCACCGGCGTCGATGCCAAAGACAAACGCGGCGGAGCCAACGACATGTACATCGTGCCCCTCGGCAACCGCCTCCAAAGCGCCCGAGACCTCGATAAAGCCGTCCGCGCCGCCAAGGGACTCAATCCCGCATCCTCCGAAGCGATCGTCGTCGTCGATAAAACAACGCCTTATCGCCTCCTCATCGAAGTGCTCTTCACCCTCGGCCAAAGCGAGTTTGGCAAGTACCACCTCATGGTGCTCAGCGGCAAAAAGTAGCCCCGCGCCTTACAGCCGTTCCACAAAGAAAAACCTCGCGACCCGCCGACGCCATCCGTCGACATATCGCGAGGTTTTTCCTTTCTCCCAGTCCGCTCAATCCACCGCGAAAAGCTCTTCGAGGTCCGACTTCGTGAGTTTTTTCACGCCACCCTGATCCTCGCTCAACACCGAAGCCACAAGCTCGCGCTTCTTCGCTTTGAGCTGCAAGATCTTCTCTTCAATCGTTCCCGCAGCAACCAACCGATACGCCGTCACCACCTTGGTTTGTCCAATGCGATGCGCACGATCCGTCGCTTGTTGCTCGACCGCCGGATTCCACCACGGATCAAAGTGAATCACCGTGTCGGCCGCCGTGAGATTGAGGCCCGTACCACCCGCCTTGAGGCTGATCAGGAACACCGGCACCGTCGGATCCGTCTGGAATCGCTCGACGCGTTCCGCACGATCTTTCGTCGATCCATCGAGGTACTCGTACGGCACGCCGTCTTCCTTCATCGCCTTCTCGATGAGCTTCAACATCATCACGAATTGGCTGAAGACGAGCACCTTGTGGCCGCCTTCGACCGCTTCGGAGATCAGCTCGCGGAGCGCGACGAGTTTGCCCGAGTCGTCATCGGCAAACTCCTTCGGCAAACCCAAGAGCCGCGGATCACACGCCGCCTGACGCAAACGCGTAAGCCCCGCCAGGATCTGAATCTGGCTCTTTTCGAGGCCCACACGCTCCACTTCGCCCATGACCTGCGCCCGCACCTCGCGCGCGACCTGCGCGTAGATCGCGCGTTGCTCGCCCGTGAGATCGCAAATCTGATCCGTCTCGATCTTCTCCGGCAGATCCTTGGCCACTTCTTGCTTCGTACGCCGCAAGATGAACGGATGAATGATCGCGCGTAGACGCTGCGCCATCTTGTAATCGCCCGCTTCGATCGGCCGCGCAAAACGCGACTCGAACTTGTCGAGCGGTCCCAACAACCCGGGCGAAACGAAGTCGAAGATCGACCAAATTTCGCTGAGTCGGTTCTCGATCGGCGTACCGGTGAGCGCGAGACGACGTCGAGCCTTGAGGCGCTTTGCCGCCGCCGCGGTTGCCGACATCGGGTTCTTGATGTGCTGCGCTTCGTCCAGGATCGCGTAGGTCAGATCCAGCTTCGTCAGGAACTCCTCGTCGCGACGCAAGAGCGCGTAACTCGTGATGATGACCTCGGCATCCTCCACCGCTTCGACGAGCAGGTGCCGATCGGAGCCGTGCCACAACGCAACGCGAAGGGTCGGCGCGAATCGTTCGAGCTCGCGTTCCCAGTTCGTCACGACGCTCGTCGGCGCAACGATGAGCGTTTTGAGCTGCTTTTCCTCCTGTTTGACCGACAGAAGCAGCGCGATCGTTTGGACGGTTTTACCAAGACCCATGTCATCGGCGAGAACACCGCCCGAAGACATCCCGTGAATGAACTTCAACCAGGCCAAACCTCCGTCCTGATACGGACGAAGCGTGGCTTTCAGGTTGCGCGGCTTCTTGACCGTCTCGATTTCGTCGATGGTCGAGAGCTTGTGGAACAGCTCGCGCGCGCCCGCGGAGATGTTCGAACTGCCCACGTGTCCAAGCAGTTCCTGAACACGCCCGGCATGCGCGAGCGACAACTTGCCGCTCTTGCCGGCCGCCGTGAGCAACTCGATTTCCCGATCGAGCATCGCCCGAACCGTGTCGGCGTCGATCGTGGCGAAGGATCCGTCTTCGAGGCGCACGTATCGTTTGCCCTCGGCCAAGCAACGACGAAGTTCGTCGCGATCGACCGCCACGCCTTCGCTCTCGAAGGAAAGACGAACGCTGAGCCAATCCATGCCGCTCGTGACTTTCGCAAACGCACCGATGGGCTTGTGACGAACTTGGGTGTCGACGAGGTCTTCCGGGACAAACAGATCCCAATCTTCGGGAAGCTCGGCCAGACCTTCGCTCCAGAATCGAATCGCCGCGTCCCCGTTGGCCACGAAGCCTTGACCTGTTTCGTCGGGACGAAGCCCCAGGGCCGCGAGTTTCTTCGCCGCATCCTGCTGCGCCGCGATGTCGACGCGAATGCAGCGAGCGCGTTTCATGCCTTCTTCCGGCGGCTGCACCAACACGGGCGGCGTGATGCCATCGGCGCGAACCTGAACCTCTTCATCGCCGTAAGCCGCCCAAAGCTGCACGTGCGCTTCGACGAGCGATCCACCGGCTCGCATGCGGAACGTCGGATGCAAGTCCACGACGTCGACGATCTGCGAGATCTCGGGCAGCTCGGCGCCGACTTCGAGGGCCACCTTGGGCAAACCCTGCATGATGATCCGCACGAGATCGCGCATCGGTTCGCCGATCGTCGGCGAACGAAGCAAGCGACGCATGGCCGCAGGCGACACGCGTTTGTCGACACGTCGGGCGATGCCTTCTTGCGTGTCGATGTGCCAACCCGGCCAACCTTCGAACCAGCCGCCTTGAAGCAGAGAAAACCGCCGTTTGTCGCTAGCCTTCTCGAAGCTCGCTTTGACGATGATCGTGTCGCCGCCGATCGTTTCGAGATCGAAACGAGGACGCAGTACGTCGTCCGAATATCGCAGCTGCATGAGCGCAGGCTCGAGCAACACGCGTTGGCCTTCGAGCAGCGGGAGCAATTCGGCCACGTCTTCGCCACGCACATCCACGGCGGGATGACGCGGGTTGCCGCTCTCGAATCGAGCCAGCACCCGCAAAGCATCGCGATCGGGCGTGGGCGCGAGCGCCTGCCAGGACAACGCGACCGACGGAAGAATCGGTTGGCGAGCTTCGGCGTCGAGCACGGTCACCGTGAGAGCACCTTGACGAACGTGCAGGCGAAACTCGACTCGTCGAACACCGCCGACACCTTCCGGCGGCAACCAAGCGCCGATGCCCGTTTGCTTCGCGGTTGCATCCAGCGGAGACGCGGCGAGGTTCGAGGTTTGTCCGGAAGAAATCATGGAAACAGCGGGCACGGGCGCCGCTTGAGGCACCACGCCGCCATGACGTTCGCGACGACGAACACGCTTGAGCGCATCCGCTGCGGCATGGCCACCCGAGTGCATGCTCTGCGCGTGAGGGCTCGAGTGCATCGGCGCATGCATGGGGGCGTGTGACTGCGGCGGATTGGGTCGAGGCTGTGTACCTCGTGCTTGATCCCGAAGCGTGATGAGCAGCGCCGCAACGTGTTTGCAGTGCTGACCTCCCTTGGCGAACGTCGCGCACGTGCACGAGCTCTTGATGCCGTCCGGCGTGAGGTCGACGCGCACCGGATGCGGCTCGGAATCGCTCGCACGAACGATGCCGCTCGCACTCATTTCGCGAACATCGATGTCCTCGACGACGCGGCGTCGAAAGTATTCGAGCCCCCGAAGGAAAGTGCGCGCGCCAAGGAGGCGGCGCAAGCCACGGTCGCTCAGGGTGGAAAGGGCGTCAGTGATGGGAGACGGCACGGTGAATATGGCTGCTCGGGTTTGTCGTGGACGTGCGAGATCCGAATCGAATTCTCGTCACGACCGGTGCTGGTTTCACAGGAAGAACGGTAGAAAAACAATCGTAATGATGGACAGCATTTTCACGAGAACGCGGATCGCAGGTCCGGCAGCGTCTTTCAGCGGATCGCCGACGGTGTCGCCGATGGCGGCGGCGATGTACGTCGGATTGTCGATACGCGCGCCGGTTTCATCGACGAGGTATCGACCGCCATGAGCCCCCGTTACGATGTACTTCTTCGCATTGTCCCAAGCGCCTCCTGCGTTTCCGAGGAGAAGTGCGCCAAGGACTCCGGCGATCGTCGCAGCCATGATGAGCGCCGCGACCGCATCCGCAACGATCAAAGAATTATCTTTCGTTCCACCAAAGCGCAAGCCCAGACCAACCAGCAACGGCACGACAGCCCCCACGAGAGCCGGGACGATCGCTTGCCCAAGCGCCGCTCGACTGCCGAGCTCGACGCATGCCGTGGGATCCGGAGGCGTCGTCGCAGGGCCGATGCTGCGTTGCCTTCTTGCTTCTTCGAACATGTGCCGCGCCGCTCGAGATACGCCGCTGACACATCGAGCCGTAAACCACAGCACGAGCATCGTGCCGATGACGGCGCCCATGTACACCTCGGGCCGCCCCCACGAAATCACCGGCGGGGAATCGGGCTGAGGCGGCTGATGCAAACGCTGCATTTCGCCCATCCACGCAACCACGAGAAGCACGGTCGACAAAACAGTCGCGACACTCGCCAGCGCTTTCGTCAGGGCTTTCGTCGTATTTCCAACAGCATCCAGCACGACGGTTCGTCCACGAACATCGGGCCGCTCACGCGCGAGCGTCATCTCGACGATCCCACTCGCACTGTCGATGATCGATCCAAACCCGTGACCCGCGAGCACATACGCCGACGTGCCCAGGGCTCCCGTCATCGCAACGGCGATTCCAAACACGCCGCCCCCGGACAAACCCGTTCGAGCTCCAAGGAAATGCGCCGCGGCCACCGCCGTCGCAACGATGAAAATGGGCGCGAGCGCCGCTTCGAAGCCCACGGAAACGCCTCGAAGCAGAGCCAATGACGGCCCGAGACGCGCGGCTTCCGCGATTTCCCGCACGGGGCGATGACGAAATTCCGTGTAGTATTGAAGGACAAACAGCAGAAGAAGCCCGGCGACGATGCCGATCACGGCCGCGCCAAACAGCGGCAACCAATGCGGCCCGAGCAGCCACTTCGAAACGCCCGCCGTTCCCACGCCGAACAGAAGCGCCGTGACGTAGAGGCCGCGCGCGATGGCATTCATCGGATCTTCGCGATCATCCGTGCGGACGACCATGACGCCGAAGATCGCCGCCATGACGCCCAGAGCCCGCGTCACGAGCGGAAACAACATGATCGACACCGAGCTCGTGATGCCGTCGTTGTTTCGAAAGAGCGCCGCGGCGAGCATCATCACGCCAAGGTTCTCGGCAACCGTCGACGCCAAAACACTGGCCGCACGACCGGCCGATTCACCGGCGCAATCTCCGGCCAAGTCGGCGATCGTCGCCGGGTTTGTCGCGTCATCCTCGGGTAAAACCCACTCTTTTCCCGCAAGATCCGCCCCGACGTCGGCGCTCTTCGCGAACGTCCCTCCGGCCAGCTCCGCAAGAAGCGCCGCAAATGCAGCGCCAAGCGCGTATCCGGAAATGACGAACGGTATCTGCGGAGCGAGCCGCAACGCCGCCGCGCTGTCCGCGGAAAAACCACCTTTGGCCGCAAAAACCGCAGCGAAAAGTCCTCCGAGCCCGAGCAGCCCCAGCGAGACCGAAACAAGGCCCGAGATGGCTCCGCCACGAATCGCAATTTGCAAGGCATGGTCGAGAGATTTTCGCGCTCCGCTCGCCGCCCGCACATTCGCCCGCGTCGAGATCCACGACGTCACATGCGCGACAGCCAGTGCGGAGGCCACACCCAACGCGAACGACACCGTGAGCCACACGCCGAGTTCGAGCGGAGGCAGCGGGGTCACGCCCGATGTTTGTCGAGCCAGACCATAGGCGAGAAAGATGCCGCCGCCGAGAACCGCCGAGACGGCCGAGATCGTGGCGCGCATGCGTCGCGAGAACAGTTCGGCGGCTTGACGAATGCGCAGCGCAACCCGGGGAACTTCACCGTCGCCGACGGGGCAATCGAGCACCCAACGCGCGAGATATCCCGCGAAGGCAATACCCAGCAAACAGATGCCGAAGATGAGCGCGAGCTCGATCATGGTTCAGGCGTTCGTGAGCGCGTCCCGAAGTCGTTCGTGGCGAACGAGGCAAACGACGCGCGCCCCTGCACTACCGCGAGCCGCGCGGGAGAGCAACCATCGTGCACGGAAGGGGATCAGGTTCCGGGTACGTCTCGTCCGGCTGCGTGTTCGAGACGCATTTTGGCCATGAGGATTCCGACGCGCGCATCCACGCGACGCAACCGCGCCCGCGTCACTTCAGCCTCGGCATCCACGACGTTGACGCTCGTCGTGCGACCGGCACGGAGCAATTCCGTTTGAACACGAAGGTTTTCTTCCGCCGCCACGAGACCGCGATCGGCCGCATCGATGTTCGCTTCGGCGCGTTTCAAGTCGGCATACGTCGCCGCGATCTCCAGCTTCAACCCTTGGAGAAGCTGTTCCTTGAGCCCCGCGATCTGCGCCGCTCGAGCTTTCGCTTCCGTCACGGCCGCCGGTGCCGCAAGGGTGTCGTTCACGGTCCACGACATGCGCACGCCTGCTTCCCACGTGAATCGGAATTCATCTTTCTGCGGGAAAAATCGTTGGTTTGGATTGGAATACGTCGCGTTCGCGAAAGCGTCGACGCGCGGTGCGTATTGCGCTCGCGCCACCGAAACCGTGGAGCCGACCGCTTGTTCGGACTCGCGAAGCGCTCGCAATTCAATCCGTTTGCCCAGCGCTTCTTGTTCGAGCGCCTCTTGCGTCGTCGTGATCGGGGCCGAGGTGTCGTGCAAAACGTCGACGCCGATCAGGAGAGGTTTGTCGTCCTGTAACCCCAGCGAAAGTCGCAAACTCTGCTCGGAGAGCGTCGCCAACGCCGCCGTGTCCGCCGCGAGCTGCTCGGCCGCTGCTTTTTGCGCTTCGAGTCGCAACAAGTCGGCTTTCGATGCCAAGCCGGCATCGACGATGCGCTTGACGTCCGTCAGATGCGCCGCGGCTTGCGTGACGGCTTCCGCGGAGACGACCGCCGCTCCTTTCGCTCGAATCCAATTGAAGAACATCGACTTCGCTTCCGCCGACGCTTGCAATTCCGCCGCCTGCAATTCGTACTTTTTCGCGCTCTCCTGATGCGAAGCCGCCGCGTACAGATGCGAAAAACGAAGCAGATAATCGGAGACGGGGATCGCCAGCTGCGCCGTGAACGAATACGAGTTCAGCAAGACGGGGAAGTTGAACGGCACTTGCGTCACCGCCAGCATGTCGCTCTGTTGGCCCGTTTGATCAATCACGCGCACACAGCTGGTGTTCGGCAACGGAACCTGCGGACAAGCACTGGAAACGAGTCCGCCCGTCGGGATCCCCGGCGTGAACGTCGTTCCATTGACCGTCCCGAACACCGTTTGAGTACCAAGTGAATTCTTCACCTCGGACAAACGCGTGTACGCCGCCGCCCCGCTCACTCGAGGAATGAAGGCCAACATCGCCTGATCAGCCTTTGCCGCCGCTTCCCGAAGCTCGGCTTCTTTCACGCGCAAGGAAGGTTTGGCCTTCAAAACGAGACGACCGACTTCGTTTGGGGTCAAACCACCCGGCTGAGGCGCAAGCGCTTCGGCGATGCGATCCGGGGTTGCCGGAGCTGCCGCGGGAGGTTGAGGAGCTGCTACAGGAGGCGCAGCAGGCAGCGGTTCCTTGGGTTCGTCCGCGAACGAAACGGCCGCGAACAAGTAGGTGGACGAGCACAGGGCGAAAGAGATCGAGCGGGCGGAGGAGCGCATATTGACCGGCCGGTCACTTATGGTCGAAACGCGAGCTAGTCAAGGCGGCGCTCGCGAAAACCCAAGACGACGCTCCATCCCGGTGAGCTTTCGCGCGTCGAGGTTTTGAATGACAATGTCTTTTCTCTTGCTTTCGCCCGCTTTGCAGTGCAAAGTGCGACTCACGAGTGACTTCCTCGAGAAGTCGAGAAGAAGTCGAGAAGAAGACGAGAAGAAGACGAGAAGTCCTGGAGACGA
Source organism: uncultured Polyangium sp. (assembly GCA_964435055.1). Taxonomy (GTDB): domain Bacteria; phylum Myxococcota_A; class Polyangia; order Polyangiales; family Polyangiaceae; genus Polyangium. The sequence continues at coordinate 5,947 of CAYSYX010000103.1, read as the reverse complement.
GGAGACGACCATGGCCCAGAGCAGCGCGTTGATTCCGAACGTCAGCATGGTTTCGGACGTAAGCGGCGGAGTTCGACCTCGTTCCAAGGTGCACCCTCTGCTGGCAGCCATTGAAAACGCCCCCTTGGAACCCATCTCGGACGAAGAAAACGCGCAACTCGACGAAGTCTTGCACTCGACGACGAATTGGTTGACGGACGAAGAATTCATGTCCTCCGTCGGCCTCGAATAACACCATTCTCCCTCCCATTCTCCAATGAAATTCACGGTTCAATGGCATCCGGCCCATACCACGCAGGTCCGGAACATGAATCCATGGGTTGCCGAAGCTATTTGCAAAGCGGTCCATATCGCCGCCGAATCCGGCAAAGGCACCATCCGACGAATCCGAGCCGACGACCCGTTTCGAATCAAGATTCACTGCAATGGTGCCGTTGTTTACGCCCAAGTCGACGTGGACGCACTGACGATGACCGTCCTGCGTATCGTCCCCAATGGCTGAAGCCTTGTTTCTCGGGCGAAACAAGGCTTCATGACCCGACGGTCAACCACGCCGTCGTTTGCTACGACGAACCATTCCGACCACGGCTCCCAGCCCGAACAACCCGGCCCACGCGTACGTGGGTGAACCATTACGCGTCACCGAGCACGTCATACCTTCCGCCGTGAGTTCCTCCTCCGCCGTCTCGACGTCGCCTTCGTCCTCAGGCGATTCTTCCTGCTGAAGTTCTTCCTGAAATCCCTTTTGCACAGGCGATTTCATGGATGCGACTTCGATGGCTCCGATATCGATCACCCCGGCGTTTACGCGCATGCGAGGCATTTCGATTTTTCGGCTCGGCGGCACGAATTGCGGCGATCCCAGCGGATTCGGAAAGGGCGCCTCCGATGGACTCATCGGCGTGCTGTTTCCCGCATTTTCGAGAGCGCTTCCCATTTGCGGCGCAAAGTCGAAGGCATTGGCATTCACAAACCCGGGATTGCTTCCCGAGCGCGTATTCATCCAAGACGCAGGCGTTTGGACCCCCGAGGGAACCCAATTGTTCGATCCGCCGATGATCGCGTGACCTTTGGCCCATTGGGCTTCGCTGTCGCGCATGAGCGTAAACGACGATCCGCCGGCGCCGGAGAACACGTTGTTGTGCATTTCGACGCTTTCGAGGCCATCGAACAAGCGAAAGATGCTTTTGGTCGCGCCATTGGCGACGAACGTATTGTTCACGAAACGATAACGACCGTTCGTCTCTCCGGAACCATCTCCGCCGATACGCACGGCGAACGAGCCGCGGGTTTTTCGAACGACGTTGCCCACGACGTCGGAATCTTCCCGTAAAACACCTTCGGCGAATTCTTCGGAGCCGATGAGTTCGAGTTCGTGGTACATCGCGCCTTCGATCCAATTGAAGTAGATCTCGTTGCGGCCGGCTCGGCTTTTGACGTTATTGCCGCCATTGCCGTCGTGCACGTAGCAGAATTGCATGCGAAACACGGCGTTCGGATACATGTCTTCGTCGGTGGCGACGTAGATTTGATGTTTTCGCGTGCCTTCGCCGGCTCGATACACTTCGACGCGTTCCAGCGTGAGCGAGCCCGATCCGGTATCTGCTCCGAGAATGCCTTGCGCGGGGCAATCGTGGACGACGGAATCGCGCAGCGTGATGTCATCGGCGTGGTGAAAGACGCATCGGGAGCTCCCTCCGGAAATGTCGAAACCTTCGATGACGTAATGGCTGCCATTCAAGGCGATGGTATTGGTTCCTCCGCGAACGATCGGGCGTTTTCCATTTTTCGTGACGCCGCGAATGGTGATTTTCGCCTGGGCCGTGCCCGGTTTGGAGAACGAAACGCTCGAATACGTGGCGTCTCCATCGACTTCGACGATATCTCCCGGTTTTACGACGGAAGCGACGGCGCTCAATTGTGGATATGGTTTACCCGGACCAACCTGATACGTTGCGGCGTGTGCATTTTGGACAAACGCGCCCGTCATGAGTCCGGCGATGACGCTCGTTAATGAAACGAAGCGTGAAGGAGTCGAGGTTCGAATCATGCGTCGAGGCTTTGCAGCTTTGTATCACGATATCAAACCATTTAATGGTGAATACGCGGCAATGCGGCGACGTCGGTTACCTCGATTCATAAAATGATTGTCGATTATTTGTACGCTGCGCACAAAAGGAATGAAGCTTCGGACATGTCGTTTTTTTCGTTGTCCCTCGACCGCATGGGATTGCGTCGAGAATGCACGGAGGGTACGTCGGCGGAGCGGCGCGACCCATGCATTCGATCTCGTACTGGAGAAAGCATCATGCCTACGCAGACGCATAAGCGTCCGAGCTTGCGTCCGGCTGTCGAGTCGCTGATTGCGTCATGTGTTCCCGTGTTGAAGGGCGGAGGAACGTTGCCCTTGGCGCGGGTGGTCGAAGCGGCGGCGGGGGGATTGCTCAAGCCTTCGGTTGTTCAAACGCTCGAGGGGCGAGGAGATTTGGTGTTCGAGCGGCGTGGGGGCACGGTGCGTTTCGCGAACGAGGGTCGGCGGGCGCAGATTGCATTTCGCCGATTCGACCTCGTGATTCCCACGCGCATTTCCGGTCACGCGTTCGAGATCTCGGGCGGCGTGGAATTTCGGTTTGACCCCAAAGAAACGTTTCGCGCCTCGAAGTTCTTGATGTCGGTGAACCTCGAGCGTCTCGAAGTCACGTCGGAGCGCATCGTGGTGAACGTCCAGGGTGGCCTCTTCGATCAGCACATCGCTTTGGTCTGACGCGACCGTCATGGAAGCCCGCGTTGGCACACTTTGCGACACGTGCTCCGAAGGCGTCTGTGGAGGTGGTGCGAACGTGGCGTGCACGGAGTGAGAACGGTGCTGCCCGCGCTGCGAACGAAGCGTTCCGCAAGGTGTCCGGAGCGCATTGTCGAAGAATGGACATTGCTCGTCCCAACGCCGGTTGGCGCCGGGAAATAAACCGGTGACAATGAGCGGTCAGGCTTGGCGTTGTTTTTGCCAAGACCGGACGCGGAGGCCTCATGCGACCCACCCATCCTCGACGCGCGCTTGCTTTGCTTCTCACGACCCTTGCCGGAAGCTCCATAGCTGCCGGTTGTTCAGGTACCGACACGTTGGTTCCTCAAGAGGACATCGTTGTTGCGGCCAAACCCCCGCCGCCGATCAACGGTGGCACGTTGGCAGTGGCCCTTGATGGGCACACGGCGATCGCGGCGGACACCGATCGCGACGTAGTTTGGATCGTCGACATCGACACATCTTCGCTCAAGGCCAAAGTGGCGCTGGAAGACGGCGACCAACCGGGCCGTGTAGCAGTGGACAAGAACGGCAAAGCCCACGTCGTTTTGATGGCGGGCGGCGCGATTGCCACGGTGGACGTCGCCGCGGGCAAACTCGTCGATCGTCGTGAAGTTTGTGCCGCGCCGCGAGGTATCGCGTACGACGGCGCGAGCGATCAAATTCACGTCGCGTGTGCCGGCGGCGAACTCGTCACGATGCCTGCGGCCGGCGGAGCGGCGACGCGCACGTTGCAACTCGATCGCGATCTTCGCGACGTCGTCGTTCAGGGCGACAAACTCCTCGTGAGCCGCCTGCGCACGGCGGAAGTGATGGTGGTCGGCTCGGAGGGCAAGGTTTGGCAACGTGGAACCCCGCCCAAGGTCAACCGGATGAACTTGTTCACCGGCGTGGAAGCCGAATTTGCGCCCGCAGTTGCTTGGCGCATGATCGGCCTGAAGAGCGGCGGCGCGCTCATGATTCATCAGCGCGGCATGAACGGCCCCGTCATCACGCAGCAGCCCGGTGGTTACAGCGGCGGCGGTTGTGACGAAGGGATTGTCCAGACAACCATGACCAAGATCGATCCGGGTGGTGAAAGCGACCCGCCGATCCTCATTCCGACCGACGGTTTGCAGTCGTTTGCCGGAACGGCGCTCCCCGTCGACATCGCGATCTCGCCTGCGGGCACGGACATCACCATCGTCGCGGCCGGGGCGAACGCCATCGTGCGCAAGCCGATCGTGGCCGTCTCGAACAGCAAGGACGAGGAGCCGTGTCGAGGACCTGAAACGCAACAGGTGCCCGGACAACCGGTGGCGGCGGCGTATTTGTCGGATGGAACGCCGATCGTTCAGCTTCGCGAGCCTGCGGCGATCTTCTTGCCCGGCGTCAATCGGACGATCTCCTTGCCAGGTGAAAGCCGTCGCGACACGGGACACGACGTGTTCCATCAGAGCCCCGGCTTGGGCATGGGCATGGCAACGTCGATCGCGTGCGCATCGTGTCATCCGGGCGCAGGCGATGACGCGCGTACGTGGAACTTCGAAACGATTGGACCGCGACGAACCCAGACGGTTCGCGGCGGCATCTCGGACACGGCGCCTCTGCACTGGGACGGCGACATGCGCGACGTCGGTCACATCATGAGTGAAGTCTTCGTCAATCGCATGGGTGGTCAGCCGCAAGGTCCGCGTCGTCAGCTGTTGATCCAGCGCTGGATGGACTCGGTGCCGAAGCTGCAACACGCGGCGGCAACGGATGCGGCGGCGGTGGAACGCGGCAAAGCGCTCTACAACGACGCGAAGGTGGGTTGCGCTTCGTGCCACAGCGGCGCCAAGGGCACGAACAACGAGTTTGCCGATGTCGGCACGGGCAAACGCTTCCAGGTTCCGACGCTCATGAACATCGCGGATCGCGCGCCGTTCATGCACGACGGTTGTGCCTCGACGCTCCGCGAGCGCTTCGACGGAAGCAGCGCGTGCGGTGGCGGCGACAAACACGGTGTCACATCGCACCTGACGACCGAGCAGATCGACGATCTCGTGTCGTACCTCGAGACGCTCTGATCGCGTGAACGTTCGGGCTCGAACGCTCTGAACGAATGAGAGGGTGTCCTTCGGCCGATGCGGGCATATCCGATGCCTGGCAAATCCGAGGGGCACCCTCGCGACTTTTCCGAGCATCTTTCCGGATTCTCGTCAGCTGTCGCGGCTTCCGGTATGCTGCGGATCGTGAACGTCGAACAAAAGATACTGGCCCTCGAAGCGCTGCTCGAGAAGGTCAGGACAAACGCTGCCCAGCCTCGTCCGGCCCGTGGGGCCGTCATTGCGACAACCCAACCGACGACGGCAGCGAGTCGTGCGACCGATGATATCGCCGGGCCTGCGGTAGCCGCGCCTGTGCGCATTACGCCGGCTGTCACGCCCGGACCGGGCATGACGAAGTTCGGCGACGATGATTGGAGCGACACGACGGAGACGTTCGGAGCGCCGATACCGCTGGCTGCGCCGCTCCCGGGCCTCGCGAAAGAAGCGCCGAAGACACCGGCGGCAACGGCACCTGTCGCGGCCAAACCCGGCCCGGCCAAACCCGTCATCAGCACGCCGAAAGCTGCGGAACCGGCCCAGGCCAAACCCGTCACAGCACCGGTTACGCCCGCGGCCAAACCCGCCCCGGTGGCTCCCATCGCCAAACCCGCACCGGTCACGCCCGCGGCCAAACCCGTTGCGCCCGCGGCGATCGTCAAGCCAACCGCACCGGCCAACGCCCCGATTCCGCTGACGAACAAGGTCGCGCCTCCGGTCATCAAGACGCCCCCGGCCCCCGCTCCCATCGCCGCCGCCAAACCCCCGGTTGGCGAGGCAAACCTTTACAAGACGCTCACGGGTGTCGGAGACGGAGCGGTGAAAGCTCCGGACATCCGCGCCGGTGCGATCGCCGCCGGGATTTCATTGCCGATCACCGGCGAACCGCCGCCCGTCGAACCGATTCTCGAGCTCGAGAAAAAGCCGCTTCCGACAAACGTGGACGTTCCCGCCAAACCGTCCCTGCCCTCGGCGATCGCCGACGCGGACGGCGAAGAAGAAAACGAGCCGACGCAACTTTACGAAGCGAGCGCCGCATCGCGCCGAGCCGCCGAGCTGGCCGCGCTCACGGAAAAAC
>CAYSYX010000102.1:0-23803 GCA_964435055.1 uncultured Polyangium sp. | reverse complement strand
GAACCAAGGGCGAACAAGCGGATAAGGCGAATTTTCTCATCATTCGAGGATCGTATGCAAATATCGTCAAAAATGCAACGCCGATTCGGGCCGGCGGTACTTCGTCAATAAGATATTCCGGGACGACTCGAGGCCATGAATGCGTCGCGACGCAATTCAGTTCGGCGTATCGCACCGCGGAACACGCCTCGTGAAGCTCAAAAAAGAAGGGCGGCGCTTTTTTTTGATGCACGTTCGTTCATCATCCGCTAAGAACGCGCCCCCATGATCCGGCTCGACTCCATCGGCAAACGCCACGGCAAACAAATCCTGTTCGTCGAAGCTTCTTGTGCCATCAACCGCGGCGAAAAAATCGGCCTCGTTGGTCCCAACGGGAGCGGTAAAACCACCATCTTTCGCATGATCACGCGCGAAGAAGCCCCGGACGAAGGGCAAATCGCCATCGATCGCGGCGTGAGCGTCGGGTACTTTCGCCAAGATGTCGGGGAAATGAAGGGCAAAAGCATCGTTGCCGAGACGATGGACGGCGTCGGTCCCGTATCTTCGATTGCCGCGGAATTGGCGGAGCTCGAAGCGGCGTTGGCCGATCCGGATCGCGCCGATGAAATGGAAGACTTGCTCGAACGATACGGCCATGCTCAAGCGAAATGGTCGGAGCTCGACGGGTATGCGCTCGATGCGCGAGCCCGGGAAATCTTAGCCGGTCTCGGGTTTGACAACGAACGTATGGATGCCGATGTCGGCACGTTGTCCGGCGGCTGGAAAATGCGCGTCGCGCTGGCAAAAATCTTATTGCTGCGTCCCGACGCACTCCTTTTGGACGAACCCACGAACCATCTCGACATCGAATCCATCATTTGGCTCGAAGGGTTTTTGAAATCGTACGAAGGTTCGATTGTGATCACAGCGCACGATCGAGCCTTCATGAATCGTTTGTGCACCAAGATTCTCGAAATCGATGGCGGGGACATCACGACGTACACGGGCAATTACGATTTTTACGAAAAACAAAAGGTGATTGCCGAACAGCAGGCGGAAGCGCAATACGAGCGGCAGCAGGCGATGCTCGCCAAAGAAATGCGGTTCATCGAGCGTTTCAAGACGCATGCGGCCAAAGCGGCGCAGGTGCAAAGCCGCGTGAAGAAGCTCGAAAAGATCGACAAAATGGAGCCGCCGAAAAAGAGCAAACGGCCGCCGATGTTCGATTTTCGAGTGCCCGGACGAAGCGGTGAAGACGTCGCCAAACTCGAGGGCGTGGTCAAACGATTCGGTTCGCGCACCATTTACGATGGATTCGATTTCCTCATTCGTCGGCGCGAACGTTGGTGCGTCATGGGCGTCAATGGCGCTGGAAAGTCCACGTTGCTCAAAATGGTCGCCGGAACGTTGACCCCGGATGCGGGTACGGCTTCGGTTGGAGCGAGCGTCAAATTGGGCTACTTTGCGCAACACGCCATGGACCTGCTCGACGCCGACAAGACCGTCATCGGCACGCTCATGGCGTCATTTCCGGAAGCATCGATTGGCACGATGCGGACGTTGGCGGGTTGCTTCGGGTTTTCCGGGGACGACATCGACAAACCATGCCGGGTCCTCTCCGGAGGCGAAAAGGCGCGTCTCGTGCTGGCGCGTATGCTTTACGATCCGCCGAATTTCTTGGTACTGGACGAACCGACGAACCATTTGGACATCGCGACGAAAGAAATGCTCGTCGAAGCATTGGCGAATTTCGAGGGCACGATGCTCTTCGTATCGCACGACCGGCATTTCTTGGCGGCATTGTCGAACCGCGTGCTGGAATTGACGCCGGAAAGTGTGCACCAATATGGCGGCGGTTATGTCGAATACGTTGCGACCAGTGGACACGAAGCTCCCGGACTTCGGCGGTGAATCACGGTACTCTTGCCGTGTCCGTGGATTTTTGGGTCAATGCGGAATCATTTCGGACCCAACGTCGACGCCCTTTTCAACGAGAGAAAAATGCGCTTACATGAGCGTATCGATCTGGTGGCTTGGCAGGTGAGGCGAGGTAATCATGAAGCTTGGGACATGGATTTCTTTGGGCGCTTTGGGTGTGGCCACAGTCATGGCCGGGTGCGTGACCGAGGCTGAATCGCTGTTTACCGACCGTCCGAATACAACGGATACCGGCGGATCCGGTGGATCCGGTCAAGGCGGCTCGGGACAAGGCGGCAGCGGCCAGGGTGGATCGATGACGTCGTCATCTTCATCTTCATCGAGCAGCGGTCCGGGCAGTTCGTCTTCTGGAACCATGTCATCGAGTTCGTCGAGTACGGGGTCGAGTTCGTCGAGTACGGGGTCGTCGTCGAGCTCCGGCGGGCCGACCGATGTCGTGGTTTTCTGCGCGGACAACCAATGCAATCCCAAAGAGGTCTGCTGTTACCACCAGACGATGCCCGGTCTCGACCATTGCAGTGCGGATCCGAATTGCGGCACGGGGTATTCCGTACTCTCTTGCAATGGTCCGTCGGATTGTCCCGGCGCTCTTTGCTGCGCGACGCGCATGAACCAAGTCTATACCGACGTTTCGTGCCAGGCCACGTGCGATGGGTTTGGCCAGTACATCATGTGCGAAGGCGACCAATCCGTCTGCCCCATGGGCTTGACGTGCCAGCAAAGCATGTCCCTCGGGACGGGCTACATGCTGTGTCGCTGAGCAACGAAATCGCGTGACCATCGGCGCATGCTCGTACGTGTGCGATCATGCGCCGGTTCGCGGGGGCGGAGGCATTGCAACATTTTTCGAGTGAGGTCGGCCCGATGTATCGAAATCGAGCAATTCCGGGATTGGTATTGGCCTGTGTTGCAATGGGTTGCGGTCCTGCGGACGAATCGGGGATCACCGAAGACTCGACGGCGACGGAAACCTCGGTGGCCGTCAATGACGACGCCACGAAGATTTTGATCTACACGAACAACGTCGAGAATCTTCCGACGAGCAAAATCGCGGCGGGAGACGGTTCGACTTGTGTCGGCGATTGGCAGGACCTCATTTACTTCATGAAGCAGATGGGCGGAGCGCCGGATATTTTTCTCGTCCAACAAATCTCCAATGCCGACCAGCTCGACAACAAATTTGTCCCCAAATTGCGGGAATTGCTGGGCGTCGATTACGGGACCATCATCGCCGAGGCGTCGCCCGCGTATTGGAATGCGGCGGATTGTTCGGCCAAACATTACCAAACCAATGCGATTGTTTATCGCAAGGCGCGTTTTTCTTATGTCCCCGGATCGAAACAAACGTTTCGCTCGGTCGTGGACGAAAATGGCCAATGCGTTACTGCCGAGCCGGCGCGATACGTGAACGTGGCGGCTAAATTGCAGGACAAGATGCAGCCGTGGAACGGTGGATACAAAGAAATCGCCGTAGCGTCGGTGCATTGGCCCGTCGTCGATGGGTGTGGCGTGACGAACGCGGTCAAAACCGACATCATCATGAAGAGTTATTCCGGCGCGCAAATGTACGTCTGGGGAGGCGACATCAATCTGCCCGAGTTCAACACGCCGGGGAGCAATTCCTCGGGGTACAAATCGTGGTATGTCCGGACGAACGCGGCCTTGGGCGACCCGTCCACGCTGGGTTATCGCGACGCCATGTACGATGGTTGCGATGCAAAAACCAGCGACGAAACCAGTTTGAAGCAATGCCTCGTCGACAATGCCACCATGAAGTTCGGCAGTCGTTACGATTTCCTCTTTGCGAAGTACAAATCGGCGTACAAGGCTTCCGCGGCATCGACGTCGGATCCGCGCACCGTGAGTTTCGATGCGGCGGACCAAGCGGATGCGCAGCTATCGGGATCCGACAATGCCGACTTGGGGTATTCGCAACACCGATCAGTTTCCGCATTTTTCTATTGGTGAGCATTCTGGGGACGACGGTCGCGTTTCGGGGCCCGGAAAAAAATTCGCGTGCCCTCTTGACTCTTTCGAATTCCCCTGTATAGTCGGCTTTGGCTGCTGCGAAGTGCGTACTCCTCGGTCGCGCTTCGGAGAACAAAACACCGGGGTCGCGGGCCGTTGGGCGCGAGCGGATACGCTTGTCCACACATCCGGCTGAATCAATCAGCCGAAGGAACGGAGCCGCGATGGGTTTTGCACGTTGGGGAAGCAGCCATGGGCTACTTGCATCTCGATGCGGTCGTGCGCCGACAAGACTCCGCGCTCGCTCGTATCACCAATGATTTCGATATTCCGATTACGCTCGTCGCGCGTTCCGACGTTTCCATCGAAGCGGAAGGAATCGCCGAGCTGCTACAGTTTGCAGCGATCACTCATTCCATCGGCGCCATTTGGGAGGCCGAAAAGGCGCGACGTATTCGTCCATTTTGGGGCGACGCGCCTGGAAAACTCGCGGGAATCGTCCTGACCCCGGACTTTCATAAAGGTTCGGGCATTCCCGTCGGAACAGTCGCCGACGCTCGAGGTTTCGTTGTTCCTCGAGCCGTTGGTAATGACGTTTGTTGCGGCATGCGCCTTGTCGCGACAGACGCAACCGAAGAAGAATTGCGCGCCAATATGCCGACATTCAAGCGGAAATTGCGTGAGATCTTCTTCCAGGGCAAACGCGATATTCCCATGTCTCCACGTCAACGGGAAGCCTTGCTTCGCGATGGACTCTTCGGATTGCAAGAAACGTCGGCCGACAATGCCGGAAGCGGCATTTGGCGTTATTACGATCCACGGAGCGAAATGGCGGACTTGGAACGCGTGCACTTCAATGGAGCCATGCCGACGCGGGATACCTTTGCGTTTGCGAGCTTCATTCGTGCGTCCGGGAAAAACGACGGCCGCGATGTCCAGATCGGCTCGATCGGCGGAGGAAACCATTTCGTCGAAGTGCAAAAGGTCGATGAAATCGTCGATACCGCCACGGCGCGTCGGTTTGGCTTGGAAAAAGGCGCCGTCACCGTGATGGCTCATTCCGGATCCGTGGGACTCGGTCATGTCGTCGGAGGGCATTTCATGGCGCGGGCGCATGAATTGCACCCGACGGGATTGCCGCATCCGGCGCATGGGTTTTACATGCTCCCGACGCGGGGTCCTTTGGCGGAAGAAGCGGCGGCGTATTTGTCGGCGATGCGCAATGCGGCGAATTTCGCGTTTGGTAATCGTCTTTTCTTGTCGCTCATGGCGGTGCGTGCGATGAGTGAAGCGATTGGACGAACCATTGAAGCGCGGCTCATTTACGATGCTCCGCATAACCTCGTGTGGGAATCTCCGCACGACGAAGATCGCTACCTGCATCGTAAAGGAGCGACGCCTGCGCCCGGGCCGGATTCCTTTGAAAGTCCGTTTACGCTCACCGGGCATCCGGTGATCATTCCGGGTTCGATGGGTGACGCCAGTTGGGTGCTCGCGGGACTTGGCAATGACGAACTTTTGGCCAGCGCTTGTCATGGCGCCGGACGTTGTTTGACGCGTGGACAAGCGGCTCACGCGAATGACGAATTGTACCGACGCACGACGGAGAAGCTCGAAGTCGTCACGCCGATTGATCCCGAAGCGCCTCAATTGCGGCATCGGCGCGATATTTTGGAAAAATATCACCGACGGATGAAGGAGGAAGCGCCTTATGCATACAAGGCGATAACTCCGGTGGTTCAATCGGTCGAAGATGCCGGAATCGCGCGTCGAGTGGCCAAATTGTGGCCCATGGCGACGGTGAAGGGATGAAGATGCGAGCTGGGGTCGTCTCCAGCTCGCATTTTTTCTTTGGGTCAAATCAAGACGACGTAGGCGCCGTATTCGTCGGTCCTGCCGAACCTCGTTCCCTCGTCATTTCGACCATCGTTTGTCGAAACCCAAACGACTCGAAAAACCGATGCGCTCCTTCATTGTTCGAGGCGCTCGTCAAAATGACTCGCGGTGCTCCGCGGGCTTCCAGCCATTCGATGATTTGCTCCACGAGCCGTTTTCCCACGCCGAGCCGTCGTCCTGCGGGGTTCACGAATATTTCGTGTAATCGCCCGCAAGCATCGCGCAGCTCCATCCAATCCCGCGGCTCGAGCCGTCCCCAGGCATAACCGAGAATCTCATGTTGATCCGGCTCTTCCCCCGGTTGCTCAGCCACCAAAATGATCGATTCTTTGCGGGCGAGTTCGGTAAAGAGAAACCATTCGTAACCTTCTTCGATACGTTCCGTCAGGAAAAACCGCGCCGGATTCAGCGCGTGATGTAGGCGCACGAGCTCCGCCGCAAGACGAGCCACCGCGGGTAAATCGGCTTTGGTGGCCGGACGTATCTGTATCGCCGTGTCGTTCATCGCGACAACCGTACCACGATTTTGCCGCGTGGCGCATCATTTTCTCGTTGCCGGCGATTCATCAGGCGGAGGCAGGGCGATTTTGGCGGCGCCGAACGCGGCCGCGTCGATACGCAAAAGCGTTCCGCCGCGTTCAACGAATACCTCTTTGCAATGGACGGCCGCCGGATGGCCCTTCATGCGCAGCACGCGCGCGGAACCGCTCGCCGGTGAAACCAGCGCCAAATGCGTCTCGTATTCGATGAGCACGCTCGAGCAACCCCAAGCTACGTTTGTCGAGGAACAGGGCATTTGAGCGATGGGCCGAGCGCCGGTCAATGTTTCGCGAGCGTCGAGGTTTCCTCCAAAAAGCGTGCACTGTTTTCGACCGCGTTCCGCCGATTCATCACGCCAGATGATTTCCCGGTCGCGCACGAGCACATCGTTCACGGTATGTCCTTTTGGAACTTCCCACAAAGGTTCGGGTTCTTTGCCAATCGTCGAGTAAAACCCTTTTCGAGGGTCTACGAACAGGTTTTTGGTTACTCGTTGCAGCCCGATCTTGGGTGGTTTCTCCAGGGGTTTGCCTTTCCAATCGCGGCGTTTGCCGTCGGCGGAGAACCCATCGACGAGGATATCCCCGTGACTCGTGGCCACATGAAAAGGTTCCGAAGTCGTGGAAAAAAGGACGCTCGGGGCCGTGCCCACCGTGCCTCCGACAAACGCGCCGCCCAGTGAATATCCCGGTGTGTCGAGGTCTTTGGGGCGATCGGACGAACCGATGGCGGCAAGCCATTGGCCGAGGTCCACATCCAGCAGTTTTAATTGGCACGTCTCCGACAGGGCCGCGTCATCGGCGCGACGCATGGCAAACAGCGGTTTTCCCTCGGTGTCCGTCAGGACCAACTGATCCGTGGCACAAGCTTCGACAAACCCAACGACCATTTCTTTGGACGCGCTCGTCCCCACGGAGAACGATCTGATTCGTCGTTCTCGAATTGATTGCCGACACAAGGCGGAAGCGACTCCGTCCGTCCGGGCACATGATCGCCATTGCAATGCGGGAGGTAGTTTGTCCGCATCGGTTGTCCAGACGTACCCGCAAGAAGCGGCGAAAGCGTCGAATTTCTGCCAATCTTTGGTGCTCGGACAAGCGTTTTCCGTCGCTGGTTCGTCGGGAAAATTCGGCGCATCGAGCAGCGCGCCGGCCGAACCGAGAGCTCGTTGCCGATCTTTGTCGACGATCGCATTCGGCGCCGAGGGCACGGTGTCGATTTCGGGCAACGACGCTCTTCCGTCCTCATGAAACACGTCGGACTTGCTTTTCGCACAGGCCAAACAGCCGGTGAAAGCCATTGTCAGTGTGACGAGGCGTAACGTTGCTTGGAGCATTCGTGGCGCACGATAACAGAAAGCTCCGGGGGTGGGCGGGAAATTCGACGGACGCGGTGGTGGGTGGTCAATGCGCTCTCCATACGCTACGTATCGTCGTCATTCCATTGTCGTGTGCGAATGCATGTACACGCAAATCGATTTTGTGTGTAATGGTTTTCCAAGAAAAAATATTTATTTACACACTTGATCTTTGATGATTGCAGTCCAATGATTCGAATGTGATGGAAGACTCGAAGCGAGTTTCCGCCGGGGCTTGGCGACGAATGGGGTACGGAAACCGGGGAGCGGCGATGGCGCTGCTTCTTGGTTTTTCTGCATTCGGCGCGAGTTTGCCGGCGTGGGGGCAGGTAAAACCTGCGGTCAAACCAGCGGAAGAAGCCCGAGCAACTGAAATTCGGGCGACCGTGGTTGCGCTCGACGGCGAGGAGCTCGTCGTTGATTTGGGGACGGGTCAAGGGGCGACGGAGGGGGCGATTGTCGAGATCTGGCGGCCTTTGAGGTTGCGTCACCCGGTTTCGGGGAAAATGCTCGAGGATCGTTTTCGTATAGGCTCGCTCGAGCTGCGCCAGGTCCGAACGGCATTGTCGTTGGCCAAGCCCTCGGGAGAATTGACGCGAGCGCCGCAAAAGGGCGATGTGGTGATTCTGCAACGCATTGTCGCACCTTCTTCGCCATCTCGGCCGTCTCAGCCGTCGTCGACAGGGTCTGCGCCGACGGCCGAGCCGGTGGCCGATTCGGCGCTCGATGCGGACGCCCAGGCGGTCGTGGAGATGTTCGACGCGCTGGAGGGAGCGGACGTGGTCATGCGCATTCGCGTATACGAGGAATACGTGCGTAAAAACCCGAAGGGCAAGTATGCGCGTGTCCTGTATGAAGAAGCCGCGGCCTTGCGCAAGCTCGTGGACGGAGAAAAAGCGCCGAAACGTCACGTCGCGGAAGCAGATGAATCGACAGAGCCGGAGCTCGAACGGTTTGTCGAACCGAAAGAAGTGCTCGAAGCTTCGAAGCTCGAGTTCGTTGTTCAGTTGAGCTCCGCGGCGACTGGAGCGCTCTTGCATTATCGGCGAAAAGGCGAGCCGACGTATGAATCCGTCAACATGACCTCGATCGGGCCTGGATTCTGGGCCGGTCTCGTTCCTTCCGCCAAACTTGCTCCTCCGGTGCTCGAATACTTCATTGAAGCAACATCGTCCAAAGGTCTGGCGATACCTGTCGTCGGCGGTCCGGGCGCACCCAAAGTCGTCGACGTATTGCCCATACCCAAAATTGGCCCGCCCAGGTCTGTCGGGGCAAACGCCATGATTCTCACGGATTATGCCGATTACAATCGTTTGCGGGGCAATGATTGGAGCTGGCAAACCGAGGGCATTTTCGGATTGCGTTACGATGACGTCGGCGTTCGCGCCTTACGCACGGGGTTCGGCGTGTATCGCGGACGCGGAGGATCGCTGAAAGACCTCGATGTTCTCAACCTCGCCGGACGTCCCATTGGTTTGACCTACGGGTACTTGGAGCTCGAAGTCGGCGCGCATCGTTTGTTTTCGATTTTGGGTCGAGCAGCCATTGGATTGCAAGACGGCGGCGTCACCGGAGGCGGGCAAGTGATCTTCCGCATCGGCAGCGATCGCGATACGAACTTGCTCCTCGGCGGTGAGCTCCTCGGTCGAGTCGGTTTGCGCGGGTTTACCCAATTGGAACTCAATACGATCAAAAAGGTGCCGATCCTGATTCGTACGGAAGTGACGAATCAGCCTGCGGGAACGGCGGTGGGTTCCTACAGCACGGATGATACCGTTTCTCGCGGGGCAAATGAAATCGGCGTACGCACGATTCTACAAGCGGGTTATCGATTCACGCCCGAATTCGTAGCTTCGTTGCGGGTGTCTTTCCAAGGTCGAACCATTGATCACGCGGGTCCCGGATTCGGCGGCGCAGTGGGGTACTCATGGTAACCACACGACAAAATGCTTCGGTCGCTGCGTTTTTTGCAGCGTTTTTCCTGGCCACGTTCGGCCTGACAACCCAGGCCGTCGCGCAGGCGCCTTCGGCCAATCACGCGCCCGACCTTGTCGGCGCCAAACCGGCCGACAAGCCGACGGAGACGGCTCCGTCCGATCAAGCACCGGCCGACGCCAAGCAGCCTGAAAATGCTGCATCTACGCCGCAGGAGCCGGCGGGTGCGGCAAGCCAAACCAATTCCACGTCGACGGCATCTGCGGTGCCTCCGGTCAAACCCGGTCCCCAGCCGCGCGTTTATCATGCGGCGGTGTATTCGGCGTCTCCGAGCGAAAGCCTCGATATCGGAGTATCGTTTGGCCATCCGGAGCTCATTCGCCAAGCTGTTTTGGTGATGGAAACCGCGGGAGGCGTCGAGCGAATCATCGCTTTCAAGCGCAGCGACGCGTCGGTGTACGTGGCGACGATTCCCGCCGAACTGATGAAAGCGCCGGGCATTGCGTACGCCATTGAAATCGAGCATGTCAATGGTTCGCGTATCGCAGCGTTCGCCTCGCGCGCGGTCAAACATCCGGTGACGATCATCGAGGACATCACGGACACGCGTGAACGAGCCTTACTTGCGCGTCTCGGAGGGCGGCGATCGATTCTTTCAGTCGGTGGTGAATACGTCGGGTTTGGCCGGAATGTTTCATCTCAAACCATTCCTTGCGGACAAAAGCAAACGGAATGTGCGGCCGATACCGACTATATACCCACCATCGACGAACACTATTATCGCATCGAAGCGGGGTATACCTATCGTTCGTTGCGTACGGTGTCCGAATTCGGTTTTCGCTTGGGCGTGCTTCGAGGTCGGTCGCTCAAGCCCTTGCAAGTATACGAATCGGACAAATACGATGTCGGTTTGAACTTCGGCGCAGCCCGCGTGCGATTCCGATTGCTCGATTTGTGGCAATTCGAAGGCGAACTACTGACGAGCATCACGGAAGAGGGTTTTTCGTCGGGTTTCAACTTCGCCACCCACATCGGCGATCCCTATGGAACGAAGCTCATTTTGGGTTTCGAGCGCCTTGGTTTGACCGGCGTCACGTTCGGCAATCGCATTTACTCGCGTATGGATATCGTCGCGGGCAGTCGGTTGCTCGTGTCGCCCATCATTGAAATCACGGACATGCCCAATGCGCGGACGTTCGGCGTACGGCTTTTGGCTGAATTGTCCTTCAAGATTTCGGATGGTTTTTCCGCCCAACTACGCGGCGGATATCAAGCCCGAAAGTTCGATTCGGGCGGACCCGGCGTCGGCGGCAGTTTGTCCTACGCATTCTGAGCGTTCCGATCAGGTTTGTCCGCACGTCGCTCCGCGCGCCTGTTGGGACGCGGAGCGAACGTCCAATCCAGCGTGTGCGGCATCAATCCTGCCCGCCTCCGATTCATCGGATTTGCGGCCAATTTCCTCTTACGCCGCTTTGAGCGTCTTTTGCCCCGACGTCCAATTGCACGGGCAAAGTTCGCCCGTTTGCAGCGCGTCGAGCACGCGGATGACCTCGTCGACGTTTCGTCCGACGGACAAATCGTTTATCGAGGCAAACCGAATCGTACCCTCGGGGTCGACGATGAACGTGGCGCGTAATGCCACACCTTCCTCTTTATCCAAAATGCCCAAGGTCGACGCGAGTGCTCGTTTGGTATCCGCGAGCATTGGGAATGGCAGGTTTTTCAGGTCGGGGTGGGATTTTCGCCAGGCCAAATGGACGTATTGCGTGTCGGTGCTGACTCCGAGGACCTGGGCTTGGCGCCGGGCAAAATCGCCGTTGCGTCGCCCGAATTCGGCGATTTCCGTGGGGCAAATGAACGTGAAGTCCATGGGCCAGAAAAACACCACTTTCCACATTCCTTCGTAGCTCGAATCGGACAGATCCTGAAACTCCTTTCCTTCCTCAAGTTTCACGACGGCTTTCAGGTTGAACGAGGGGAATTTGTCGCCGACGGTCAGCATGGTCTTTGCTCCTTTTCGTCGTTTGCGGCGAAGCCGCGTCGTTGCCGTGAGCAACATGGAGCGCGTCTGGCGATTGTTCCAAGCCATTTGCAGACGAGTTTGTCCGGGTGCAATCATGTCGCCGACGACCGGTCGTATCCGGAAAATCGATTGCGGCGCGCAGGTGACGCAATGCAAGGGTCGAGCGCGGGGAGCCCTCGTGGGGTGCGGGGCGACGCCCCACCGCGTTCTGCGGCTGCGTCTACGGCTTACCCAGGACGAACCGAATTCGTTGCGTACCCGAGCGGCTGTCTTCCCAGGCTACGAGCAGCGCGCCCAGACCATCGGCGGCCACGACGGGCGCGGTTTGGTACGACGCACCATTGCCGCCATCGTCGACGCGTTGTTCCATGCCAAACGTCACCCCACCGTCGGAGCTCGTCGCGACGAAAATGTCCTGCCCCAAGGTCCGATCGTCTTGCCAAACCATGGCCACTTTGGAAGGTCCGAGCGGCGCGAGGTTTGGGCGAAGGGAAGCGGCATCCATTGCGCCGAACGGGCGGCTTTGACCGATGACCGCACCGGCGACCAGCGACATGCGAGCCGAAGAGAAGCGTTGGCGTTGTCGAACGTCGCTCCAGCTCGCGGCCAACGTCAATGGATTCACGCCGGGCAAAAACATCAAGAATGGATCGTCGTGCAAGCGTTCGGGGTTGTCCGAGCCATCGTCGAGGCGAATGGGAGCGCCGAACGTCGTGCCGCCGTCGGCCGATCGAGAAAGAAAAACATCCCAATTCGCATTGCGAAAATCCACCCAGGCCGCGGCGACGTCATTTCCATTCGCCGCAATGGCGGGCGACCATTGATTGTTGCGCACGTCGCCCGTGGGGTGAGGCATCGTTGGCTCCACGAGTTTTACCGTGAAGGTCACCGAACCTTCGGCGGCTTGGGCCAGCACAACGCGCTCGTTCCCCGACGAACCATCGACATACGCGAGGAAAACTCGACCGTTCGCGGCGGCGAACGTCGGCATCCAGGCATCGGCGATACCGCCCGTCGAGGGCAGGTACGACGGTGAGCCAAAGGTTTTTCCGCGATCATTCGACACGGCACAAGCGATACGCGCGCCTTGTTTGTCGCGCTCTTGCCAAGCTGCGTATACGTAGGTTCCCGTCACCGCCACCGCCGGGGTGATTTGAACCGCGCCGGCGGACGTGACCAGGTGCGGCGCGCCAAACGTTTTTCCTTGATCCTCGGACGTCGCCACCATGATGCGCGTTGCTCCACGTGCGCCTTCTTGAAAAGCCACGATGATGGGCGATGTATTCGTCCAAGCCACGGCCGGGTGGCTCTGGGCGACTTCGCCCGTGCTCGAAATCGCGCGACTTGGACCCAGAATTCCGGCGGGTCCGTCGGGTGACGTCGGCAGGCCGGCCGATAGATCCGCCGCAATGCCCGTTTCCACGTATTCGTTTGCCCGAGCTCCCCCGGGTAAACGTTCTTCGCCGCTCGCCCGGAGTTTGGCTCGGCGAACGGCGAGGCTCGCGGTGGGATCGTCGACGATGGGATCGGGTGTGACCCACGGGGCTACGGCGAGCACGCCGCCTTCGTCGGGTTCGCCCACGTACGCGGGCGTGCGCTCGCCGGGCACCGGATCGCGCAGGATGATCGATTGTCCGTCGAATGTCGTATCGAATAGATTTCCGGTCAAATGAGCGACGATGCCGTGTCGAAATCCGCCGTGTTTTCGGACGGCGGCCATTGCACTTTGGCTCAGGATGTCCGGAGCCCACGCGTCGACTTCTTTGGGATCCTCGGGCGTGGTCCAGCCCGAGAATGCTTCCGGTTGGACAAACGTGTCGGCTCCGAGGGCCGCCAACCGATCGACCATATCGGGCATCCAGGCGTCCTTGCTGGTGAAAATGCCCACGCCGAGGTCCGCCATCGCAATGGGTACGGCTTCGGACAACGGTCCTGCCGATAGCGCCAGGTCATTGATTTCGCCGGCGACGAGATACGGCTTTTTGCGCGCCGCAACGAGGTCACCGCCCGGCTTGTAAACGAACGTCGTATTGTAAACGCCGGGATCACGCGCGACGTACACGTACGCAGGATCGGGCACGTCCGGATCGCCGAGCGCGGCGATTTCCGCGGGATCGGTGCTTTTTTCCACGAGGCCGCTGATGTTGGTCGACGAGATGACCCACACGCCGAGTTGCTGGGCAATGGATTGGTTGGTCTCGTGAAACGCACGCCAAACAGTATCCGTGACGGCGATTTCGATTTGATTCGGCAGGGGCAGATTCGGCCAGGAGTTCTTATAGAATTCGATGGGCTGTGTGTATTGTCCGCCGAGCGCCAAAAATGCTCCCAATGCCGATGTGGCGTTTCGGGCCGCCTGTCCACGCGACCCAATGAACGCAGCGGTGATTCCCGTGTTCTCCGGAAACACGACGATATTGGGGCGGTCGGCGACGACGCAATGCGAGACGTGGGTTTCCACGAGTTTGAAGAGGTGATTGTGATAGTCCAGGTAGCTCTTGAAGTTATCCGGCGCGATTCGCGGTTGAATGACGAATACCCGCGCCGATGTCGGATCGGTGGGTGCCGCCGGACAAACGTCATCGTCATCATTTCGCGGATCGTCGCCGCAACCAAGAAGAAAGAGGCCCAAAAGGCTTATGAAAATACCACGCATGGTCCGAGGTTAACCCAGAGCCGTCTTTGCGGGCAAGTGCGCAGGTACGTCGAGGACACGATCGGTCGGGATGACAATGAACCGTCACTGTGAAAACGTACGTGCGGGACGATGCGCTTCTCCGGTCGATGCGTCGCGAACGTACGCTCCTCGGGTCGTCGAATATCAGGATTCTCCTTCCGGCGTTTTCTGTTTTCTCCCATTGCTTCGATGTGAATCGAGTCGGGCGAAAAGGTTTTTCTGGACAATCGATGCGTTCGTGATGCGTTACGGCTAACGTGCATGAAACCATGATTGAACGATTGGCGCTTCAAGTCGCATTTGCCTTGAATTCCCGCATTTTTCTTGCGATCGCGGCGCGTTCCATCCATCATCCGGCTGTTCGAGCCCGGGATGTTTCAG
This sequence comes from uncultured Polyangium sp., assembly GCA_964435055.1. Classification (GTDB taxonomy): domain Bacteria; phylum Myxococcota_A; class Polyangia; order Polyangiales; family Polyangiaceae; genus Polyangium. The sequence continues at coordinate 9,109 of CAYSYX010000102.1, read as the reverse complement.
TGCGCACTTCCACGTCGGCCGTTACGAATGCTCGATTCGGCTTGGCGCTTTCCGCGCTTTGCGTCGGGATCTTCCTTGCGCATCGAGGACACGCGCAGATTGTCGAAGCGCCGCCGCACCGGATCGAGTTCGACGTTTCGCCGGCTTTGCCCAAGTGCAATGAATATGACTCGTTTTACGGCATTATTCTGAATTTCGTCCGCGTACGAAGCATTGATCCCACCGCGAAACGAAAACTCGGCGTGTCGATCAAGCTCCTTCCGGACGGCCGAAAACAGGAAGAATTGTCCCTGTGGAATGAAGCGGGTGAACGGATCGATCAATTTGCGCAGACGTATCCGGCCACCGAGGAGTGCTTCAAAGTCCTCTATTGGGCTGCATACGACTCGGCAGTGTTGCTTGGTAAAACCGTGTCTCCGCCGCCGGTCGAGCCGCCCATGTCCGTGGACAAACTGGTCCAAGCAGCGGAGAAACGTGATGTGGCCAAGAAAAACCCGGAGACAATTTCAACGAATGCGCGGAGCCACGACGAAGAACCTCGTTCCCACCGCTCGCGCCAGGACCAAACCTGTGAACGCGTGGAAGAACCACATTTTCGATACCACGCGAGCGTCGGGTTTGGCGTGACCGCGGGTTTGACGCGGATGATCATGCCCGGATTTCGCTTGGGTTTTGGCCGAGTCGTCGGCCCGGTGATGATTGAGCTGAGCGGCGATGTTCTGCCGCCCATGATTACCGCAACATGGTCGACGACGGATCAACGGAGCGAGGAAACTTCCGCCCGCGCCCAGGGGTATCTTGGCGGTGTTGCGTTATGCGCCCAAAAAAGCCCACTGCTTGGTTGTGCCGTCGTGATGGGCGGAGTGGCGGGGTATTCGTTTGACAAACCCCTGTTCGATGGCGAGCGTTATGCGCGCGGGCGTTGGGGTGGCGTTGTGACCGCGGGATTGCGAGCCGGGGTTGATGTCCCGTTGCGCTCGAGGTGGGTATTGCGCATTGATACGGACGTGGCCTTGCCGGTCTACGCGTCGGCGGTCATGCGCTCGCGAACTACGTCCGGCGAAGAGCTCGTGGCGCCCATCTGGATGGGACACGTGGCCATCGTTCCTTCGTGGTAGGGGAATTGGCCGCGAAAGCGCGCGATTCACCGAGGTTTGCCCGCGTATGTGTTCCTGGACAAACCGCGCTCAAAACATGGCCTGAACGCAGCAGACCGTAAATGGGTCGTTCTTTTCGACTTCGCCGATCAGTTCACCGCCGAAAGGTTTGCAAGCGCCCGGATCGTGTTCGATGGTTTCGAGCGTTTTTGCTCCCACCGCCATCCCGTCGATGAGCAACAAGCACTGGGGAAGGTTCGTTTCTTCGGCGATCCAATGCCCAAATTCCTTGGTGCACATACCATCCGTGTAGAGGCTGTACTTGCGTTTGCACGTCGCGCCCATCGCCGGTCCGCACGAGCATTCCGAGCATGTTCGATTGTCTTTCACGTTGCGGTAGTAGACATGCTGGTTTGGCCAGCCGAACGGACAAACGAATTCGCCTTCGCGCGCGATGCAGATCGGGCCGGGACCGGGCGTGGACAAACACAAGAGGTCGTCGGCGCCGCAGCTTGCCGCAGCTTCGCGGGCCAGTTTGTCAATACAGACTCGGCCGCTCAACGTCAGTGTCGAACCATTGGTTACCTTCGAAATCGGCGCTTCTTTCTCCACTTTCGATGGGATGCAGGTTTTATCGACCAGCTCCAGCATCGGAGGGGAGATCATGATGGACTTGACGCAAAATCCATCGGCGCCGCACTGTTTTTCGGCCGGCAGGGACTTTTCGGCATTGCAGCTGCCATCCCAGTTCGGCGGAGGGTCGAAATTCCACATGGCGCCGCTATCGAAATCGGCGCATTGGTGCGAGCTTATCGTCCAGTGAGGTGCCGAGCCGCAGATGCTTTTCGGCGTGGAACACGCGCATTGCGCGCAGCCCGGAGGCGGAGGTTCTGCAAGGCCTTGCCATTCGAGCGCACCTTCGGGGCAGCTGTCGACATCGATGTCGAAACCTTCGTATAACGAGGCCGGTCCGAGCCATCCATCAGGCATTTTCGGTGCGCAGGAGCTGCTGGGACAAACGATACGGTCGGCGTCGACCCCGCCGTCGAGCCATGGTTTGTCTTTGCACCAATCCGGCGGTTTGTAAGTTTGTCCCGCTTCCGCCGTGCACCACGCGGGCGTCGGGCACTCGCAACATTCGATGGGTTGTCCCGGTTCACAACCCGTTCGGCAATAGTCGGGTATGGGTGGCCATCCGTCGGGACAACTGTCCGGCCACGGACAGGGGCAACATTCTCGCGGAATAGCCAGCGAGCCGTCTTCGTGCGATGGGCAGTTTGGCGGAGCGAACCAGTCGCTGATGACGGGATCGGTGCCCAAATTGACCGTGCACGCGGTCAACAAAACCAGGGCGATCGATACGCAAAACCAGACAAGTGGCGCGTTGCGGATCGTTGGTGTGCGACGAACCATGCCCGAGTCATACACAGAGCAAGCGTTTTCCGCTAGATTATTGTGCTCGGCGGTTTTTCCCAGACCAAGGTTTCTCCCGGCATATCATGCGGGATTGCTTACGAACACCGGTAGAAAATTCAATGGCGACAAACCAAGCCGTCGGGCGGACCCGTTGCGGTGCATCGATCAACGGCTGGATGTTTCGCTTTTTCGAGGAATTAGCCGGGACGCGTTCGTCCGCGCGTACGGCCGAGCGGGCGAGCGCAATGGACCTCTGACTGGAAGGAAAAACCATTGAGGGTGGTCCGGTCGAACCGGTTTTCCCTGTTCGTCGAAAGGTTTGTCGCAGACGGTCGTGCAAACCAAAATGATTCCGGGCTTGGTTGCCGCGCCATCCGCGCGGGCAAATGAGGTCTTGACGAGTTTCTTGCCCCGCCGCCGCAAATCCGGTAGCGTGCGGCCATGCAAAGATTATTTTTTGTCTCCGCTTTGCTCGCGTGCGGGCTGATGTTCGGGTGTGGTCATCGTCCTGAAACCGGTCAATCCGTGACGGAGGTGTGCCACGCATCGAACAATGGCAAATTGAAGATCGTCTCGGGATATATCGGAACTGCATCCACGCCGACGTCTTGCGTGACGACGTGTAATTTGAAGCTTCGCGCGCAGAAAGACGTGCCGGGCGTGGAAATCGACGTGAAATTCCCGATGGGCACCGAAAACAACGAGCTTGGCGAATTGCCTTCGGAGTTTACCGACAAAGACATTCAAATCAAAGACAACGAGGGCAAAGTCATCACGGGAGGTGACGTCGTTCGCGTCACGGGTCGTTTGTCCGTCACCACGCGCCATCGGGAAGTCGATTGCACGATCGTCCCCGAAAAGGTGGAAAAGCTGAGCAATTGGCTTTAGCTGGTTTGGTCCGCCAAACCATGGGCGTGGGGCGTCGATTGCGACCGGCGAATCGAAGCCCCAAAGGTCGAACTGGGCAAAGGGTTGATAGCCTGTTCGGGCAAACCCTACTTCGGGGGCGGCGGTACGCACTCGCCGATGGCATTACAAATGAGCGGCGCGCAGCATTCTTCGTTCTTCGTGCACGGGCCGCACGTGCCGTCGGCTCCGCAAGACGGGTTTGGATTGACGCAATCGCCGCAATCCTTGCACGGTTCGTCGCCGCCTTGGCACCCGGGAATCTTGAGGATCCCTTCGTCGTAATGCACTTTGACTTTGCCCGACGAACTAATTTGCTTTGCAAACAACGCTCCCCACATCTCGAGATCGTTCGTGATGTTGAAAACGGCGTTTGGCAGGTAAAAGTTCGCCGACAAGGTCAGCTGTCCGGTCATCGTGACGTCGTTGCCCGCGATGTAAATGCGCGTCGACTTCGGGGATGTTTTGGATCCGATCGAGGCGAGGTTGTTCAGGAATACCGTTCCGGTGACGAACATGTCGAGTTCCGCGCCTTCGGCCAATTCGATATTGAGCGGCCCGGAGACATTGATGTTGCCGCCGATGGCGATCACGGTTCGTCCTGTCAAATGCAAGGTGACCGGATTGTTGACTTCGATGCCGTCGAAGAAGTATCTCCCGCAAGGTATCGTGATGTCTTTGGGATAATTCGGCATTGTTGTCAAAGCGTCCGTCAGGATCATGTTCGTCAAGTTGTCGTTTGTCCCTTTGAACGCATCGACGATTCCTGCGATATCCACTTGTTCTGTGCAATCGCACGGCGGGGCCACGTTGACCGGCGTAATGGAGAAGCCGCCGAGACCATTGACTTGATTCACGTTGGACGTGAGCGGTGTATACATTTTGCCGGAAATGGTTAAGTTTTTCGGCGGGCCCGTGACTTCCGCGCCCAAGTAGGCATCGCTTTTCGCCGTTGCGGGTGCGCCTACGAGCGAGGTGGTCGCAATCGTCATGTTTTGTACGACGTTGTGCGTGTTCATAGCCGAAAACGCGCCGCCGACGATGAGAGCACCTTGAATGTCGTTCGGGGCCGAGCACGTATAATTGCCGTTGACGCCCACCGATCCACCCGCCAAAGGCATTCCGGGTTTGGCGGCGTCGACCGAATCGGTGTTGACGGTGTTTTGCGACGTAATGCTCGTGCACGAGCACATCGCGAAAAGAAAAACCTTCTTGCCGATGTCGCTCGTGCAATCGTTCGTCCCCGGAATGGGAATCACGCCATTGCCCGCGCAAAAATCTTCGAGTCCCGCATCGAGCACCGAGCCGGAGCTGGTGGTATTCGATCCGCTGCTGCTGCCATTGCCGCTCGAAGATGCGGCGACCGACGGAAATAGGTCTCCGCCTTGGCCGCCGCTGCTGCTATTGCCATTTCCGCCCGCATTCGAGCCTCCAGCGCCACCGCTGTTCGATGACGATGTGCCCGTCGTCGACGAGCAGGCCAGGGGAAGGGCGGCGAACGATACACCAACAAGAATGGCTGCGATGGTTCGATTCATGAGCAATCCTTTCGATTCAAGCGTCAAGACAAACGCTCGTGCGTGGGGGATGTTTTTCGTCGGCGCAAATAACGCAAGGCCGCATAACCAAGGACCATGGTGATGGGCATCGACCCGTTTGTCGAAGCCATACGACAGCCGCACCCTCCCGGATCCGTCGTATTGCCACCCCCTCCGCTTCCTCCTGCGCCGCCGGATTCGCCGGCTCCGCCGCTGCCATTTCCGCCCGCTCCACTTCCGCTGCTGCTCGAAGATGCGCCTCCTCCCGCGCCGCTCGAAGCTTGACAAACCACTTCGGGTTTACGTGTCGCGGCCAATTTCCATCCGGGATTGGTCCCGTCGCCTGCATAAGCGCCCCGGTGCGTGAAGGTTTTACGAGAACTACCATTGAAGTCGCAGGCGTAATCATTGTCCGCGCCGAATGGTGCCGGATCGAGCGGCATGGTTTCGACTTTGCCCGCCAATGGATAAAGATCCGCGTCGCCCAACACGATCGACGGTTTGTTCACATAATTGCCCGCATTTGCGGCGGTATCGACGAGGTTTGTCCCAAGACCTGCAAACGGTCCGTCGAAAGCCATATCGGCGAACACGAGGTTGCCGGTGACGAGGTCGCCTTCGGTCGGTTGCGCGCCGAGATAAACGGCACGTTTTGCCATGTAAAACGTGTTATCGTAGACTTTGGCCCCAAGCAGCGGAAAACCATCGTGGGATTGAAGGCGAATCGCCACATCCGAAGCATCGATGAAATTGTTGTCGTGTATGGACACGCGTCCCGTGGCTTGCATGAGCGACTCACTGGCATTGTGTACGAAGAGGTTTCCGTACACTTCGACGACGGTATCCGCACCGGGGCCGGTCGGGGGAGGTCCGCCCAGAAAAACATTGGGCCGGACGCCATCGGGGCTCGGCGTGTCGTCCTTGATGAACACGTTGTGCCGCAAAATCGTGCGCGCAGTGCCCGACGTGGGCAACGCGGGATGAGAAATCCACGCGTTTTGGTTTTTGATCTGCATGTTGTACCCGATCGTGTTTTTGATCAGGTTGTATTCGATCAGGCCTCCGACGAACGGTTCGGCATAATTGGAATTACCCAAGTACATGCCCGTTCCGGCGCCTTCGATTTCATTGCCGCGAATGATCCACCCGTACGTGGGGGTCTTCGTCGAAATGGCGACCATTTGCTGAGAAGCGTTGTGTCCGATGAAGCGGCAACCTTCGATGCGAATGTGATGCACCACGTTGCTCGAGCTGTTTTTCGCGCTTACGCCAAAAGGTCCGTCGATACCTTTGGCGTCGACCGTGATGTGTTCGACGGCGATATACGAGGCATTGACGAGCTCCACGGTATTGCAGCAAGGGTTGCCTTCGAAAATCGCGGGCGCACCCGACGTTGGACCGGTGATTGTGATCCATGCGGCGTCGGTGCCATTGAGTCCCGTAATGGGCAAACCTTGCGTGTAGGTTCCCGCGGCCAGCACCAAACGATCGCCCGGTTGGAGCGATCCGATAAGGCCGAAGTAATTCGACGGATCGGCGGGAACGTCTTTCGCAAATGTTTCGTTACCGTACAAAAGGATGGCGGAAGCAAAGATCAGGCGACGGAGCATTTTTTCAGGTTACCACGACTTCGTCCGGGGTTGCAATGGGTTTTCTCCGCGATAAAATTACGAATCTCCCGACTGCGGCAGAGCTACCCACACCGAATCCAACGAGTCGCGTCGAAAGAAACCCTTCCCCGGGCGACTGACGATCGCGCCGGCCGTATGTTTGTCCAAAGCAACCACATCGACGACGGGACCTTGTTCTACTTTGACAAACTGTAAGCGTTGTTCGGCCAGGGGTGGAGCGTGCGCAAGAAATGAGTATTTCACGCCTGTTTCCGGATCGACGTGTGTTTTGGTGTCTGTTTGTGGTTTCTCCGCGGGGATGGGCGGTACGGGCAGAAGCGCGAGGCCGTCGTTGTCTGCGGCGATAACCAGCGTTTGATCGATCAAGGCGAGCTTGTGGAATTCATACGAACTCGAGCTCCAACGGCGAAAACTGTGAATGTGCTGCACCGTGAGCGTGGCGTATTCAGCGAGTGATTCGAGGTCGTAAAATGCGATATGCAGCGATGCGGCGCCGTGATTGCCGGAGCTCGATAACATGACCACGATGTCGTCATTCGATACGACGGAGCGAATCCGTTCGCCCGAACTGTGCGCGGGCAAATCTCGATGTTCGAGAGCTCGAGGATTTCGTGGATCGGATATATCGAGCAAGAACAAATAACGAGGCAGCACGATGTCGTCGATCGCCACGAGTTTCGAACCGCGTCGAGCGAATCCGTCGATACCTTTGCCGGTCCAGTTGATTTCACGAGCCACCGGAATGGATCGCCATTGCAATGGGCCGCGCAAATCGACATACCCCAGCATGTTCTTGCCCGAGTCCGATCCGACAAACACCACGTCATCGACGACGAACAACGCGTGAATGGCCGGCGTTCCGGGAAGCTTTACAATTTCGGGTTTGGTTTGTTGTGACAATCCGCGCACGATATGCAGACGGCCTTTGTCGGCATACACCAAAATGTCCTGCGCCGGGTCGAACCAATGCGGCGACTGAGGCGGCATGGCCACGGGGCCTTTTTCCACGAGCGTTCGGTCGGCGTGACGATAATGGGTTGCGTCTGGACGAACCCATAAGGTGCTTTGGCCGTTTTTCGGGAGGATCCAAGCGTCGGGCATGGGTGTGCGCCAGGTTCACACGTGTGAGCGCGGGAGTCAAGCGGGCGTTGTAGGTCGGGCAACTCGAAGACGAAATGAAAAAAGAAAAAAATTTGCGAAGGGTTCTTTCTTGGCCGGGCAAGGGGGAGCAGAGGTTGGTCGGACAGTAAGAAGGAGTTTGGACCATGAAACGAATTTTCATCGTGGGTGCGGCGCTTTTTGCCTTGGCGGGGTGTTCGTCGGGACAAGTCAAACTTGGAGTGGATGTTGCTCCGTTGAAAGTCGCTTCGTCGGATTTGGATCCCACGGATTTTCCGACAACGAACCGGGATCTTGAAGTGACGCGAGTCCGGCTCCTCGTGGCGCACGCGAAAATCGGTTATGCCGGGCGGGGCTGCATGTCCGATGAAACGGATATCGGGCCGAACGTCGTTGATTTGACGGCGGACGAGATCGCCAATGGAGCGCATCGGGAATTCGATTTGGGTGAATTGCCGAGTGGCACGTATGGTGGGGCGGAAATTGAAATCATGCCCATCGATCAAGGGCAGGATGCGAGCGGGGATGAATTTGCCGATTTCCGATCGAGCGGAGCATCGCTTCTCGTGGATGGTTTGTACAAGGGCAAGGAATTCACCTTTGCCGGGCATTGGTTGGCGGAGCAAGGAACCGACGGAGAAGTGGAGGTTGATGCATCCAAGCCCCTTTCGATTGCAATGACGGTGGATACATCGTCGTGGTTCAAAGACGCGAGCGATGTGGTGCTCGATCCGACGGATGTTACGCAACATGATGCATTGTCGCTGGCGATTTGCAAAACGCTCGATACGCAGGAGGCCATTGAGGCGCGTCCGCCGCCTCCCGGAGGTCGAAAAGGGCCGGGACCGGGTCCAGGCGGTGGTGGAGAAGTCCATTGCGTCGAAGGTGTGCCGTGAATCGAAATCGACGTGGAATTTCTCTTCCACGTAGTGTACGCTCGCGGTTGCGGGGGGTTGCTTGTAGCACTCTCACGGAAAAGGTCGAAACATGTTCATGCAAACGAAACGCGTCTTGTCGATTCTTGCTTTTGCAACGATTGCTGCCCTGGGCTTTGCTGGATGCGGAGCAGATCTTGGCGAATGCCCTACGGACGCCGGCGCCGCCGCTCAAAAGCAGGCGGGTAATGACCTCGTCAAAGCGAGGTGTGCGACGGCGGGTTGCCATAACAGCCCGAATCCCGCGGAAGGTCTGGATTTCTCGTCGGAAGCGGAAGTAAAAGCGCACGCTCTCGAAATGTATTCGGAAGTGGACGAAGGGGCGATGCCTCCCTCAGGCAAACTCACCGACGCCGAAGCGGAATCGCTCCGCATCTACCTCGCCTGTACGCAATGAATTGAGCGCGTAGGAGCCGGGTTTCACCCGGACCCACCCGGGGCTCCGCGCCCCGGGACCCGCGCAAGGG
>CAYSYX010000101.1:3360-23998 GCA_964435055.1 uncultured Polyangium sp. | reverse complement strand
CCGAGCTCGAGCGCTTCGCGGACTTCCTCCAGCGAGTGTTCCTTGATTTCTTCGGAGCTCAGGTCTTGGAGCACGGGGTCGTTTTCCCAGGCATGGACGAGCTCGAGGTGTTCGGGTTGCAAAGGCGCAAAGGTAATCGATTCGGAGTTCGACTTCGGGGTCATGACCATCCGTGGAGGTTGGGCGAAGCGTCGGCCGAAAATGATAATCGAACGGGCGTCGTTTGTCCAGTCTTGTTTGTCGGAGCGCTCTTCAGTTCTCGGGCGAAACCATCTTCGGCGTTCGAGCGGCCAACAATTCACGTATCGCCGAAAGCTCGACTGGTTTGACCAAGTGCGCATCGAACCCCGCCTGCTCCGACTTTTTCCGGTCATCGTCTTGGCCATACCCGGTCATCGCCACGATCAGCGTATCTCGAAGCCCGCCGCTGCGCATTGCGCGGCACGCGTCGTAACCATTCAGATGAGGCAAACCAATATCGAGGAGCACGACGGCCGGCCGTTCGGCCAAAGCCACTTCCACCGCTTGCCGACCATCATACGCAACAAGCGCGCGGTGCCCTTCCAGCTCGAGCAGCATGGCCATCGTATCGGCCGAATCTCGATTATCGTCCACGACCAGCATACACGATTGCTTGGAGATGGGGAGGCCATCGTCGGCGTCGTTCGCTGTTTGACCGGGTACATCATCGGTCAGTTGCGGCAAATGAACCACGAACTCGCTGCCCATACCGCGACCGGCGCTGAACGCTTCGACTCGGCCGCCATGCATTTCGACGAGGCTCTTCACCAGCGACAAACCAATCCCCAATCCACCTTCGGACCGATCCAGGTTGCGGTCCACTTGGTAAAACAATTGGAAGAGATTGTTTTGGGCATGCGGATCGATTCCTCGCCCGTTATCGAGGACGTGAATGGACGCTTCACGATCCGTTTTCGTCGTCCCCTGCTTGACCTCGAGCATGATTTTGCCTCCATCGTCGGTGTATTTGGCCGCATTGTTCAATAAGTTGCCCACCACCTGCGCCAGGCGGGTCAAGTCCCCGAGCACATGAATAGGTTTTTCCGGTAAAGTTATCTTCAATTGGTGGTGTCGAGAATCGAGCATGGGTTTGGTCGTCTCCACGGCGAGCTGAACGACGGCGGCAAGATCGACGGGCGCACGTTCCAGCGATATCTTCCCGCGCGAAACCCTCGAGACATCCAGCAAATCGTCGACGAGACGAATCAAGTGGTTCACTTGGCGATCGACCATGGCTCCCGCTCGTTCGAGGCGCGGATCATGCGTTTTCAAATGCCGAAAAATCTGCATGGCATTCACGATAGGGGCCAGAGGATTGCGAAGCTCGTGCGCCAACATCGCCAAGAATTCATCTTTGCGGCGATCGGCTTCTTTGAGGCTTTGTTCGGCATTTTTCAGGCTGTTGATGTTCACGGCCATTCCGAGCCAACGCGCGATTCGACCGGCTTCGTCACGAATGGGACGCCCGCGAACCTTGAACCATTCGTATTCACCGTCATGACGCCGCACACGATACTCGAGGTCATAATCACCGCGCTCTTCGACCGCCGCACGCCACGCTGCCGCCGCATGCCCCCGATCCTCCGGATGCACGACCTGCATCCAGCCTTCGCCAAGTTGATCCGCTGCGGAACTTCCCGTGAACTCGACCCATTGCTCGCTCACATAATCACACGCACCATCGGGCGTATTCGTGAATGTCATCCCGGGGACGGATTCCAGCGTTTGGCGATAAAAACTCTCGCTCTGCCGAAGGGCTTGCTCGGCCTGCTTGCGATCGGTAATGTCGAAAAAGGACGCAACCGCCCCCATCAATTCGCCTCGATCATCACGCACGGGGCTCGCGTTGACCAGCCGCCAGGTCATCGTGCCGTCTTCGTGTTGCATGCCCACTTCGACATTACGCACCGGGGCCGCCGTTCGTAATGCCACCAGCACCGGTTGGTCTTGCTGCGGCAACGCGGTTCCATCAGGACGAACGAGTCGACACGCTTGACCGTGCACGAGTCCGGGAAATGTCCGCGAATGACCGTGATGGTTCAGATCCACGCGGTCGTTGGCTTCTTCAATGCGGCCTTGAAGGTCGACGAATACCACGCCTTCGACGAGCGCCGTGAACATAGCTCGATGTTTGGCTTCGCTTGCTTGCAGCTTTTCCTCGGCATTTCGACGCTGAATCGCTGCCGCAAGGACGTTGGCGACGCTTTGAAGGAAAGCAATATCGTCATGCGTGAATTGGCGTAATGACGTGGTGATCGCGGTGAGCACCCCCCAAGGCCGCGCGGTCCCGCCAATGATACAACTCATGCCGCTTCGTCCGCCGTGTTCGAGTACGATTTGCGGTCCGCGAAAACGTCGCTCCGTGTGCAAATCCTCGACGATGACAGGTTCGTCCGTGACGAGCGTATATCCGGATTGCGAATCGCGTCCCGTGCCCAGCTGCACTTGGCCAATGACGCCTTCGCGCCACCCAATACCCGCTCGAAGTAAAAAATGCGCGCCGTCGGGAAGTAATTCCAGCACTTTGCATAACTCTACATCGAGCGTTTCTCCCAGTGTTTCCGAAGCCCGTTGAAATAAAGCTTGTAAATCACGTTCACGAATCGCCGCCATTCCGAGGTTGCTGAGGGCCCGTTGCTGACGCACTCGCCCGGCAAGCGCTCGCTCCGCCTGTTCCAATTGCCGGCGAAGTTCGTCATTCTCCAATTTCATTGCCGTGATATCGCCCGTTTCTTCGTGCACGGTCCAGGACCCGACCGCGCAAGTGGTATGCACGTACGGCCGGCATGTGCAAGGCATGATCGAAATCATCGCGGTCGATCTTGTCCTGAAATGTGCTCCGAGCGCGTTCCGCGGTTCATTTCATCATTTTCGTGGGGCACGCCCGAACCTGAAGCGGCCTGATGGTCGATGCTCTTCAGTTTTACCTCGAACGTGGATCCGCAGCCTTCTCCGCGACTCGACGCGCTGATGTGCCCGGTATGCAATTGAATGATCCCTTTGGCGAGCGCCAGGCCAAGGCCCAGGCCGCCTTTCGAGCGATCCAGCGATGTGGCTGCTTGGACGAATGGTTCGAATATCCGCCCGATGAGCTCCGGCGACATACCAATACCCGTGTCGGTCACTTCGACGATGGCCTCGTCGTCCTCGCAATGAAGACAAATGTCAATCGATCCGCCGGTCGGCGTGAATTTATGGGCATTTTGCAGCAAATTCCCGAATACCTGCGCCAAACGAGTTTCGTCGCCATGAATCACGACGGATTTGTCCGGGATACACACGCGCAGCCGCAATCCACCGCTCTCGATCGAGCTGCGATGATCCTCGACCACGGTTTCGAGCAACCGCGACAAATCCACGGGTTCGAGCCGTAACTTGATTTTGCCGCGCGTAATGCGCGAAACGTCGAGCAGGTCGTCGATGAGGCGCGACATGTGCGTGACCTGGCGCGTAATGACGTCGCTCAGCCGCTGAATCTTGGGCTCGCTGCCGACGAATCGTCGCAGGACATACGCCGCCGTTTGAATGGGCGCGAGCGGATTTCGCAATTCGTGAGCCAACATCGCCAAAAATTCGTCTTTTCGTTGATTCGCTTCCCGAAGCTGTTCCGCGAGCTGCCGATGTCGTTCTTCGCTCTCACGCAACGCGGCTTCGGCGCGGCGTTGCGCGGTCAAGTCAATGATGGACAGGTAGACCAGTTGTTCGCCCGTCGATGTCTCCACGATTTTCCCGGAACACTGAATGATCCGCTCCAAACCGCGATCCGGGCGCGTCAGACGCAATTCGCAATTCTCCACGGCTTCACCCCGCAGGATACGCTGAATCGGCCATTCATCGTAGCCGAGCTTTCGCACACCATCCGGGGTCCAAATCTCGTAAATGCGTTGAAATTCGTCGATGGGCAACGCGCACTCCTCGACGGTCGGATTGCCGTGAATCTGCACCGCGGCGGGATTCCAATAAATGGGAGCGGGCCCCGCCGCCAAGATGATCACGCCTTCGCGTAAATGGGCCAGCACCGCATTCAGTCGCGCTTCACTGCGTTTGATTTCATCCGCGGCGTTTTTTCCCGCCGTCACGTCCTGGGCAATGCCGAAATGGCGAACGGCTGCTCCCGAGGTATCGTATTCCGTTTGTCCGCGATGAGCAATCCAGCGTAATGTCCCGTCCGGACGGATGGTTCGCAATTCATGCACGAATACCTGCTTTGCCGCAATGCTTCGTTCGAGCTCCAACCAAAACGCCTCGCGATCGTCGGGATGAACCAATGCGGAAAAGATCTCGCGGCTGGGAACGAAGTTCGTCCGGTCGACACCAAACACCGCGAAACTCTCGGGCGACCACCATAACGAATCGTCCGAGAAGTTGAGCTCGTATGCCCCCATGGAACCGGCCGTCAGAGCCAACGACAATCGCTCACGCTTACGTCGCACGGCCGATTCCAAGCGCTTGCGTTCGCTTATGTCGGTCACGAGTATCGCAACGCCGACGACGCCGCCTTCGGGATCCCGATGCGGCGTGTAAATGGCATGAATCCACCGCTCGCCCCCGAGCTTGTACGGCGCTTCAACCTCGAAATCCGCCACTTCGCCGCCCAGCGCACGCTGTATGTTGGGCTCGAGCGCCCGCATCGCGTCGGCGCCCAATACCTCCACCATCGGCTTGCCAATGATCTGTTCGCGTGCCAGGCCAAACCACTCCGAATAACTGCGGTTGCAGTATCGGTATCGCAAATCCCGATCAATGAACGAGATCAGCGCCGGCATCGCATCCACGAGCCACGCAAGCTGCTCGATGTGCAACGGGTAAGGAACGGACTCGTATCTCATGTAAAAGCTCGGGCATTTGCCATCGTGTCGACCATGTCTAGACGATAAGCGATCCGGTCGGATTGTACAGGACTATTACGAGCAAATGTTGCCGGGAAGAACTCCACTCCGGCCCGGGCGGTACGACCAGGACAGAAGAGTCTGCCGGATTGATCGGAATGTCCACCCCCCACGCCACGAAATGTAAATTCGTGGAAATGGTGGGCGGATGGCCACGCGCCCGGTTTTCAACGTTTCACGGCATGACGGAACGACTTGGGCATTCGCCTTCGCCTTGGTAATCGCCAATCGTTCGAGCTTGCGCCAAGACGTAATCGTACGCTGTCGTTATCGGACCGCTGAAGGAGCCGGAGAGGTTGTATGGCGGCGATGGAAACACGCTCGAGGCGGGGACCTGCTTCAATTCGTCGACCGTCGTTTCACCATCATGGTTCAAGTCGCAATCGGCGATGTATTGCGCATAGCGCTTCACGATTTCCGCGCCCGCCGTGATGTTGTTGAAGAACCAATGATCCCCGTGCACCGTAATGGCCACTTGGGCTCCCGCGCCGCTGGGCACGGCAAACCCCGCCGTTCCATCCACCGTCGTGCAATCGTCGAAGGACGTTTCCGCAGGCAATCCCCACCGAAACGTGATTTTCGGTGCCGCCACGCATTTGGCCGGATCCGGATCGCCCGGAGGACACGATCTTCCACTTGCATTCTCGAGCGTCCCGCTAATGAGCATCGAATACCCGCCCGACATCAAGCCGGCTTTCTGCATCTCCGTCGTCGGCGCGAGCACCTGCGTTTCCGCCGTCGGCGCGGGCATGTCAAAGCCGAATTGATACCATTGCCCCGCGGCGGCATTGTCGAATTTGCTGATGACGTATCCGCCGGCGGGCACCTGCTTCAAGTCCATGACGAACGCCGACGCATCGCCGAGCGCAGCCATCGTATCCGTTCGCGCCGCGCGCACGTTGCCTACGGTCACCAAAAACTCGTCATACATGACGGACCAACCGTCCGCGATGTCTTCTTCACCCATACCCGCCGCCAAGCCGCCGGTAATCGAAGCCTCCGCTTCCACGAAGACTTGCACCGACCCGGCATCATCACCGCAACCCATCAAGGCGGGCATTGCCCCGAGCAAAACCAAATTGCCGAGCCAAACGATCGTGCTGTATTTGCATTTTTGCATCATGACGTTCTCCGTGCTCCTTATCATGGTTTTGTTACGCCTGCTCCCGACCAAACGAAGGTTGGGGGAGCGAGATTGGACATCACATTGACCAGACTCGAATGTTTCGCCGAATCCGGCTCGATCACCAAGGGCCCTCCCGCCGCCGCTGCGGCATTGAAATCAATGGCCGCTAGCCATGACGTCAGGTCGAAACGAATATCGAGCGTCACATTTTCATTCTCGATCGTGACCGGCTGAAGTACCCGCGAGACGGCGCGTTCTCCTTGAATTGGCGGTTGCAGGTCGACCCGCGCTTCGAACGGTACGGTTTGTCCTCCTCGTTGCGCCTGACCGACGAACACCGCGGAATGCCCGCCCAGCGTCAGATCGTCCGCGCGAGCTTCCGTTTCCGTGACGAACCAATGAATCCCGTGATCATACGACGCGCTGCGGATCGTTCCGGAAAAACCATGCACGTCACCCAAGGATTGAGGTTCGGGATTCAGCAAATCAATCGGCGATTCACTGCGGATTTCCGCCATGGCCGTCGAACACAACGTGGCGGCTCCCGTCGCCGCCGCGCAAAAGTACACCGGGCCAAACAGCACCGACGCTTGATCGAGGCTCACCGTCCATTCTCCGACGGTCATCGGCGAAGACACGTTCGATGTCGCCGTCGCCGGATAATACAATTCGCTTTGCCCCGCTTCCGAACATCCCATCAGGAAAAACGCGAGGCCCAACCAGGCTCCATTGCTGTTCATCGTGCACCTCTACAGATAAAGCATCACGCTGCCGAGAATCGTCAGCGGCGCGCCCGCCGCAATATGCCGCGCCGGCAGCGCCGACGGAATCGACGAAGGCGCCCAATTCGAAACGAACGAATACTCCGTGTCGGCATACTTCACGTTGAACAAGTTCGTCACATCGGCGCTCAATTCGATGAACTTCCACCGCAACGAGGCCGTCGCATCCACCAGAAATACCGGCGCAGCTTCCAGCGCATAAGGCAAGGGCCGAGACGACAAAAACGTCGTGCCATACCCGAGCTTCATCGAAAGCGGGTTTTTCCGAATCGTCGCCAAGTCCCGCTCGTACCGCACATCCGCTCGCAACACGACCGGAGGGACAAACGGCAATCGTTGCCCTTCGGTATACGGAGGCGTCGGGTTGTCGGGCGTCGGCGGCGGAGGGCTCAGCAGCGTCGCATCGACGAACGTGCCGCTGATGCTCGACGAAAATGACGAATTGGGGTTCACCTGCAAATACGCCACAAGGCCGCGGCGACGTGACGGACCGATGAATTCCATGCGCCCTTCGGTCGCGTCGAACGCCAGATCCAAAGACAAACGCGTTTCGTACAATGCCGTCGCGAAGCTCCATGTCGGAGCATCGTTGATTTGTGCGCCGATTTCATAGCTGCGCACTTGGGAAAACGGCGCCGGCTCGCCCTCCTGAAGCTGACGCGCTTGCGGCGAACGATATCCTTCGCCATACGACGCCACCAACTTCAGCCACCGTTTGGGATCCACTTCGAGCGTCGCCCGCGGACCGATCGCAATGCCCGTCGCCGTACGTCGAAATCCTTCGTAGCGCGTCACTTCGCGGATCTTCGGCAGGTTGTTGCCCAACCGATCATCGATATCGAAGACGAGCACATCCGCGCGCAGGCCCGCATGGAGCCGCGCGTATTTGGAAAATGCAAAAAGTCCGTCCGCGTAAAACCCAATGTCCGAGGCTTGGATGGACGCATCGACCCGGCGATCCCACGTCTCATTTTGCGGCGGCTGCAAAAGGTTCTGCGCTTGATCGATGAGGTTTGTCTGGACGTCGATGCCCGTCGAAAGCTGCGCCTTGAGCCACGACGTGACCGGGACTTTGCGCGTGCGATGCGTAAATCGGCCGCCCACGCCGATGTCCTGATTGGATTGCTCAATCAAATCCCCGCGCCCGACCCATTCCGGATTTTGCAGCCCGCGCTGCATGTATCCCGTGAAATTCAAGCGACTGCGATAATTCGCCACCATCGCCCAAAGCCCGGCACTCGTCGCCGAACCGTCGTCGTTCGCGTGATCCAGCGTCACGCTCGTCTGAAAACGACTCGCCGCCGCCGATTGCGCTCGTGCCGTCGCATCCGGGTACGCATCGTAAAACCCAATTCGACCCGCTTGAATATCGTCGCGACGAACCACACCGGCGATCCCGGCGCGTCCACCGTACGCTGCGAGGTGCAGCAAGCCCGTGATTTCGCCGGGAAGCTCGAAGCGATATTGCCCCATGGCTCCACCGGAGATCGAGCCGCGTGTGCCCGAGCCAAACCCATCGGATTTACGCACGACGGCGGCGGCAAACGTATCCGCGCTTTGCGATTCCGGCGCGAGAATGACGACGCCGCGCATCGTACCAAACGAACCGAGCGACATTTTCGCGCGATAACCGCGTTCTTCGACGCCCAAGTCAAAACGCGCGCTACCGGCGACGGCAAAATCGCCTTGGTCCGGATCGTAAACGCCTTCGATGACTCGAATGGAGCGCACTGTTTCCGGAATGATCACGTTCAAATCGGCGTACCCTTGGCCGTGGATATGCGAACGTTGATTGAGCGGGATATTGCCCACGCGTACTTCGATGTCTTGGCCGTGATCGGCATCGAATCCGCGCAAAGAAATACGTTGGGCAACCGCGTCACCTTCGGGATGCGATACGTACACGCCCGGCGCGGTGCTCAAAAGGTCCGAGGCCGAGGCATGCGGAGCGGCGGTCAGGGTTTTACGCTCCAATCGAAAATCGCTCGTGGTTCTTCGCGGAGGATTGGGTTTTCCTTGGACGTGAATTTCGACGGGTTTGCCTGTTTCGGCAATGGCATGAGGACCGGTGACGCCTTCGGTGAATTCGGTGGGCGGCGTAGGCGGCGGGGAGGTTGGTTCGGGGGTCGAAGGTTTGGCCGGGCGATCCGGTTCGGGCGCTGCAGGATGCGGCCCGGGCGCGAAATGAATGGGCACGCGAATACGTGCGCGGACGACGGCGCCATCGCGTGTGGCGGGGACGAACGTCCACGACCGCACGGCGGAGAGCGCGGCGGCATCGAAAGCTTCGCCGCCGGATTCGGCAATTTTGGCATCGCCGACACTGCCGTCGCGTTCGACCGTGACAATCACGGTGACGGTGGCTTCAATGCCGCGGGCGAGCAAATCGGGCGGATACGTTGGATCCACGTGCTCGAGAACTCGAGGCGGCGATAACACGGGGCCTTGTCCCGCCGCGGGCGTGGCGAGGAAAAGGCCGGCACACATCAGACCAAGAAAAACCTTACGACGAACCATGACGCACTCCCGGACATCGAAATCGGCGCACCGCACGCACGATGGGCAGGACGCGACGTGGGTTTGGGGCGTGGAGCGCCGAAGGCGACTCGAAGGCCAAACGTTCAAACCGGAACGACGCGCTGCGTTTGCGCAAGCAGTGCCAATGCATGGTCGACTCGAGCGACCATGACTTCGCAATGGTTTTATTTCGTCAAACGGCGGGAGGCGAACCTTTGGGGGCCAACGTGATGAGTTCGATGGGGAACGTCGGCGGTGCGGCTTGTAGCCCGAGCCTTTCGAGCCATGACAACGTCGTCAGGGACGGCGTGTTCGAAACGTGGTCCGCTCGGTAAAGGAGCGACATCACATCGCAATGATCGTGCTCGTCGCCTTGGTCTCCGTCATGGTCCTCGGGTTGCACACGGGGTTCGTCATTGCGAACTTCCTGCTGAAGCGACTTGGTTTTGCGTTCGTCGACTTTGCGTTCATCGACAAGGTGGCCGTGTTCGCAGACGACGTGCTGGACGAGCAAGAGATGGGACAAACGCAGGCCGAAGGACAGGAGGACGCCGAGGATGACGAGCAAGCCGGCGACACGCACGCGCAGGCCCATGGAAAGCCTTGCAAACGCAGGACTTTTTCGTCGGGACGAGCGCTGTCGCGTGGGCCGAGGCATGAAGCGAGCGCTCGTATAACATACGCGTGTGGTGAGGGCAAGCGTCGCGGTTATGGCAACGCGTTTTTCTCGGCCCATGCCTCAATTCAACGAGGCGTTATCGTCGACCACTTCTTCCACCTGGGGAGGCGGTTCGTCGCGGCTGTAGTCGACGGGGGTCCAGCGCTTGAGAGGGTCCCAGACAAACTTCTCCACGGGCGTGAGCGTGACGTTTTTCAAATCGTGGTCGTCGCGTAGTTGGCGCACACGATCGGTGACGATGATCGAACCAGGTTTGCCCCAGGCGATGAAGATGTCTTCACCGGTCCACGAGGATTCGTCGATCGATAGTCGGCGCACGTTGTTGATTCCAGCCTCCAAACACGTCATGCAGGAGAACGGGCGGTTGTATTCAATGAGGCTTCGATCCAGGTCGATGCGCGTGCCAAAGCGTCGAGGTTGGACCAGAAAATACGTGGGCGTTTTTTTTCCCAAACGTGCCGGTCGCACGCGAATACGTTCCAGGGGATGGAACATATCGATGCCCTTGAGCTGGGCATCGGTCCACGCCACGCGAAATTTTTCCGAAACGAGGATGTTCAACCCGTTGAACGCAACATCGCCCAGTTCTTTACCGTAAGCTCGAACCGTCGCCCGAAAAGGAGGCAGCCAGGGCAGGCCGCCCATCGATTCACCGCACGTGGGACACTTCTGACAGTCATCCTCAGTTCCCCGATGTATGGGTTCCATTTGGTCACACCATGTTTCGTGCGGCGAGCCGACCTCGAGTTCCATCTCATAAAACTGCATGCTCGTGCTCCTTCAGAGGCCGTTGGGGAAACGCCGGGCGAGGTCTTTGAGCGTCATTGTCGATATCGCTGGTCCATGCTCGGATATGGCGGGTTTCGTCGATTGTGCGTGGTGCTGTCACTTGACGCCAAGGCAATCCGTCGACCACTCGGGCTTCCACTTTTGGGACATGCGAATGAGGAGAAGTTCGTGGTTCCAATACATTGCAATGTTGAGCTTGGTTTCGGCTTCGGTAAGCACCTCCGTCACACGTCTCCCGTTTTCATCTTCCAAGAGCCACGTCAATACCTTGCCGTTCCTATCGATCATCCCGGGGCTACGAAATACGGGCGGCATCGCCACAGGCGGCAGGTGGCCAACAACGGTGACGAGTTTGTGTCTGAGGGCCAGATTCGCTGGATAAAACGTCATGTAACTGTCCGCAAACAGAGCTGCGGTAATGGCTGGACGTTCATAAACAACACCAGGGCGAACTTGCACCACGTCGCTGTCGTCACGTTTTCCGACGTAAGTGACATAGCCAAATCCTCCGTCGGGAAACGCAACTTCTGGAGAAGGCACTTTGGGAAACTCGACTTCGAGGACATCACCGGAACGTAAACGGGGGGGCATTTCTATACCTCACTTGTAGCCTATGGACTTGAGCAGGTCATATCCATGCTGGAGTTGCTGTGCATAAGCAGGGTTGGTCTTGGCAATGCTGTTGATTTGATTGAGCAAGGTTCCACCATTTTTCTCAAGTCCGTGGATCTCGATCAGTGCTTGCTCGACAGATCTGGCATCGGTACGAGACAAGTTTGTCATGAACCGCTGGATTGGGAAGCCCCGCTGACGGAGATGCTCTGCTCCGCGGCGAGCGATATCGTTTGTGATGCCAACATATTGCACTTGACCAGTTGCTTGGTCAACGGACCTGTATACCGTCGTCGGTTGATCCACAACTTTTGGCTTGACACTCGCCGCCACCTGTGTCGGCGCTACTTTCTCCGTGGTCGTCGTGATCGACTGGACCTGACCGGCGTCGTCGAGTTTCGTTGTTATGGTGGTGGTGATCTTGGGAGGCGGTTTGCCCCGATCAGGTCGCCGAACAGTGGTCGTTATCGTGCCGGATGGCTGTATCTGCACGAGTGCTGTACCAGGGGGAGGAGCTTCGGCTTTCGGCGTCTTTGGCGCCGCCGGCTTCGTCGCAGGCACCGGCGTTGCCGCCGCAGTGGCTGCCGGTTTGACTGGCGCTCCACCGCTCGCACCTGATGTCGGCGCCGTTGAGGCCGCAGCTGCTGCCGACGTCGAGCCCGATGCGTTTGCCGCAGCTGCGGAGGGGGCCGCGGGCAATTCGTTCCAATGGCACAGCGCAACGATGACCTTCCTCCCGCCATTGATGAACGTCACCGTGCCATTGGCCGCCAACGCAATGCCCGCGGTGCACGTCGGAACGCCGACGAGCGCCCCGCCGCCCGTCAGCGACAAACCTCCACCACCCGCCGCCATGCCCGTGCCGACGCCGAATTGCACGCCGCCGGAGGCCATTTCGCCAAACCCCTCGGCGAGCATGAATTCGCGTGTTGGCTTGTCGCCCGATGCCATTACGCCTTGGGCAATGAACGTTCCACCAGGCACCGAACCGATGGCAAAACCCGCCCCCAATCCTCCAACGATTTGCCCGGTTTTCGTGTCGATGATGCTGATGTCCGCATCGCTCGGACCGGCGCCCTGACGTTTGACCTTGGGCAGTTTGTCGCGCGCGGCATCGCGTAACATTTGACCGAGTTCTTGAATGGCCGTCGTATAGTCCTCCGGCTGCGGCGGTGCCAAAAGCACTTGACCCACCAGCTCCGGCGACGGTTTGTACGCATTGTCGACGGCCGCTCGCGTGCGAAGCCCCGGCGCCGTCAAAGCTCGCACCATGGCCTCGCGCATTTCATGCGAAATGACAATCTCCTTCATTCCCTTCGGCAAGGGCGGCACATCCCCCGATGACACCTCGTCGCACGTCATTCGATGGTACGGCCAAGGCAAACGCGGTCCCGGATCCGACGGAGCATTGGGATCATATCGATACATCGTGCCGGCCGTGCGAGCCGCTTCCCAGAATGCCTCGGCGTCTTCATCCGAAACCATATCGTGGGTTGTCTCGTTGTACGTGTAAAACTCGCCGCGCCCTGCAAAAGGCGGCGGACGAATACACGTATCTATCCGCTCCGCGCCAGGATTATGCGCGCGTATCGTTTGCCAGGTTATCGGCGTCGCGCATCCCCACAACGACGTCACCACCATCAAACACGCCAGCAGCCGCGAAAAATGCAGCAACCACGTCCAGCTTTGTCTACGCATCCGACCATGCGAACACGGCTTCATGAGGTGCGCAAGATTCTTTACATCTGCCACAAAGAGCCATGGCGCAGCCGTCAATCACGCACCAAACTCGCGAGCAAAATTCCGTCGCCCGAATTGTTGCCATTTTGCCCAAGACGTGTAACGTGCAGGCCCATGAGCGCTCGCATCCTAGGCTATTCCTTGGGCCTGTTCTCGTTGTTGCGCGAGATTCTATACACCCAAGGTCGAATCACGCAGGAACCGCTTGCGGCTGCGTACATACCCACCTTCCAAGTTCTTCGCACGGAGTGGCAAACCATTCTGCTCGAAGAAATCACACACATCGACAAAATTACGCTCGCCCAAGCTTTTGTCGATAAGACCGATCAAAACATCGATACGTTTTCCGGACGCGTCTCGAATCTCGTCAATGAGTACACCGACGGGAATACCCGCAAACAATTACGTACGGCCTTGTTCAAGAACAAGTCGCTCTCGAAATTCCGAAAACCCGTGCTCGCCGGGCAGCTTCAAGATATGGCCGATTGGAGCGATATCCTCAAGAATTGCGGCATTCAGCCCTTGGTGCTCCTCGCCGATGAAGCCGCAGCGCTCATCGAAGCCGGAAAAAATGCCGCCGAACAGCGTAACGCCGCGCAATCGGCCAATCGCCAGTTCCGCGACGTCGGCGCTCGAAAGCAATTCATCGACAAGTGCAATGCCGCGCGAAAAGAAATGCACGGCGCGCTGGCAAAACTCCCATTTCAACATCCCAACTTGCCTACGAACTTTGCCGATGGTTTCTTTGCTTCCGGTCCTACACGCGACGAAGAAGAAACCATTGATGAAGTAAAAGCGTCCATCGAAGCGCTCGAAGAACAATTGGCCGAACGCACCGCGCTCCTGAAAAAGCTGGAAGAAGACGCGGAAAACGCAGCCCGCGAAGAACAGGAGCGCAAGGCCAAAGCCGACGAAGCCGACAGCCTCGAAGCCCAAGCTAAAGAATTGCTCGCCAAAGCCGCCGCGCTCAAAGCTGCATCCAAAAAGTAGCTTTGGAATCGTTGCCCAATACCATGATCGACGGCTGACCTACCTCGGATAGCCCTGCGGCCCAACCCACCTTCGACAAAATCCCTCATCGGATATGTTGACCGACACCAGATCGGGCGACTGTTCCTCGAACAGCTTGGTCGGCACACCCTGGATCGGGCGTCCGTCATGAGGCGGGGCGAATTTTCCGCCAGCGTGACTTTTGCAAAACCACTTCGGTTTCCATCGGCGACCCGCCGATCGTTTGCCAAACCGCGCTGAATCGGTTTGGCTGTCCTTCGATCGTTTGGCAAATCCATCGTCGGACAAGTTGTCCGATCGCGGCTCATTCGACAGATCGACCGCGGGAACGAAGCACCCGAGACCGGTCGCGGTATTTTTTTTCGCGGGGTTTCAAAAACGGACGTCGTTTGCGCAATCTCGAAAGCAATGGACAACGAAGTCGACGGGCATCCTTCAATCATCAACCATTCTCACGGAAACCTGCTCACCGCCCACTTCCCAGCCCTTCTCCCTGCGTTGCATCGACATGACACGGCATTCGACAACGGATCGTCGTTCCCTTGCGCCCGGCTTCCTCGCCCATCCAGAATTCGCCCCCGAGCGCTTGAATACGCTCGCGCATCCCCAAGATACCCACGCCGCTCGATGGCTCCAGCCGCGGTTTGTCCCGCGCCGCCTGCACGCCCACGCCGTCATCGCGCACGAGCAGCGTGACGTTTGTCTCGTCCACGTCAATGTCGATATCCACTTCCGACGCTTCCGCGTGCCGCAAAATATTCGTCAATGCTTCTTGCAAAATGCGAAACGCCGCGATCGCCACGTCCGCCGACAAATTCATCAATTCGCCCGACGTTTTCAAGCGAATCGTCAGCCCCGAACGCTGCTCCGTCCGTTCGACCAACCAATCCACCGCCGCTCCCAGGCCCAAGTCGTCAATCGCTCGCGGTCGCAGATCCGTCACGAGCGCCCGGGTCGTTTGCGCCGTGCGTCGCAACAAATTCTCCAAATCGTTCAGATTGGCCGCAATGCCTTGGGGCTCGGATTGATAACGAATCTTCGTCAGCCCGAGCGAATAACGCAATGCGGACAGCTCTTGCCCCAGTTCATCGTGCAGCTCGCGAGAAATATGCCTCCGTTCAGCCTCCCGCGCCGTTTCCACGTTCGTGAGCAATCGCCGCAGCTCCGCGGTCGCTTCCGCCACGCGCGATTCCAGCTCGCGCCCATACGCACCGAGTTGCGCGGATTGGAAAAAGTTGCTGCGCAAGAGCGCGTATTGGCTGTGTCCAAACGCTGTCGTCACGACAAACGTCGCGATGAGAAAACTCACGGCAAGGCCGGCGTATTTCGATTCCCAATGTTGCGGCGTGAACACGAACAATCCAAGCCCGACGGACAAAGCCATACTTGCCGTCAGAATCGTTCGTCGCATCAAGATGATGGGCAGGGGCAACGAAGCCGTAACCCCGAGATAAAGCGTATGAAAATTGGGCACATCCGGCCCTCCGACGCTCGCAGCCGCCGCGGCGGCGCCAAAACAACAACTGCATGCGGTAACGAAAAAGGCGTGAAATATCCAGCGATGCCAACGTTTGACCAACGAGAAAAGAAGAAAGCTGCCTGTAATCAACGTCAAGATCGTTCGGATTCGAATCAACGCGGGG
Source organism: uncultured Polyangium sp. (assembly GCA_964435055.1). GTDB lineage: Bacteria > Myxococcota_A > Polyangia > Polyangiales > Polyangiaceae > Polyangium. Next base: position 8,189 of record CAYSYX010000101.1, on the reverse strand, counting down.
ATATGATGGGGCAACGTCGGTGCAAAAACGACCCAATCCAGCGGCCACCACAAGAGGTTCAGGCCACCCACCGCGCCGATGATCAATCGCCCCTGACGAACGATTCGCGCTTCACAATGAGCCTCGAACGCCGCCGCGACGTCGCTGAGATCCACAGGCGATTTTTCAGACAAATTCGTATCGGTGGAAGTGCTTTCGACGGACGTGGGTGACATGGCGGTGCGGCTCCGGCAAAACGCAAGGTCGATGATGCTTATTTCGGCGCGTCATGCATACTCGAATTGCAAAACGACGCGATCCTCCACCGAAAGCTCCGGCGTCCTCACCCAAAGCATCGCCTCCGCCGTGGGACGCTCTTTCCACACGAATTCGGAGATCTTCGCCGACACGCCGGGCAAATGCTGCAAACGACGCGAAAGACCGTGATTCAAACGGTGCATCATCGCGTCCGCATCCAGGTGCTCCGTCACGCCGCGGCGATGGTAATCAATATGCAGCACTTGCTGGGCGATATGCGTTTGCAGCACGATCGCCGAGAAAGGCGTCCCCGTGCCGGTCACGATGTTCGGCAACGGAGTTTGATTCGTAAAACCAAACAACGTCGCCCGGGCTGTCTCGAGCGCGCCGGCAGGGCAGGGGACGATAAACTTTGCCGCCGGATCGCTCGTCTGTAGCCCCCCGGCCTTTTCCACGAGTATCGGGACGTTTTTCAACCGCCCAATCGTGGCTATGCGCCGCAGCAAATCTCCCTCCACCCCATCGAGCATGACCACCAACGAATAGGGGCGCATGCCCTGATGGTCGTAACAATTGACGATGACGGAAAAAGCCGATCTGGCCGGTCGCGGGCTATCCTCGAAGCTTTCCAATAGATCCGCCGATGACGCATTGACGCAATCGATATGGGATTCGTCCGGCGTATTCTCGACGAAAGAACGAAGCGACCTCCAAAGATCGCTCGTGAGTTTGTATTGCCGGGCCAGCCTGTCGATGTCCCGACGATCCACGTATTCAGCGGGTCGATCATCGACCGGGCGATTGTCCGGACGGGCAAAGAAATCCCCCACGACGAGCACGCGCGGGCACAAGGGGGCGTCGAAACTCCGAACGCGACGCTCATCGGGGTCGGGGCTCATGTTGAAGTAAAGTGTGGACATGAAAAACCCTCGACTTTCGTGACGCGTCAGCGCTTCTTTTTACCCCGTTTGGCGGCAAGAACCATGCTCTTGATCCCCAAATACGTGCCTAGATCCGGCTTTTCGCCGTACGCCCACGTTTGCATCAAGGGCACGATGTCGTCATCCCATTCGTCCGAAAGCCGCAAATGCACGAAATCCACGTACAACGCCGATAACGTCGCTTCGAGGTCCTCCAGCAACATCATCCGCTCGTAAAACACTTCGTGCTTTTCGTCGGTTTTCTTCAGCTGCGTCGGCAACTTCAGCCCCGACAAACCAAGCGAATCCGCCTTCAATGTCCAGACGAATTCGCGTTCACCTCGCACCGCGCGCATTTTCGCTTCTTTCGGCAGTTTGCCCTGGCGCAATGCTTCTTTCGCCTCGGGCGACGACGCGGGAATCGCCCCCTTCAAGCGACTCTCTTCTTTCTCCAGCACCAGCGTGATCTGCGCTTCGAGCCATAACGACACGGGATCGACGCCGGTCGGACGAAGGTTGGTCTCTTGCATTTCGCTTTCGAACCAGAGCCACACCACGAATTCGCGGCCCATGAAGCGACGCCCCTCGATCAAATCCAATAGCTCCATCAGCCTTCCTCCAGCCGCGCAAAGGTCGTCGGTTCGAGCCCCGCAAAAGACGCCGATTGTCGCTGATCAAGACCAACGCGTTCCGCCGCCGTTCCCGGGCTGTCCGGCACGATGTCCAGCTTGAACGTCTTCTTGAACAATTCCTCGAAGAGAGACGTCATCCGCTCGGCTTGGCTATGAAAATGCACGACGTTCGTGTTCAAATTCCACACCATGTCGTAACACTTCAGCGACGGCACGAGCTGCCTGCGCAGCTTGCGCACCACCATCGTTTTCAGATCCGCTTTGGCTTGCCGGCCCAGCTTTTCGAGCCCGCGTTTTTCCAGCAATGCCTGCTCGGCTTCACGTAAATGCGCCTTGAGCAGCGGCCCCGGAATCGCCCATTTGTCGAGGCGCAATCCCAGACAAACGTATTGATTGTAAAATACTTTCTCGTGATCGAGGTCCGTGTCGACGGGATCCTCGAAATTAGCCCAGCCAAACCCTTCGCTTTTGTCTTCTTCGGGCGAAAGAGGCTGAAACGAATTGGCTCGAATACGCTTCAACGCCGTCCCCGGGATATCATCGGGGATATCGCCGGTCACGTGAAAGCGCGAGAAGGTCAAATTGCCGCGTGTTGCACTCAAAGTGCGCGCCTTGTAGCCGAGGTTGTCCAGGCACGCAAGGGGAAATTTCTCAACCGGCGAAGAATTCGTGAGCGCTTCGATTCGCCAATGATCAGAGGCCAATCCGTTTCATGACGCGTTATTTCTTCTTCGTTTTGGGTTTGGCCGAACCCTGCGTCTTCGTCCCCGAACCAGGCTTTTTTCGACAATCGGCCAGAATCTGCGCCAGCTGCTCGTTCGACGCATAAAGCTCGGCCACGCCTTTGACGTCCGCCAAATTGTCGCCCAAACTCTCGCCGGTTTGTCCGTGCGCGATCTTGTGCGCCAAATACCCCTCGACGCCCGCACGCGATCGTGAATTGACAATTTCCAGCAAACCTTCATCCAAGAGTCGCTGAATCATCCTTCGCGCCACATCATCACTATCGTCGTCGGGCGCTTTCTCGTCGTCATCGTCGTCCTCATCCTTGGCGAGCCCGGTGCGACGCTCGAAATGAAAACTTATTTCTTCGGCCACATCGTCCGGATCATCACGCTCGTCTTCATCTTCTTCGTCGGCTTGGGCATTGAGCGGCAATGGCTCCACGAAAAACTTCGCTTGCGTCGCGCCGACCACCACCACGAGTTCTTCGGGGCTCACGAACGAAACCTCGAATTCACCACCGCTTCCACTGATGGCCGCAACCGCGAATTCATCCGTCAGGCTCTCCGCCAGCGCTTTTGCATCGGTGCCCGCCGGCAATTTCATGCTGCGAATGAGTTTGCGTTTTTTGTTATTGCCCGTCTCGATCTTCTTCGTCCGCATCTGCTTCATCCGCCGTGCAACTGAACCCGCTTTGCTTCGCGTGGCGCGCGAGGATGCTCCATGACCGAATCGTTCTCAACGTAAATCGAACCACCTTCGCGTCACTTCCGTGACGGTTTCCTTTCGTCGACCAACATTCCGCTTTACGTCCGAACCGCGACGATGTTACCGTCCTCCGTTGAGGTATTGGGCGTATGCCGATCTTGGAGCTCACATTTGGCTGCGGCGAGAGTTCTCTCTCGGTCCGACGTTTTTCCGTCCACGAGTCGATTTCGGGCATGTTTACCGTGTCCGTTTGGGCCCGGTCCGAAAATGCCGGCATCGATCTCGAGGCCATCATCGGTCAACCCGCGTCGTTACGCGTCGTCAGTGGTTGGGCGTTTGCCAGGCTCGGCGGAGCGCGTCTTTGGAGCGGCATCGTCAGCTCCATCGAACAAGTCCAAGCCGTCCAACCGACGAGCGGTGCGCATCAGCTCTCCACGTATTCGCTCCGCATCGTCCCGTATTTGTGGACGCTGACGCAGCGCCGGAATTACCGAATTTTTCAGCACATTTCCATTCCCGACATCTTGGACAAACTCCTCGACGACTGGGGCATCGAACGACTCTGGGACGTCGATCGCGGCAAGTACCCCAAGCTCGATTATCGCGTGCAGTACGGCGAGACAGACTTCGCGTTTTTCAGCCGCATGCTCGAAGAAGCGGGCATCGCCTACACATTCCCCGACGACGACGCCAAAGGTTCCAAGCTGACCTTCTCGGACAAACTCGAGTCCGGGATCCCGCGTCCCGGCAGCGCCCTGCCTTATGTGGACAATCCAAACCAAGAATCCGAAATGGAGTTTGTCTCCAGCGTTCGTCTTTCGTACGGAGTTCGTCCCGGCGCACATACGATCCGCGATCATGATTTCCGCAAACCTTCGTTCGAACTCTTCGGCGAAGCTCCGAAAGCCTCGGGCCAGGAAGCCAAATACGAGCAGTACCATTACGAACCCGGCGGCTTTTTGGTCGAAGGCGGCAAAGGCGGCGATACTCCCGTCGCCGACGACAAAGGCGTCGCCCGACACGAACAAGGGTTTGGCAAAGGACGCGCCGAACGAATGCTCGGCGGGGCCCGCGTCGATCGCCGCGTCGTCACGTTCGACACGAACACCATCGATCTTTGGCCCGGACAAATCTTCTCGATTGATCGCCATCCGCATTCGGACATCACCGAATCGACGAAACTGCTGGTCTCCGAGTTTACCGTCGAAGGTACGCCGGAAGGTGAATGGAGTATGTCCGGACAAGCTCTCTTCACGGATGCGCCGTATCGTCCGCCGCAACGCACGGCCAAACCTCGCGTGGAAGGTGTGCAGTCCGCGCGTATCGTCGGGCCGCAAGGACAAGAGATCCACACGGACGAGTTTGGCCGGGTACGTGTGCAGTTCCCGTGGGATCGCGAAGGCAAATACGACGACAACAGCTCGTGCTGGATCCGCGTGAGCCAAGGTTGGGCGGGAACGGGGTACGGCATGATCGTCCTGCCGCGTATCGGGCAGGAAGTCGTGGTCGACTTTGTCGAAAGCGATCCCGACCGCCCCCTCATCGTAGGCCGCGTCTACAATGCCCACCAGATGCCGCCATGGGAATTGCCGAAGTACCAGAACCTGAG
>CAYSYX010000101.1:0-3350 GCA_964435055.1 uncultured Polyangium sp. | reverse complement strand
GCACGTGGAAGAGCGATTCGTCGCTCGGTCACGAAGGCTTCAACGAGATCATGTTCGAAGACGCCAAAGGCGGAGAATTGGTCTTCGAACAAGCCCAGAGAAACCGTCGGCGCCTCGTCAAAAATGACGAAAACATCACCATCGTCCACGACCGCCAGAAGCTCGTGAAAAATGACGAACAGGACAAAACGCTGGGCTTCTTGAAGGTATACGTCGGCCGAGATCACGACATCGCCGTGAAGCTCAACAAGCGCGAACGCGTCGAAGGCGACGCGCATTTGCGGGTGTTCGGCAAGCAGAACCAACGCGTCGAGGGCAAACAGTCGACCATCGTCAAAGGCGACCGGCACGAGATTGTCGGGAAGAACTACGCGATCGGCGTGGCGGAAGAAATCCACGTCGCCGCCGGTCAAGCCGTGGTGCTCGAAGCGGGTCAGGACTTGACGATCAAAGGTCCCGGCGGGTTCATTCGGATCGATCAAAGCGGCGTCACGATCCGCGGCAAGGTTGTCAAGATAAACAGCGGCGGCTCCCCCGGCGACGGCAAAGGATCCAGCCCGAGCGAGCCGGATGCGGCGGTCGAAGCGGAAGTCGATGACGTCAGCGTTACGCTGATCGGGCAATGAGGAGGAATTGACGTATGCCTCCTGCAGCGAGAATCACGGACAAACATTCGTGCCCCGTTCATCCGCCGAACAACATCGTCACGGGTGAAGAGACGGTCATCGTCGGTTTTCAACCTCAAGCGCGCGTGACCGATAAAGAAGGTTGCGGCGCGGAGATCACCGAAGGTGAACCGACGGTCATCATCGGCAATCGCGACGCGGCGCGCAAAGGTGATCCCACGAGCCACGGGGGCACGATCGCGTCGGGATGCCCGACGGTGATCATCGGATCGAACGCGCAAGCCGAGACGCTTTTGACGGACAAACCATTTTGCGAAGAATGCGCGGCGAAAGCCAAAAAACGCGCCGAACAAGCCATGCGCGGCCGGAGTTGATGATGAACATGCACGAGCACACGAGGAGCGAAGACCATGGCCACGCTTGATCTGTCGCTTGCGTCGGGAGAACTCTCGGTTCGGCGTTTCTCGGTCAAAGAAGCCGTTTCGAGCTTGTTTACGGTATCGATTTGGGGCCGTTCGTCGGACCCGGCGATGAACTTGGGAGCAATACTGGACAAACCTGCGACGTTTCGTTCCGCGCCGGGGTACGTCCATGTCGCGGGGCTCGGTCAACGCACGTGGAAAGGCATTGTTTCCTTTGCCGAACAAGTGCACGCGCTTCAGCCGCAAGCCGGGCAAAATGGTTTGTCGACGTATCACGTGCAAATCGTGCCCGAATTGTTCCGCTTGACCCAGCGGCGCAACAATCGCATCTACCAGCAAAAGTCCATTCCGGACATCATCGACGCGCTGCTCGGTGAATGGGGCATTGAAAAGGTTTGGAAAATCGAGCGGTCGAAATACCCGAAGCTCGAATACAAAGTCCAATACGCCGAGAGCGATTATTCGTTCCTGAGCCGCCTCATTGAAGAAGCCGGCATTGCCTACACGTATCCCGAAGATCAAGGCGGGACACTCACGTTCGGCGATGCTTTGCACACGGGCGCGATGCGCGCGGGCGGCAACATTCGTTATGTCGATCGGCCTTCGCAAGCTTCCGAGCAGGAATACGTGACGGCGGTGCGTTTTTCCCGCGAAGTTCGTCCGGGCAAATATGCGATTCGCGATTACGAATTCCGCAATCCGGATTTCGCCCTCTTCGGGTATTCGGAAGGTAAACACGGCATCGAGCATTTCCATTTCGATCAAGCGGCGTTTTTGGTCGAATCCGGCAAAGGTGGCGGAACGCCGGTCGCCGATGATCGCGGCGTGGCGCGTCACGATGCGAAATACGGTACTGAATTGGCAGAACGGTCGCTGTATGGCGAACGCGTGGGCATCAAAGCCGTGGCATTCGAAGCGAATACGTTCGATTTGGCTCCCGGGAGCGTCTTTTCCATGGCCGCCCATCCGCACCCGGAGCTTTCGACGTCGCGGAAATTGCTCGTGCTGGAATCGACATTCGAAGGTACGGCCGAAGGTGAATGGACGTTGCTCGGTGAAGCGGTATTGACGGAAGAACCTTATCGTCCGCCGCGTTTGACGCGTAAACCCATCGTGCATGGATTGCAATGCGCGACGGTGGTCGGACCCAAAGGCCAAGAAATCCACACGGATGAGTTTGGCCGGGTACGTGTTCAATTACCTTGGGATCGCGAAGGCTCGAACGACGAAAAGAGCTCGTGCTGGATGCGCGTGAATCAAGGTTGGGGCGGTATGGGGTACGGCATGATCATGTTGCCGCGCGTGGGCCAAGAGGTGCTCGTGGGATTTGCCGAGGGCGACCCGGATTTGCCGTTTGTCATGGGCCGCGTTTACAATGCCGTGCAGCAGGTACCTTATCGCTTGCCGGAGCACAAGACGCGCAGCACGTGGAAGAGCGATTCTTCGCAGGGTTCGGGCGGATTCAATGAAATCATGTTCGAAGATCTCGCGGGGAAAGAATTGGTCTGGCAACAAGCCGAAAAGAACCGCGTGCGCCTCGTCAAAGAAAACGAATATGCGACCGTGGGACATGATCGGCAAAAGCTGGTCAAGAACGACGAAAAGGAACATACCGGCGGCGCGCGTAAATTGTATGTCGGCAAAGACGCCGATTTCATCACCAAACAAACGAAGCGTGAAGAAGTCGATATGGATCACAGCTTCGAGGTGAAGGGCAATTTGAACGAACGTATCGACGGCAAATTGTCCTTGACGGTGGCTGAAGATCGACACGAAAAGGTGGAAGGCAGTTATGCGCTGAAAGCGGCGGATGAAGCGCATATCGTCGCGGGCGAGCAATACATCGGCGAAGCGGGGCAATCGTTTACCGTGCGCGGTCCGGGCGGCTTTTTGCGGTTCGACGAGAGCGGCGTGACGATTTCCGGTACGATGGTGTATATCAATCAATCGGGTACACCCGGCAAAGGCGCCGGCGCCAAACCGGAAAAACCCGACGAAGCCAAGCTCGATTATTTCACCGAGCAATTCCGAGCTTTGGACCAAAAGACCGGAGATCCTCTCGTCGATATGCCGTATCGAATCGAATTCGAGGATGGCAGTTATATGACCGGCAGGACCGACGATCAGGGTTTGACGCAACAAGTTCGAACGTTGAGCCCCAAAAAAGTGAAGGTAACTTGGGGTGTTGAAGAGCCCGGTGCCGAAGACGCCGGTTTTGACGAGGGGTGCTGAGATGACTACACCCACGAATTCGACGACGCGCAAGGACGCGACAAAACCAACGGATGCGCACGTCGCGGCG
>CAYSYX010000100.1:0-24078 GCA_964435055.1 uncultured Polyangium sp. | reverse complement strand
GTTGTATTGCGCGAATAACGCGCGATCGAGGTAATGCATTTGGAGGATGATGTCCCACGGCCCGCTCGGCAAAGGCTCGCTTTCCAGATCCATCGCGCACGCGGTCAAGGTGACACCGGCCTCTTTTGCTCGTTGTTCGGCCAATTCAATCGCGACCGGGGAAATATCCACGAGCGTCACGTCGAACCCTCGACGGGCAAACCATAAGGCATTTCGTCCCGCGCCTCCGGCCACATCGAGGACGCGACCGGTTTTCGGTACCATGAGTTCGTCCGCGGTGCTCAGCCACGCCTCGAGCCAAGGCGAAACTTCAGCGGACGGCGATTGCGTCGAATACCGAGCATCCCATTTGGTGCGATCCGCCTTGGCCATGACGCTCAGCTCCCCGTGCGAAACCTGTCCGTCGCCGATATCAATTCATGCACGATGCCCGGTTCGAATGCGGAATGCCCCGAATCCGGCACGATACGCAAATCCGCTTCGGGAAAAGCGCGATGCAATTGCCACGCGGCTTTCAAGGGGCACACGACATCGTATCGCCCGTGAACGATGACCGTCGGAATATGGCGAATCTTTTCGACATCGTCCAGCAATTGCGTTTCTTTTTGGAAAAACCCGCCGTTGGTGAAGTAATGGCATTCGATGCGCGCAAACGCCAAACTGAAGGCATCCCCCGAGCAACGGGAAATCAGAGCTTCGTTCTGGAGCAAATACGAGGTTTTACCTTCCCAAACACTCCAGGCTCGCGCGGCTTCTTGACGAACTTTCTCGTCATCACCCGTGAGGCGCTTGTAATAAGCCTTGACGAAATCTCCGCGCTCTTCTTCGGGAATGGGCGCGATGTATTCTTCCCAGGCGTCGGGATACAAAAAACTGGTTCCGCCCTGGTAAAACCAGTCGATTTCCCACTTCTGCAACAGAAATATGCCGCGTAAAACCAGTTCCGTCACGCGATCCGGGTGCTTTTCCGCATAAGCCAGGGCCAACGTCGACCCCCACGAACCGCCGAACACCTGCCATTTGTCAATTCCCAAATAATCCCGCAGCGCCTCCATGTCGGCCACGAGATGCCACGTCGTGTTGTCCTCGAGCGACGCGTGCGGCGTGCTCTGCCCCGAACCACGTTGGTCGAAAAGAACAATGCGATAATGGTCGGGATCGAAGAATCGACGCTGTTTTCCATCGGTCCCTCCGCCCGGTCCGCCGTGGACGAACACAACCGGCTTACCCTTGGGATTGCCCGATTCCTCAAAATAGATCTCGTGAATGTCACCGACACGAAGTCGGCCCGTTCGATAAGGATCGATGGGCGGATACAATGTGCGCAAAGCTTGTTCGGACATGGCGCGACACTTTGCCAGATCACCGCCGGCATGTCCATCCCGTATTTTCACGCGGAGGAACGAATGCGTCGCGCCTGGACATTCGCCGCGCACCGTTGCTCAAGGATGAGCTGCGGTGGGACTGAAAAATCGAATTTCCTGCCAAAGCTTCACGCCGCCGCGTAATCCGGCCACGTTGTCGACGATCTTGACATTCGGCGGGAGTTTTTCCGCCGAAACATACCGAGCGTTTCCGCCGCCGAGATACAATTGACGATAATTGAAAATCGGCTCGATTTGTTCGACGATGTCGCGCACCCGCTTGTTCCATTTGCGCTTGCCGATGGCTTTTCGTTCGGCATTACAAACTCGCTGCTCGTACGTCTTCTTTTTGCGAAATGGATGATGCCCGAATTCCACATTCGGAACATACCGACCGTCAATGTACAAGCCAAACCCCATGCCCGTACCGAGCGTGATGAGGATCTCCGTACCCTTGCCTTCGATCACGCCGAGGCCTTGAAGTCCGCAATCATTGAGCGCGCGGACGGGTCGATCCGTCCGGCGACTCAACGTCTCCGCCAATGCACAACCACCCCAGCCTTCCCCAAGGTTTGGCGCGGTATGCGTAATTCCATCGACGACGACCCCCGGAAACCCGACGGATACGCGGTCGAAATCGGCCAATTTGGTCAATAACTCGTCAATCGCCGCAAAGACCGCGGCGGGAATCGCGGGGCTCGGCGTACGCACTCGAATACGATCCGTCACCGGCACGGCGTCGGCATCGAGCACCATACCTTTGATTCCGGTCCCACCAATGTCGATACACAACGTTCGCATGGCCGGGAGAATCGATCTTTTTCAGGAAAAAGGCAAGCGCGCTGCGTCGTTTCCGACGAAATTCACTTCGCGTCGCCTTCGGCGTCCTTGCAACACCGAAACCCCTCTTCGTAACCGTAATCGTCTTCTTTGTGAAAACCGACCGTAGGACGACACCGGCCGCGCACCGGTCCCCACCAGCCGCCTTTTAATCCGCTTCGATTCGGATATTTTTGTTTCGGCCGCTCGACCCATTCATTGATGTTCCCATTCAAATCATACACGCCGAACGGCGACACACACCGCGGCAACGATCCCGTCGGCAGTCGCTGATCAAGCCGCTCGAGCTCGGCTTTGCATTCCGGCTTTTGCATGCACCGTTCGTACTTCTTCAGCGATTTTTCCCGCTTCCGATATTCCTTGTCGATGTTGCACGCCGTCGCGTCGCGCACGTACCCGTACGTGTACGGAAGCATCGCTTCGCCTTCACACGCGAAATTGAACTCCGCTTCCATGCACAAACGTTTGCCTTTTTCTTCGCACAACTTCTTCGCGTCGCCCCACGAAACCAACAACGAAGGCAATTCGCCTTTTTTGTTCGGCCATTCATAACGGTCCATGCAATATCGCATCGGAACTCGTTCCTTGGACAAACACACCGAAGGCTCTTCGTACTTCAAACACCGCTCGCTGACCGTCGTCGCGCGCTTTCCTTCCCCGCGTTCTTCGGCTTTTTTCTTTTTCTTCTGGTCGTTGTTGAATTCGTTATGGTGCTCGATGCAATTCTGCTGCACGTTCGGACAATAATTGCCCGCAACGAGCACCATATCGTCGGGACAACCTTCGCTCGTACCCGGTAAAACATCCCCGTCGGCACCGGCATCCGTGGCCGACTCCGCATCGACGTCCGCGTCGGCGCCGATGGTCGCGTCATACGCCGCGTCGAGCGCCGCATCGAAGGCCGCATCCAAAGCTGCGTTTTGTTGCGCCTGGGCATCCGGCCCCGCGTCTGTCGAGACAACCCCTTGACCATTGGAACAGGCCGGAGCCGCAACGGATGCCAAAAGGAGTACGCAAAAGGCGAACCCCGCCCCCACACGACCGAAAAATGAACCCATCGCCCGACCTTCGAAATGCAATCGCGGTTTTTTCAGCGCCCCGGCGCCGGAATGATCTTCAGCGTCAAACGCTTCCCATCTCGTTCGACTTCCACCGTCGTCTCTTTGCCCGGCTCGAGGTCTCCCAGGACAAACGTATAATCGTGCACGTTGGTCACGTCGTGCGATCCAATCTTCACAATGACGTCGCCCGCGACCAACCCCGCACGCGACGCGGGAGAATCCGGTCGCGTTCCCGTGAGCTTCACGCCTTTGCCTTGCCACGCATAATCGGGAAGCGAACCGAGCGAGACTTTGAATCCACGACCCGTACCGCTTCCTCCACCGTGCGGATTCGCCGCCGGAGGATCCACGAACGCCAAACGCTCGGGACGCTCGACCACGGCAACCGTCAATCGCGCCGCCAGCGTTGCCGCAAGATCAATCCCGCTCGCATCGATCTTCTCCGCAGTATCGCTCGGCAAGTGATAGTCGTCGTGCACGCCGGTAAACAAGAAGGCAACCGGCACGCGCGCCGCAGTAAACGACGCATGGTCGCTCGCGCCAAACCCTTCGGCACCGAGCTTCAAGTTCAACGACAAACCTTCGTTGGCTTTCTGCAAAAGTTCGGGCCACGTCGCCGCGGTGCTCGTGCCGTCGACCACGAGCGTCCGATCGCGCATGCGCCCGACCATGTCCGCGTTGATCATCGCCACGACGGAACCGATGGGCACCGACGGATGTTCGACCCAGTAGCGTGAACCCAACGCACCGAGTTCTTCCGCGCCAAACGCCATGAACAAGATGTTTCGCGAGGGTTTGTCTTGGAGCTTGGACAAACGCCGCGCGACATCGAGCATCAACGCCGTCCCCGAAGCATTGTCGTCCGCGCCGTGATGAATCGCGCGCGTTCCCGGCGCTCGCGAAGACGGTCCGCCCATGCCCAAGTGATCGTAGTGAGCGCCGACGACGACGTATTCCCCAGCTGTTTTCGAATCAGCCTTCGCAGGCAAACGCGCGATGACGTTCCACGCGTCAGCCATGCTCGGCTCGACGTGCGTCGTCATCTTCACGTTGACGATGGGCATATCGACAGGTTTTCCCGGTGCTTTTACAGCGTTTTTGGCGATGTCGTCCCACTTGATGTCCGGGAACAGGAGCTTCGCGACGCTGCGCTTGATGACGACGCCCGGAATGCCCATCCCCCGCGCATCCGCGGGAGCCGGCGGCAATTCTTCACCCGCTGCAACGATGATGAGCCCCGCGGCCTTGTGTTCACGCGCCGTGCGCAGCTTGTACCGCGCGCTCTTGAAGTCTCGAAGCGCCGTCGCTTGTTTATCATCCGCAGGCTTCGGAGGGCCGTCCAAGACAATCGCCACTTTGCCGGCAATGTCCTTGCCCGCGTAATCGTCCCACGCGACGGCAGGCGCCGTAACTCCATGCCCGACAAACACCACGGCCCCTTGAACTTCAGCGTTTTCCGCGCCATCGGCCGTGATCACGCCGCCTTCGGGCCAAACGATCGGCTTCTGTTTGGCGCGTGAAACCTCGAGCTTCGGCGTGTCGATCTTCGCTCCGACCCGCGCCGAGAACTTGTTCTTGAACGTCCGCGCCGCGCCTTCACCATCCCCGAATGGCTCGAGACCCAGCTCTTTGAAGCGTTGTTCGACGAGGTCCGAAGCGAGCTGCGCGCCGGTTTCACCCGTCCCACGACCGGAAAATTCATCCGATGCCAAACGCTTCACGTCATCGGCGACGCGCGCCAAATCGCTCGTTTCGACCGGATTGACGGGCTTGACGACAGGTCCCGTCGGCAGCTCGGGCGGCAACGGAGGCGGCGGCGTGAGCGGCTCGCCGGTGGGACCACACGCCACGAGCGCCACGAGCAACGCGGGCGCGATTGTCCGTCCAAACCTACCGAACCAACCGAAACGGGGCGAAGCGTTGTCCGGTCCAGACAAACGGACGGGCGGCGCGGCGGTCGCTGAATTGGTCCGAGACAAACTTTGTGCGGAGAGGAGATCGTCGTGCGAGGGCTTCACGAGGAGCGCCTCTACCATGAATGTGACGAGGACGCTCGATCACTCGCGCCGAGACTCACCAAGGTGATGACTTCTGCGCGCTCTTGACCAGCTCCACGGCGCGACGGCCGACATATTCTTCGACATCGGCAGGCGCGATGTGCCGGTCTTTGGCAAAGTCGAACTCCCGCGGCTTGCCTTCCCCAAAGACGACTTTGATCACGGCGGAATCACGAACGAGCTCGACGCGAAGCTTGTGGCTGAGCAGTTCGAGCGCGTGCGCGTCGGTTTCGGCGGAGAGCTGCGGGGTTTGTCCTTTGTCCACCAACCGATCGCGCGAATATTCGAGCGCCGCAGCGGCAAGACCAAAGGCCGTTTCGGCCGTATGAAGCGCCTCTTGGACCCGCTTGCGATGACGCGCGAGTTCCTCCTCTTCACGCTCGGCTTTGGTTTTTGAAGCTTCGATGAGTTCGTCGCGCCAACTTGCCACAGGGCCTCCCGGGTTCCGACTTCGTCATGACGGTATCCGACGCAGCCGTTCGAAAGCAAAGAATGGATGGAGATGACAAACAAATCAACGGGGAGGGTTCGGCGGGGACATACCCGGAAGCGACAACGACGCGGGTACGGATTCGATGTGCAAAGTTTGCGTCGGGAAAGCGAAACCCGATTGATGCGCATCGACGATTTCCATCAGGCCCAGCAGAGTTTCTTCACGCCATTCGAGAAAGTCTGTCCAAACTTGACTCATGAGCCACACATTGACTTCGACGATCAATGCGGAATCACCGAATGCGACGAGGTGCACGAGGATCGTGTCGGGATACACATTGGGTCGTTCGCGCAGATATTCACGCATTTTTTCCAGCAAAACGCGAACGGTTTCAGGTTTGGTCGAATAAACCAATCCGATTTTTTCATTGAGACGTAAACGATCTCGAGCGGCGAAGTTCTCAATCCGAGCATCGGACAAACGGCCGTTGGGCATGGTGACGACCGTACGATCCAAGGTGCGAATGCGGGTCGAACGTAATCCAATCTGTTCGACGGTCCCGGTCAGGTCGTCGACTTTGACGTAATCGCCGATGCGCAAGGGCTGATCGACGCCGATCATCAAGGAACCGAAGAGGTTTTCCAGCGTCTTTTGGCCTGCGAACGCGACGGCGACACCGCCGATCCCAAGACCGGCGACGATGCCGGTGACTTGCACCCCGAGGATGCTCAGGACCATGACAAACCCAAAGACGACGAGCAGCACTTTGGCCATTTTCGTGCCGATCGCAATCACGGACAAAATGCCTCCGCGATCTTTGATTTCGACGGCGGCCGCGAGCTTTTCGGAGGCGCGTTCGGCGGCGATGTCGAGCGCGCAAAAAATGGCCCAAATGAGGCTCGCGGCGACCAATATGTCAATGAAGCTCGAGACGACGGCGGTCGGCTTGCGCGTCAACGCGATGGACGGCGCGATTTCCCAGAAAATCAGCGTACCCACAAACAGGCGCGTGGGTCCCCGTAAAACCATCAAAAGGTCGTCGTCCCACTTCGCTTCGGAACGTTTGGCAATCGGAACGAGCAAAAATCCAAAGGCCTTGGAAATGACCCATCCGAGAAACATCGCAAAGACGAAATACGCGGGCAACGCCGCCCATTGCCAAAGCGCCACGCCCCCGTACGTCGTCGTAATCGCCCACGCCGGTAATCGACGAAGAAGCCACCAAGGCGGGCTTTCGGAATCCAGCGCGACGAGTCCAGCAATCAATCCCAACATGCGCGCCACTGTAGCCCAGACGAGCCGATGTGGTAGCGTCTTGACAGATGAATTCCGTCCGATCGGTTTTAGCCCGAACGTCCGATGGCTGGACTTTGCGGGGAGAAGTCATCGCCGAACACACCGATGCGCGATGTGTCGTCATTTTGCTGCACGCGATGATGGCCAACCGGAAATCCATGGACCGGCCCCGAGGCGCGGGACTTGGATCGGTCCTGGCCGCTCACGGCCACTCGGTGGTCGCGTTCGACCTGCGCGGTCACGGTGAAAGCGGTCCGAGCGCTCGCGAAGGCGCACAATACACGTACGACGATTACGTTTTGCACGACATACCGGCCATCGTGAAGTTTGTCCGAGAATCCTTCCCCCACAAGCGGACCGTCGTGGTGGGTCACAGCTTGGGTGCCCAGACGACGCTGGCCATGACCGGCGTTTTTCCGGAAAAATCTCCCGATGCGATCGTGTCGATTGCCGGAAATTGGTGGTTTCCGGCCATCGAACCGGATCCGTGGATGCGTTTGAAAAAAGCGGCGGCGTTGCGCACGCTGCTCGAGATTTCAGAGCGTTGGGGCTACTTCGATCCTCGGCCATTCAAGCAGGGTACCGATGCCTTGGCGTTGCCGTACGTTCGGCAGCTCTGGTTGTTATGGTCGACAAACCGGTTTGGCAATACAGACGGCTCCATCGACTATTGGAAAGGCTTCGAAAAAATCGCCATTCCTGTGTTTTCGGTGGCCGGCGATGGCGACACGTTCTTGGCGCCACCCCATGCGGTCGAACGTTTCCTGGCCCCGATCGCGGATCGCCACAAGACCCTGCACGTGGTCAAAAAAAGCCCGGGCCACATGGGGCTCGTGACTCATGCGCGTTCTCGAGAGGTATGGGAAGAAATCGCCGATTGGATCGACCAACTCGAATGATCGGATGCCTCGCGATCGTTCGTCCGGCCAATCCATTGCCGTAATCGTTCGTCCGACGAATTCGTCGAATCAATCAATCTGCAAATGGAAATGCGGCGGGGTGAACTCTTCGAGCATTTGCACGTCCTTCATGTTCGCCAGCGCCGCTGCGAAATGCTTCTTGTCGGCCCCATTCAAATCGCGGCTCCGCACGTCGACCGCGCCGGCCCGCAAATGCGCCGAAATGTAAACACCCCGCGCGATTTGCTTCTGAATCACCGAATACATCTCGTTCACGATATCGTCCGGCGATTTCTTGGCCGCTCGCGCCTGCTCGTAGGCCCGCTTGATCTCCCGCGCCGCTTCTTTGTTTCGATAAAGCCGCAAAGGATCGCCGCCAAGACGCATCATCTTGTACATCGCTCGCGCCTGCTGCGCCGCGTCCCGCGTGCCGCTCGTCACGGTCAAATGTTTGCCCGTTCGACGAAAGTATGCGTCGTCGATCGCATCCACTTTCTCCGCAACCGGCCCGGCAAGGACAACATCGGACAATTGCGCGAATTTATGCGGCGATCCGTCCGCTCGATTGGTGCTCTTCTCGAGACGCGGAGGCGACATCGGACCAAGAGACTGCTCTTCCTCCGACAAATCCGGCAAGTCGTCACAGTCGAAGACGGGACTGTCGCCATCGTTCGACATGCCCGCCAGAGCATCGTCGAACATTCGATCCCAATCTTTTCCGCCGACCGTCGAGTCGCAACCGGAAAGGACAAACCCAAGGCCGAGGAGAATCGAACAAACAAACACTTGCCGCATGGTCGTGAGCGCGAGGATGCCATCGGTTTGACGAACCTCCAAAAAAGCGGCGATCCTTCCCGTTCGAAGATCCACCGCAAAAAATTCATAAGCGTCCCCAAAGTCCGACTAGACTGCATGCGGCCGTCGAGGACACTTCATGAGCGCTCCCAACACGCACGAAAATCCGCGCAAAACGCAACCGCTCACCCGCAGCGCCTACATCGATAGTCTCCGCGATTCACGCGAAATTTGGGTCCACGGCGAACGCGTCGGCGACGTGACGACTCATCCGGTATTCCGCAACAGCGCCCAGATGTTCGCCCGACAGTATCACGCGCTGCACGATCCGAATCGCTCCGACAAACTCCTCACGACAACCGATACGGGTTCTGGTGGACAAACGCATCGGTTTTTCCGCGTCCCAAGGAGCATCGACGATCTTTTGGCGGAACGCGACGCTCTGACGGAATGGGCCCGACTCGTTTATGGTTGGGTGGGACAAAGCCCGGAAGAAGGCGCGGGCATCGTGGTCCCGCTCGGAGTGGCGCCCGAAGCTTATGGGGCATACGAATCCAATGCACGCCGCTGGTATCAAAAAGCCACCGAACAGGTCCTGTTCTTCCATCATGCCATTCATTCGGCGATGAATGGATTACGCGATCCTTGCGAAGTGCCGCTCATCATCGAACGCGAAACGGACGCGGGACTCGTGTTTTCCGGCTCGTGCATCGTGCCGTCCAGCGCCGCTCTGTCGCATTGCGGATTCATCGTCCATCATACGCATTGGCCTTCTCGCGCTGAAGATTATCCCATTGCCTTCATTACTCCGATGAATTCGCCCGGCGTCAAACTTCAATGCCGCCCCTCGAGCAACGCGCTCACGCGACTTTATGGCACGCCGTTCGATTATCCATTAACGAGCCGCTTCGAAGACAACGACGCATTGCTCACGTTCGACAGCGCGCTCGTACCTTGGGAAAATGTGCTCGCTTTCGGCGCGGGGTCGGACGGAATCCTGTCGTTTTTACGCGCGGGTTTTGCGGCCCGAAAGAACTTTCAGGAGTCCATTCGTTTGGCCGTGAAACTCGAATTCGTCGCCGGCCTCTTGATGCATGCGGCGAAAGCGGCGGGCACGGTATCGCTTTCGGAATCCCGGGCCGCCGCGGGCGAACTGCTTTCCTACCGCAATCTATTTTGGGGTTTGTCCGAAGCGCAAATTCGAGCGCCCGATCCGTGGATCAATGGAGCGCTCTTGCCCGGTTCGGATCACGGCGTGAGTTACCGCATGTCGTCGACGCTCGTTTTTCCTCGCGTGCGGGAGATCGTCGAACGGATCGTGGGCACCGGCAGCGTATTTCTTACCTCCAGCGCCGCGGATTTCAGCAATCCGGTCACCAAGAGCAATCTCGAAAAACTGGTGCGCGCTCAAAATGGTTATTCGACGCTCGATCGGGTCAAGCTCATGAAATTGCTTTGGGACGCCGTGGGCGTCGAAGCGCAAAGCCGATTGGATCCACCGTCGCAAACCAAAATCATCCGGGAATTGCGGGAAACCGTGTATGCTTCCGCCTCGGCGACCGGGTTTGCCGATCAATGCATGGAATTCGCCGACCGCTGCTTGAACGAATACAACGCCGAAGGCTGGACCACCCCGGACCTCATTACGACCATCGAACCCGTTCCGGCATTATCGTCGCGACGACAAACACGCATCACGTTCTAAACGCCCGTCAATTCAATCCGCAGAAGCTCGGCCGGTTTTTCCGGATCGTCCGGGTCCGTCACGCCAAACAACCAGCCCGTCAGCGCATCGTACGCGAGCCCTTCCACTTTGCGCGTCGTCATCTCACCGGAAGGTTCGAGCAGCGGCGACCATTTCGCGCCCTGGTCATCCAGAAGCCCCACCACGGCTCCCACGACCGGCCCATCGTCAATGGCATTCGGCGTGTCTTCAGCCACGGCAACATAGAAAAGCCTGCCGTCGCACGTCGTCGCATCCGTGAAATGCAATGGCACACCGTTGGCAACGGTTCCCAAATCGACAAACGTCAACGCTTGAATCTCGGGCGCCGCTCCCTGCAATACGTCGAGATGCAGATCCACGATCGCACTGTTATCGGGTCCCGCTCCACGATGAAAAAGGCGCAATCGATCGTTCCAAATCATTCCGCCTTCCAAATTCGGCACGGCGCCCAAGGCTGTCTCCAATGCCTCAAAAAGCCTTGGTTCGTCATATAAACGCACTTCGTTGGATTGCACATCCAAAACGGCGCGACGCCTCCGATTCGGTGCCGAACCCGAACCCAATATCGTGATGACCGGTCCGGGCCCGGGAAATGCCACTTCAAAATCAGGTTTGTGCTTCTTTTCGAGCTGCTCGCCTTTTCCTTCGAGGACCACCCGTTCGGTTCGTCGCGACAAAGGATCCACCCACACGACCGATGCCGCGTCGTCTTGCACCACGAGCAATCGGCCTTCGTGAGCCACGAGCGCCGAGCCGGCATGAACATCGTCGAGCGGATACGCGGAAATGATTTTGGCTTCGAGGACGGGATGTCGAGTGGCAACCAGCATGACGAGCTTCATACGCTGATTTCAGCTCCGTGGCGACCATCCAAATTGCCCGCTCGATTTTTTTCCACCACGATGGTAGCCTCGGCGCCGCCCAGAATGAACGCCGAATCAAAACCCGAATCGACCTCGAACACCTCCGCCAACGAATGCTCGATTTCCGTGGACGAGCTCGTCGCAAGGCTGGAAAACGCACGACAAAACGTTTCGAGCTCCGAGGTGATGATTGCATTGGATGCCGATGGCACGTGTTGGAGCGGCGATGTGGGCAATGATTTGTTTCTCGCGCTCGTGCAAGCGCACGCGGTCAAGCGCGCTGGTCACGCGGCGCTCGTGCGCGAGGCCCAAGAATTTGGAATTGCGTATTCGGATGACCCGACGGATACTGCGCGGGCTTTGTTCGAAGCCCACGAAGCCGGTAACTATCCGGAAGATCGATGTTTTGCGATGATGGCTTGGGTATTCGCCGGAATGTCCCTGCCGGAAGCCGTCGACTTTTCCACGGGCGTCATCAAAGAATCCAAGCTCGAAGAACGATTGCATCGATTTTTGGATCCCGTTTTCGGTTGGGCACGCGAAGAAAACGTCGCCATCTGGATCGTTTCGGCTTCACCGAAATGGATGGTGCAGCTCGGAATGGCCTTGTTTGGCATTCCAAGCGATCACGTGATCGGCATGACGCCGGTCATTGACGACGGAATCATTCAGCCGAAACTCGAAGGCCTGCCCATTTACGGTCCCAACAAACCGGTCGCGCTTCGTCAAACGTGTCCCAATACGAATTTGCTGGGAGGTTTCGGCGATTCGAGTTACGACGTGGCGCTTTTGCAAATGGCCCACGTGCCCGTCGCCGTGCGTCCGAAACCCAGTCTTTTGGCTCGAGCGCACGAACTGCGGAATTTGGCGATTATCGGGGTTTGACCGGCGTCGACTTGACCACCGGCGTCGCCGGCTGGACTCGAATTGGTTTTTCCGCGGGATTGTCTTTCTTGGTAGTCGTGTCGGCCTTTTCCGCCCAGGCGAATTCCTCGGGGCTGACGTACTCGCCCATGGTCGATTGCGCCATGCTCACCTCACGCGAGTGATAATCGAAGGTGTCGAATTTGCCCATGAGCGCCGTTTCGTCCTCGCCGTCAAAAAATCCGTTTTCATCGGCGTAATGAAACGCGCCCCCGGCCGCCGCGCCAAATGCCGCTAAGAAGGCGATTTTTCGATTGCGCTTTTTACGGACGCCCACGGAACAATCGGCCGTCATGACCGTGCCGTCCGCTCGTTGATAATAGCGGATACACAACTTCCCCTCTTTTTCGCGAATGAGCAATTCGGCCTGCTGCGTCGTCATGGCCGAAATGTTGTAGACGTTTTTCGAGCACTTGTCGCAAAAGCGAATTTGCTCGTCGCCCGTCATGGCGTTCCAATCGGCATTGCAAGGACTGGCTATTCGAATTTCCCCGAGCAACGGAAGACTTTTCTTGCGTTTCGAAAGGCGCAATTCGATCTCGGCAAGCTCGCGTTGATTACGCGCTTCGTCTTCCGCCAAATGCGCCAACGCGCGTTTGTGCTCCTCGATCCGCGCTCGTTCCTGTTCGAGTTCTCGTTTCTTCGTTTCGAGCGCGTGATCGTCGTCTCGGTAAGGCATACGGCGTGAAACAACAACACCTCGAAAGTCTTTGTTCCGGTGAACTTGTGATCGAAGAGCTTTTCTTTCGTCAACAATCGCGGCATAATGGAGCATGCGCAATCGAACGACTTCTTTTGTGGGCTCCTTGCTTGTTCTGGTTTCTCTTTGGGGTTGCGGCGACGGCGGATCCACGACCCAAGTGACTTCGGGTTCCGGCGCGATGGGAAGCGGCGGAAGCGGCAGTGGCGGCGACGGCGGTTCGGGCAATGGCAGCAGCTCGGGCGGCGGCGGTTCGGGAGGTTCGGCGAACATCACCTGCCCCGCAATTCCTGCTTGCAATGCGCCTTTGCCGAATCCCGGAACGGCAACGGGCTGGAATTCCATCATTCCACCGTTTGGCGATCCAAACCATCGCGGGCGCGATATGTTTTACAACCCCGGCGATACGCAATGGATCATGGCCAAGTTTTCGTACGGAACGCTCGACGACGACATCAAGGGCGAATTCGTCGACGTGTATTTGCTTCGTGATTGCGGTGATACGTGGGATTTCCTGGGCACGGCGACGACGACGAACGACGGCGAACACGCCACGGTCGAAGGCGTGGAAGACACCGGCGGACGGATTTATTTCCAAATTCCCAAAGAGAAAGAATTGGGACTCGGTTGGCACCGCGTGCATCTGGTCGTCAAAGGCGATCTTTCTTCGACGGACTTGTATATCAACGTCGTGGAAAAAGGCGCCCCGCTGATCGTCAGCGACATCGATGGAACTCTGACGACGTACGAGACGGAGGAATTCGTAGCTTTGGCGACGGGTTCATTGCCGGCCATGCAGAAAGACGCGTCGAACCTTTTCAATATTTTCGCGAAAAAGGGCTACAACATCTTTTACATGACGGCGCGGCCCGAATGGCTCGGCGCACGCACGCGACAGTTTTTCGAGCAATACGGGTTTCCTCGCGGCATCGTGCACACGACGCTGACGAAATCCGGAGCGCTCGGGAGCGAAGCAGCTACATACAAGACAAACGAGCTGAAAATGATCGGGGATCGAGGGTTGGTCCCAACGTACGCTTTCGGCAATACGGCCAGCGATGCCGACGCGTATTTCAATGCGGGCATCATGCCCGATGATCATCGTGTGTTCATTCAATTCGACGATACCGTGCACAACGGCCGACGGATTGAACAATATACGGAATTGCTTGGAGAAGCGGACGCGCTCCCGCCCGTCTGCAAGTAGAATCGATGCAATCGGCAACCTCCTGGCAAGGTCGAGGCATCAAGCTGACGTTCGAATCGTCGGATACGGCCTACGTCCATTTGACCGGGGATATCGAGGAAGCGGCGGCGCGGGATTTCGTCGAGCGCCTCGTCGTCTGGACAGCGGACAAACCTTATATCGTCCTGCTTTTGGACGTCTCCGAGTTGCGATCGTATTCGGCGGGCGCAAGGAGAGTCCTGGCCTCGAATGGGTCGCGCATGCCGCCTCGAGTCTTTGCCCATTTCGGTGGGACATACGCGACGCAGGTGATGCTCGATTTGGTGCTTCGCGGAAGCGCTTCGCTCGGGAGCAAGAATCGTTGGGCATCGCATTTGCCCGACGAAGCCGAAGCTCGCGCGTGGGTGAACGAAATGCGCCCGATGTTGGCTCGACACGCCGAGGAACTATCCAAGGAAAAGTGATTTACGGCGGGAAATGGTTTGTCCGTAATGCGGAGGGATCAACCGCCGTCGAAGGCTTTTTGCAACGTGGGCAGGTGCAGTTTGGTCATGCTCATCATCGCTTGAAATGCTCGATCGATGGCGGCCTTGTCGGTGCTCTTCATCATTTCCATGAACTGTCGGGGAATGATCTGCCACGACAAACCAAATTTGTCCGTGAGCCATCCGCATTGGCTGAAAGCGCCCCCTTCGCCCAATGCGTCCCAGAGCCGATCAACTTCGTCCTGGCCGTCGCAATACACCATGATCGACGCCGCAGGCGAAAGTTGGAAATGCTTTCCGCCATTCAGCGCCATGTAGTCGCTCCCATCGAGCGAAAAAAGAACGGTCAGCACTTTGCCGTTCATTTCGTTGACCGTGGTGATCTTCGAATTGGGAATCAGACTCGTGTAGAGCTTCGCCGCTTCGAGGCCTTGGTCGTCATACCACAAACACGTGCTCGTACGTCCCATCGTTTATGTTTTTCCTGGAATTGAAAACGTTGCCGTGGAGTGAGGTCAAGTCAATGTCGTGATACGTTTTACCCTATCACACACCTTGTCCCCGAGGCAAACGTTTTTTTGGACGTACGTTTGTAATCCCAAACGGATTCCCGACGAGCTGCACGGTCACGCGTCGAAAATTTCAGCGCGTCGTCGCCCAGGGATCTTTGATGGTCGTATGCACCGCGGGCTGCGTTGGTCCGGACGAACGCAAAAATGGATTGATGATCTCCACCGGCGCGGAGGCTCGCGTCGTAAATGGGTCTTTGGGCTTGGGAGCGGGCTTTTGTACCGGTTTGCGAGGAGGCGGCGGGGGAGGAGCGGCGATTTCCGGCTCGGGATTCAGCGCAATATCGATGGTCGCCCGAGCTTTGGCGATTTGTGCCAATGCATTCGCGCGCGTTTGCGACGACGTGGCCGTCGCCTGTTCGATTTCCTGCTCGGCGCGATCCAAAAACGCAATGCTTCGCGCGAGATGCGTGCGGCTGACTTGTTCGGCGGTGGGAACGAAAACTTCGGCCGGACCGTCGCAAGCCATCGATTCGGCAATGGCACCACGACCGACGACAAACGCAAGCGCACCGGCAAGAACGAGCGTCGAAACTTTCCAGATGTTTAACACTGCGGGCCTCCCTACCAACAACGGGCTTACAACGACGGGCTTACACCACGACGTACTGCCGCATGTAGCAACGAGGCCCAAAAACGTGACCGACTTTTTTTCGGTCAGCCGAGCGCCGCGATCGCCGCGTCGTAGTTCGGTTCGTTGGCGATTTCCGAAACCAGTTCCGAGTGGATGACTTTGTTGTCGCCGTCGAGAACGACGACCGCACGGGCGGTGAGACCATTGAACGGACCCGCGGTGATTTCCACGCCGTAATCCTTGCCAAAGGACGAACGGAACGCCGAGAGCGATTCGCATTTGTCGATACCTTCGGCGCCGCAGAAACGCTTTTGCGCAAACGGCAAGTCTTCCGAGATGTTGAGGACGGTGACGCCCTTTTCCGACGCGTGTTTGTTGAATTTGCGGACGGACATCGCGCAGACGGGCGTGTCGATGCTGGGGAAAATATTGAGGATCTTCTTTCCGGAAAAGGACGCCAAGGTTGCGCGGGACAAATCGCCGCGCAGCAGGCTGAAGTCGGGAGCCGAATCGCCGACTTTGGGCAAG
The DNA here is from genome assembly GCA_964435055.1 of uncultured Polyangium sp. Classification (GTDB taxonomy): domain Bacteria; phylum Myxococcota_A; class Polyangia; order Polyangiales; family Polyangiaceae; genus Polyangium. The sequence goes on along the minus strand of CAYSYX010000100.1, from coordinate 7,778 downwards.
TCGCCGGCCGTGGGAATGGGATTGCCCTTCAAGGTGATCGTCGCCATCTGAATTTTCTCCGGTTGCGTGTTGGTCGCTCCAAACAGCTGCGTTGGGCGCGGATTGTAGTCACTCCGCAGCGATCGACAAGAGGGATGTGCCAATCAACGCGGATTTCCGCAAAAACACCGCTTTCGGGCATGAAGCACCTCATGAGCTGCCTCGAAAACGGACGTCATAACAATGCCCGGGTCAATTCTGTCGAAATCGCAATGTCGCCCAAAAAGAACGACCGGGCAGAGGAAATCCCATAAAGTCACTGATCGAATACGGAATGAGGCTCTTTTGGCCCGGCGAATACATACGCATGACCCGCACGTCGAAAAGATTCTGCGCCTCGATGCCGATACGCAAACGCGAAAATCCAGGGATGTCCAGAGACAAACCGGCGTTATGAAAAAGCCGCGGTGGAAGCTCGTAACTTGCGGAAGTATCCATTGTCGTGCCGGCAATCGCGTCGACGCCATAACGAACTCCGAGAGGTCCCCATTGATACGCCGCGTCGTACGAAAGATCATGCATCGGGCGGCCGGGTAATGGATTGCCAAACGCCAATCGATCGTCGCTTTGGTTTTGCGTATACAAAAATGTGTAACTCAACGTCGTCAGTAGATTTTTTGCCGACAATGACGCCGCGACTTCCGCACCGACGAGCGTGGCTGCGCCGATGTTCGTCGCTCGAAACGTGCGTAAGCCCAGCGGTAAAAACACAATGAGGTCCTGCGCATTCGTGACGAAACCGGCGACTTCATAACCGAATTTCGCTCGGCCAAACTCGATGTCGCCCTGCACCCCCAAATCCGCCGATATCGCACGCTCGGTGCGTAATCGCGGATCGCCCACCAGAGTTCCGCGATCCCCGTACAATTCGGCAAACCCGGGGAATCGTCGCAAAAAACCGACGTGAGACGATATCGTCGCCACCGGCCCGATTCGATACGAAATACCTACGTGACCACTCGGAAGAACATCCGTCGTCGGACCTTGATCGGGCTTTTTGCCTTCGACGATCCCCGTCGCTTCGTCATGTCGCACATCGAGCCGTCCCGACGCGAACAATCGAAAAGAACGAAGACGAGTTTCCACTTCAAAGCCCGTTCCTCCCGCCAAACGCGAAGCTTCGACCGCCCCCAATACCGTCGCCCCGGCAGCTGGCGAAAGATGTTCGGTTCGCCCATCCGCAAAGAAGACAATCCCGGCGGGCCCCCATTGAATGCCCCGCAAAACAGCGGAAAATCCCGCCGCCCAAATCAATTGCTCGGCCCGGTTCGACGAACGTGTCTGGTCGATTTCTCCAAGGGGATCCGTAAAACGCGTCCGTTCTCCACGGCCCCAAATCTGAGCTCGAAACGAAGCCGTTTTTCCAATACGCGTCGAAGCGTCGATACCGGCGACCGCGCGTTGCGTATCCAGACCGGAATACTTTGTTGTGAATTGCGTATTTCCGGGCAAACCTACGTGACGAGCGTCGGCAAACCATGTCGCCCCCACGGTGCCCCACGATCGTTCCCATGCGGCTCGTCCGATCATGCCGGCATTCACGGCTTCGGCATTCATGCGCGTGCGCGTGACGAGCTGATTCGAAAAGTCGTCCTGCATCGAATATGAAAAATCGCCGGCAGAGCGAGAACCGAAAACACCCACGCCAAGTTTGACTGGACCAACCTTTCGCGCATCGGCCACACGCGCCTGAAGCGTGCCGAAGGATCCCGCAACGAGCTGCGCGTCCGTACGTGCTCCCGCAAGCGACGACGGTGGATCGATCGCGACAAGGCCGCCGAGGTACCCCGTCGCGCCAAGAGAACCGGGTGCAAAACCGCGATACACGCGAAAGGAAGCGCCGGGCCAAAGCGGAAGCGAACCGACGTCGAACGAAGGATCCGCGCCGCTCGTCAGAGGTATTCCGTTGAGCAACACGCCGACTTGCGAAGAAGCGGAGCCTCGAATCGAGATCGCAGCTTGCGCCCCAAGTGCTCCAAGGCGTCGCACGTGAACGCTGGGAAGCTCGGCGAGCATCGACGCCGCATCGATCGATTCACGACGGCGATCATCCGCCGAAGCACGAGACACGAACGCAGGCGCCGATGAACCGCGAACCGTGACATCGATCGGAGCGGGTTCGTCCGCACGAACCTCCCGAAGCGTCGACATCAAGACGACGCTCGTCACGAGTGGAGCCAGTGTGTTCGTCGCGCGAGATCGCATGCACCGAAGTGGGGACAGCTATCGTCCGTTGTCGTGGCCGATGCAAGCCGCGAAATGATCCACGCAAGCGTATCGGGTGATCGCCGATGGGTGAGTTGGGTTTTTCTGGAACAACACGCCGTCGGATCGACGAAGGCAACTGCGCGGGGATTGTCGAGACAATCCCTTGAAAGCGTTGGGCCGCGAATGATCGGCGCGCGATGCGGTGCGGCGGCGGAGTGAAACAACGTGGCACGCAACGACGCGAAATGACGCAACCCGTTGGTGCTCGAACGGATCACGTGGGATCGCGCGGGACCGTAAAAGCACGGACCTAACGGTGTTCGAGCGGTTCCCCTGCAGGCCGTCTGCTGATACGAAAGAAGCATGAAGACACGCACGAAAAAGCTTTTCTTGTCTGCCGGCGTCGCCCTTGGAGCGTTTGTCGCATCAGCACCCGAAGCTCTGGCGGTCGACTGGGTCATCAAGAGTCCGAGCGCGCATCCGAACTACACGGCCGAGCTCGAACCGCACCTCAACGTGATCCTCTACCGTGCGGGATGGGGTCGAGGTGTTTACCGTCGCGCGTATGGCAACGCAGAATTCGGTGGCGGCTTTCGCGCTTCGATCGAGCTGGCCGATCCGATGTTCGTCAAGAGCATCAACAACACGATCGCGATCACGTTCGGCGTCGACACCAACAGCTGCCGTTATTACTGCTCGCGTGATTTCGAGCTCTGGTCGCCCGTCGCGTTGCAGTGGAACTTCTTCCTGACGCGCAAGTGGAGCGTATTTGCGGAGCTCGGCGGCATCGTCCATTCCGACGGGTTCTTTGCTCGAAACGTCTGGATCGATCCCACGGTCTTTCTCGGCGGACGATTCCACTTCAATGACAAGGTCGCGTTGACGATGCGGGCGGGCAGCCCTTGGGTCAGCGTGGGCGTATCGTTCTTCGTCGGCGGCTGACGAAAAGCACGAAGAACGCGATTTCTCACCGTGAACGATCCGCATCCGCTGGTGCGGACCTGCGCCGGCCCGAGTAGACTCGAAGCGAATGTTCATTTGGTACCTCGTCGGGATACTCGGGCTGGCCCTGTTGATGGTGGTTCACGAAAGCGGCCACTTCTTTGCGGCGCGAGCATTCGGGATGCACGTGACGAAGTTCTCGATCGGGTTTGGCCCGACGTTCTTCAAGATTGTCCCGAAAGACGGCTACTTCTGGTTCACCACCGGCGCGGATCGCATCAAGATCCGCTTGTGGAAACACGATCCCGAACGTCACGGCCCGACGATCTATCAAGTCGCGATGATCCCGTTTCTCGCGTTCGTGCAAATCGACGGCATGAATCCGTTCGAGGAGCACGATCCAAATGACAAACACAGTTATGCGAATGCGAGCTTGCTGGGTCGCATCGTGACGATCGTTGCGGGCCCGCTCGCGAACTACCTGTTTGCATCCGTGTTTTTCTTTGCGGCGTTCATGTACGGCGGCGTGCCTGCCGCCCTGCTTCCCGGCGCTGATTCCGCACCGGAAGCGCCGCTCGTCGCCCCGCTCCCCGATCGCGTGGCGATCGCCGCGGGCGTGATGAAAGGCGATCGCGTCGTCGAAGTCTCCGGCGTGCACATCTCGACGTGGAACGAGATGGCCGAGCAGATCTCGAAGCGGCCCGGACAACCGATCACGGTGATCGTCGAACGAAACAAGGAGCGCGTGACGCTCGAGATGACGCCGGCGAATGAAAACGGCGTGGGCAAAATCGGCGTCGCTCCGTATGAACCTCGCGTGATGCTTCCCGCGCGCGATGCCGGAAAACTCGCGGTCGTCGCCCCCGCAAACGTCGTGCGTAATTCGTTCATCCTGATGGCGCGAGCTCTCCAAGGGAAAGTCAAAGCCGAGCTGTCGGGGCCTGTCGGCATGGTGAAGACCGTCGCGACGGCGGCGAAAGAAGGTTGGGAGTTCGGCCTGGAATTGCTCGGCGGAATCTCGGCTTATCTGGCGGCTTTCAACATGATCCCGCTCCCGGCGCTCGATGGCGGACGACTCATGTTCCTGACGTATGAAGCGACGACGCGGCGACGTCCCAATGCTCGAGTCGAAGGTTGGATCCATGCAACGGGCGTCTTGATGCTGTTGACACTCGCGCTTTGGGTCACGGTCTTCAAAGATTTTGGTTTGGGCTCCAAATAATGCGTTTCCTCGCCCTGCCTCTGCTGCTCGCTCTGCTCGGTTTTTCCACGGGCTGCGCGACGCAATACGTGAGCCTTGCGGAAGGGCCGCGTGAGTACGTCGCGACAGACTACGAGACGGTGCTGCGCAAATGGACGCGTACGGGCAACCTCTTCGCCGTCTCGGAGCTCGAGAGTTATCTGACGGCGACGGCGACGTTCGAGTCGTGGGACTTTCGATGGGCTTACGTCGTGCGCTACGTGCAGGACTATCGGCTCACGATCGAGCAGCGCAAGAAGCTGCTGCAACGAACGCTCGAAGAGACGCGTGAACATCATCAGTTTTTCGTGGCGCTTCACGGCAGCGAGCGTCGGTACAACGATCTGACGCGGTCGGACAGCGCGTGGATCGTGCGGCTCATCGACGACACGGGCAACGAAACGGCGCCGGAAGAGATCATTTCGATCACGAAACCCAACGCCGTCGAGCGGACCTACTTTCCGTACAACACGGTGTATCGACAGGCGTTTCGAATCCGCTTTCCACACACCAAAGCGAGCGGAACACCGACGATTTCTCCCGATGCGACGTGGGTCGGTCTGCGCTTCGCCGGCGCCCAAGGCAACAGCGAGCTCGTTTGGTCGCTCAAGGAATCGCCGAAGCCCGCGCCGGATTCCCCGCTGGGAATTCCCACGATGCTGGCGACGCAATAGTTTGTCTTGGCGATTATTTTGACGTCCAACGAATGCTCAGCGCGAGAGCAATTCGCCGACGACGGGAACGTTCTCGGCAAAGTCGAGCGCCAGTTTGCGTTCACCGACGAGCAGGAGCGCACCGGAGGCAGCGGCGCGAGCGCGTAGCGGTGCAGCTGCACCGGCCCATAACGCTTCGGGGAACAACAGATCGCCCGGACGAACATCGGCAACGACGACCGCCGGATCGCCTTCGAGAATTTCAACGCTGCCGCCGACGACGAAAACGAGACCGGGCATCGGACCATCTTCTTCGGTGATGATCTCTTCGGGCTCGAGCGCGCGAACTTCCAGGCGTTCGAGCATCGCTTCCCGCGTGGTGAGGTCGACTTCGGCCAGAGCTCCAAGCGTCAGACCGACGCGGGCTTGAAGAGCATCGGAAGCCGAGCGGCAATCCTGGGCGGCTTGGGGATGAGGTTCGAGCGCTTGGTTGAAGGCATCGACGGACCAACGCGAGATCGTTGCTCCGGACGAACTCCCCACGATACGCAACGGCACGGGCGTCGATAACGAGCCACGTGTCGCGATGAACGATCGCGGCGGGGCGAGTTTGACCGGAACGTCCAAGTTGACGGCGCAAACGGTGGCTTCACCGGCCACGACGAGTACCGCGCCAAACGCCGTACGAGCTTCGCCGGGGACCAAGTCTTCGATGATCGCGGTGCGCACGAGCGCCCGTTGGACCTCGTCGGGAAGCTGCGCGAACGGCTCGACACCGCGAAGCTCCACGTTGCTGATCCGCACGGGATCCGCGGGCGGAGCGATCGAGTCGCGTACCGGCGGCGGCGGAAGACTGCTCTTCGTACGCGAAGGCGTTGCAGCAGCCGGCGCAGTCGACGGTGGCGGCGGTAGTTTGGAAGGACCAACCGCGGGGACCGTCGGCGGTTTGAGGGGCGTGACGGCCGGTCGCGGCGCGGGCGTCGGCGCTCGAGGTGCGGCGGGCGCGGGCCTCTTGGTGATCTCGAACAGCGGCTTCGTTCCGGCCGGCGGCGGTGGAATCGCCGCTTTGGCCTTCACGGCGGCGGCATCGGCCTCCGCTTGCATGAGCGCCGCCATCGTGATGCCGCTCGGCAGTGTGTCGGAGAGCTTCTTCCGCGGATCGTCGTCGGCCGCATCTTCGGCAGCGACAGGAGGCCGCGGCGCAGACGGCACGACGGGTTTGCCCAGGGCTCCCGTGGGCAACTTTGGAGCGGGAGGAATCGTCGGCGAGCGACGTAGTGCCGGGCGTGGAGCCGTGGGCACGACGTCCGAAGGCGGCGTTTGCTCGGGTGCGTCCGTGGGGGGTTTGGCGCGTTGTGACGGCACCGGCGGACCAGGTGGCTCGGGCGCGGGAGTCGGCGCTTTTACAGCGCTCAGCTTGCGTGGTGCTTCCGTACCTTCGTCCTCGTCGTCGGGTGGCGGCGGAGTGGGCACCTTGGCCGAAAGCGGCGCAACCGCAGGAGGCGGCGGCTGTGTCGGCACTTTCGTCGAGGGCACGGGCGCAGCAGGCGCGGGCGGAGCGGGCGTGGGCGTCTTGGCAGACGTCGGAGCTGCTTGCGGTGCGGCCGGAGGCGGCTGCGACGGTGCCTTCGTCGAAGCCGGCGCGGCAAGCGGAGGCGCTGGTGTCGGCGTCGCGACCGCGGGCGGCAACGGCGGAGGACGCGCTCCTGCAGGCGTCACATTTTGAGCGCGAGCCGGCAACGGAGGCGGAGTACCGACGTTTGTCGCGGCACGAGCGGCCGCGGGCAGCGGAGGTGCCTGCGCCAAACCCGTCCCACCGGAAACAACGCCACCCGTATGCTTCTTGCCGATGATGTCGGCGAGCAACGGTGCGGACGTGATCACATCGTCGTCTTCTTCATCGAGCAGCATGCGCGCTCGAGGCCGTGCAGCACCAAGGCCCGCTTGCTCGGCTCCTTGTCGACGCCGCGGCGAACGCACATCGCTCGTTCCAACTTCGGTCCACGGATCCAGGATCGGCGTGCGAATGACTTGACGACGCTTCGTCGTTGCTTGCGCCGGAGGTACGGGCGATGGCGACGGTGTCGTCGCAGCTGGAGCCGCCGTCGAAGCAGGCGCCGTGGTTGGCGCCGATGCGGACGCTGCGGCTGCGGGCGCTGCGGGCGTTGCTACGGCGGGCACAGGTACGGGCGCAGGCGCAGGCGCTGCGGGCGTTGCTGCTGCGGGCGCCGGTGCGGGCGGAGGTACAGCCGAACGACCTTCGTCGACGCTGGGAGGATCCTCGACGGGAGCAGCAGGACGTGCGGCCGTATCCGGCGTCGGTTTGGGAACCGAAACGGCGGGCATGGCGACCTGCGAGGGAATTTTTCGCGAGGCCGGCGCTTGAGGTCGAAGGTTTGCCGGCGACGGTGCAGGCTTTGTGGAGTTTGTCCCAACGGATGGGACCGAAGGCACCGGGGTTTGTCTTCCTGAAACAGGCCCCGGGTTTGTCGTGACCGGTGCAGGCGCGGCGGCGCTCGATGGTGCAGCCGTCGCAGCTTGCGGCGCAGGCACCGCCGCAGCGGTCGACGCCGGTGCCGGAGCTGCTGCGGGCGGCATCGTCGGCGGCGTCGCGGGAGCTTCCGTCGCCGCGGCAGCCGGAGGCATGGTCGGCGGCGTCGTGGCCGCCGTTGTCGCGGCAGCAACGGGCGCAGGAG
>CAYSYX010000099.1:0-24123 GCA_964435055.1 uncultured Polyangium sp. | reverse complement strand
TCTTCGCACACTTCGAGCGCCACGGTGCCGAAGTCGAATTCGAAGATCTCATCACCGCAAGGCACGCCGGCTGCATCGAGCAACATGCCGGCCACGCCGCGCGAAAACACGCGGGCTTCATAAAACACGTTGTACGTGGGGAGTTTTTCCTTGGGGGTGAAACCGAGAATGCGCCCGCCATGCACGAGCGCTCCGACGTTGAACAAATCACCGCCGATGCCGACGGTCGTTCCAATGGCGAACACCGTGCGAAAGCGCGCTGTCTCCGCGGCGAATCGTTCCAATTCGCGTCGTTGTGTTTCGACAAACCCACGCCACTGCACCAAGTCTTCCGCGGCGTATCCGCTGACGACTTGTTCGGGAAAAACCCCGAGCGTCACGTTGTCTTCGGCCATGGCTGCGGCCAGACGAATGCAGCGATCGACGTTCGAGCGAATCGCACCCACGGTCGCGTTTACGTTCGCGACACCAAGTTTCACGAGCCTCATGGGCGCCGAGCGTAGCAGGATCACCGCGGCATGAGCGTCTCGGCGAGCGACGCCAAGCGATCGATTTCCGCAGGCGTCAAATGCACGTGGCTCTTCACCTGAGAACCTTCGGGATGAAAGACCACTTGTTGAAACAGACGAACTCGCAGGATTCCCAGATTGATGGATGTCGCGTTATCGATCGAGTTCGTGAGGGCCGCGGCATCCGCCGTTGCTTGGTTGGGATCGGTGCTTTCGCCGACGGCGTTGATGTCGAGACCGCCGTCCGGAGCGGTCCAAATATGGGCTTCCGAGCTGCGAATCGTGGGTGGAATGGGCGGCGCGTGCGCAGCGGACAAACTGCGCGAAGGATCGAGCGCGGTCGCGACGGCCACGTCCGGTCCGACCGGATCGACAAACCCACCTGTTCCGACAAACCGGGTGGCTTGTCCGGCGATGCCTTCGGGGAGCACGACAAAAAATTCGGGATCCACCAGCGCTATGACGCGGGTTTGTCCGCGTACGGTCACGCGTGCGGACGGAACGGAGGGGTTGGCGATCCATTCACCACGCGGCACGCTGCGTGACATCACGGTTTCCAGGCCCGTTTGCAGTCGATTGGCCTCGACTTTGTGTTGCACGATCGCGACGGCGACGTCGTTCGACGTGATGCCCGTCGACGCGACGTAGGCCGCGACGACATCGCGCGTGACGTCGATGCCCGTGCCTTCGAGCATGGGACGCAGAGGATTCAGCGCTTGCAGACGTGTCTCGACGGGGTGCCCGTGAAGTTTGTCTGCCCAAACCATGAATCCGACCCGCGCATTGACGATGGATCGGGCGATGTCGACAGCATTTTTCGGTTTCTGCGGCGGCGCTTCGACTGCATTGGGCGATTCGCCCGAATGCGTGCAGCCTGTTGCGCAAGCCAGGGCGAGGCCCAGGGACAAGACGATCGAGCCGAAGCGTCGCATATTCATTTGCACGTTAGCTTCCCGGGCCGAGCGATGCTAGGTGGCTCTGCGTATGACTCACGGACCAAAGAAAGTTGGCATCCTCGTTGGTGGAGGACCGGCGCCGGGCATCAATGCAGTCATTGGAGCAGCAACGATTCGCGCCGTGCTCGCGGGATTCGATGTCATCGGCATTCAAGACGGTTTTCAATGGATCATGAAAGGCGACACCTCGAAGGCTCGACAGTTGTCGATCGAGGATGTCAATCACATTCATTTTCGTGGCGGGTCTTATTTGGGCATTTCGCGATCGAATCCGACGAAATCTCCCGAGCTTCTCGAAGAAACCGTACTTTCGCTCCTGCGCCTCGACATTGACAAACTCATCACGATAGGCGGAGATGATACCGCTTTTTCCGCGTCACGAATCGCCAAGCAATCGCAGGGGCGCTTGCGCGTCGTGCATGTCCCGAAAACGATCGATAATGATTTGGACCTGCCCGGATATTCCGACACATTTGGTTTTCAAACCGCACGGCACGTGGGGGTGGGAATCATTGAAAACCTCATGGTGGACGCGCGGACGACGCATCGCTGGTATTTCGTCGTGGCTATGGGCCGAAAAGCCGGGCATTTGGCGCTCGGAATCGGCAAAGCGGCCGGAGCGACGTTGACGCTCATTCCGGAAGAATTCCCCCCGGACGAACCAATTCGCCTGAAAATGGTCGTCGATGTATTGGCAACGGCGATCATCAAACGCTTGGCGATGGGGCGTGATTTCGGTATTGCGATTTTGGCCGAAGGATTGGTCGAACGCATGGACGAATCGGATTTCGTCGCGTTGAAAGGCGTCGAGCGGGACGCTCACGGGCATGTGCGTATCGCGGAAATTGCTTTTGCGGAAATCCTGAAGCAGGAGGTCCAGGCGCGACTCCGCGAATTCGGCGTCAAAATGACCATCGTACCCAAGAACATCGGGTACGAATTGCGTTGTGCGGATCCCATTCCGTACGACATGGAATACGCTCGGGATTTGGGTTATTGCGCGGCGCGTTTCTTGTCCGAAGGCGGTACGGGCGCGGTCGTGGCCATGATTCAAGGATCGTTTCAATCGGTGCCGTTCGATTCCATCATGGATCCCGTGACCGGAAGAATGCGTGTGCGCATGGTGGACATTTCGAGCGATCGGTACATGATTGCGCATCGGTACATGTTGCGATTGCGTCGGGACGACTTCGACGACAGCGCGCTGCTCGCCGGATGTGCTCGCATCATGGGCATTTCGATTGACGAATTTCAGGCGCAATTCCAATACGTCGTGCAACACGAACCCGTTCCGCGTCGGTTCTACACGCCTCCGCAAAGTCAAGGAGCCGAATGACGAACTCCATTTTGATTCGTTTGGGCACGACGGACGATATTTCGGCGCTCGCGCAAAATCATCGCGAAATGGCCCTCGAAACGGAAAACAAATATCTCGATGTCGACACGACCCTCCGTGGCACTCACGCGGTGATCGACGATCCGAACAAAGGGTTTTACCTGATCGCCGAACGCGATGGCGTCATGGTCGGCCAATTGCTCGTCACGTTCGAATGGAGCGATTGGCGTTCGGGCGTGTTTTGGTGGATTCAATCCGTGTACGTATTGCCCGACGCTCGCCGTATGGGCGTCTATCGAACGTTGTACGGTCATGTGCTCGAAGCGGCGAAAAACGCGCAGAATGTTTGCGGTGTGCGCTTGTACGTCGACAAAGACAATGGCAAAGCGCAAGCGACCTATCGCGCGATGGGCATGCAGGCGGCGCATTACGACATGTACGAAGTGGATTTTGTGTTGGGGGACAAAGCGTCGTTGTAGTCGTCGAGTTTTCTCAGGTATCGGCAAGCCCGGTGATTTCGTGCAACAAGTAATCGCCGGTCTTTCCCTTCACCTGCACGGATGCGGTTTTTCCAACGACAACCCGATCGGCGATTTCTCGATATGTCGCATCGGAGATCAAAAGTCGCGTCCCGACTTCCTTGTTCGCCGATTCGATTCGACTGGCGAAATTCACCGCATCACCGATGGCCGTCACGGTTTTTCGATCCGCTGATCCAATGGGCCCGACGACCGCTTCGCCATAATGAATTCCAATGCCCACATCGAAGGTTCGCCCGTAGGTTCGCACGAGATACGGGGATATTTTCGATTGCATCAGATCGAGCATTGCGATCGCGGAACGGACGGCGCGTAAAGCGGCTTCGGGCTGACCATCGACGCCGAACAGCGCCATGAAGCCATCGCCCATGTAATTGTTGATGAATCCGCCTTGAGAAACGATCGTGGCTCCGACGGCTTCAAAGTACCGATTCAAGACGTGAATGACGTCATAAGGCAAAAGTGATTCGGAGAAGGGCGTGAAACCGCGAATATCCGAGAAAAGAATCGCGACCCGAAGCTCTTCCCCGATCGGCGTCAATTCCACTTTCGCTTTACGCAGTCGACTCACGAGCGCCACGTCGTCTTCATCAAGCACCAATCGTCGAACTCGCGTCGGGCCTCGAACCGTAGCTTGACACGCAATGCGCACTTCCCGAGGCAAACCCAGGCGTTCGGCCAACATGCGTTCTTCGGCATTGGGCGGGTCGACGTTTTCGAGCCCTTCGAGCACGATTACGCGGCAGGTCGAGCAACGGGCATTTCCACCGCAGACGTGTGTATGTGGTATACCCGCGGCCAGTGACGCATTGAGCAGCGTTTGCTTTTCGTGAACATCGATGACGATTTGATCCGGGGCATCGAATGTGGTCGGCATATCGCGAGCATCGTAACGAGGTTCGCGAAAGCATGCAAGCCCCGCAGGTAGGAAATCCTTTGGTCCCATAACGAAATCTGATACGCTGGCGGGATGTCGAATCGCGCTCGCAATGCGAATCAGGGTTTACCGCCGGAAGAGAAGCCCGATCGTCCTTCGGCGGAGCTCGAAAACGTTGAAGAATTTCCGCCCTCCGAACGCGAGGAAATCGGGCGTTTGGCGGCGCGGGCATTACGTCGAGGGGCGGATGTTCCGGGGCGCGTCCAAAAAGGGCCCACGTGCGGTCTTTATGCCCTCGGGATGGTCATGGATTATTGGGAAACACGCGATGCTTCGGCAACGACGGTGCTCGTGCAGGAATCGGATGATTTTCGCCCGGGCAGCCATTCGATGCCGCCCGACAATCACGCGATGCTGCTCGATATCGCGCGCACACGTGGATACACGACCGAAGGCGAGATGTTTTATGCCGATCAACTGGCGGCGTTGGCGCGAGAATTCGGTTATCAGGCCGTTGTTTATGAGGATTTCAGTTTGGCCACGTTGATTGCGGTGCTCGAACGCAAACGGCCGTGTTTGATCGGTTTCGATGTCGACGATGAAGGCAATCCGGGTGAATTCGAGGGGCTCAATGCCCATTGGGCCGTGATTGAATCGCACTTCGAAAAAGACGGTGAACGTTTTCTCGTGGCTTCTCACGCGTGGTCGGGTGGCGAATACGTATGGAAAGCCGCGGAGTTCATGAAGTCCGTCGGGCAATTGGAAAAAGGCAATACCGACGCAATGCCTTCGGTGCCCGCGGATATTTCGAAAACGCTCAAACAGCGACTCGTGGAGGTTTACCGCGAAGGGTACGTTCCGGTAAAACCAAAACGTAGACGCGGAAAACGTAAAGAAAAAGACTCTACGCCGACGTAATCAAGTCCCGGACTTCATCGGGATCGAATCCGAAAAGCACGGGCTCGGGAACCAGCCGCACGCCGAATCGTTGGTAGACTCCGTCGCGAATGCGTCGCGCAAAACGCAAAATGTCCGTTGCTTGCGCTCCGCCGCGATTCACGATCGCCAACGTGTGTTTCGTCGAAAGACCCACGGGCCCTTCGCCCATTCCTTTGGAAAAACCGGCTCGTTCAATCAGCCACGCCGCAGCGAGTTTTACCTGGCCGGGTCCGGCCGCAAATTGCGGAATGGTTTCTCCCGGCCCGAGCACGCGCGCGTCTTCAATTCGCGCCCGAACGTTTTGCCAATCGGTAGCGTCGAGAATGGGATTGAGGAAAAACGACCCGGCGCTGCGCACGTTCTCATCCCGAGGGTCCAGGAGCATGGATTTGCGTCCTCGCAATTCGAGCACCGCCGCTCGCACGTCGCTCAACGTGGCGCCCTGCTCCTTGCCGATTTCTTTGAGATAACGCTGCAATTCGGCATAACGAATCGCCGGGGCGCCGCCGGGAATCAGCAAAAACGACACGCCGACAACGATAAAGCGATCCTTCGCCGCATTTTTGAAAATGCTGTCGCGATACGCAAACGCACACGCCTCGCGGGGCAGCGCGAGCGATTCGCCGGTTTGTCGATCAATGACGTGGACCGTTTCGATGACTTCGCCGGCTTCTTGGCCGTAAGCACCAATGTTTTGAATCGGCGCGGCTCCAACGTCTCCGGGAATGCCGGAAAGACACTCAACGCCGGCCCAGCCTTCCGCAACGGTTTTTTCGACAAACGAATCCCACGATTCTCCGGCTCCGACGAATACCCGAATGCGATCGCCCGACGCTTCATGCCGCAGCCCACGAATACCGACGCGCAGGACCAATCCCGCAACACCGCCATCCGAAACGAGGACGTTGGAACCTCCGCCAAGGACCGAAACGTTCAGATTGCGTTGTTTTGCCCAAGCAAGGGTTTCACGAAGGATGGGTTCGTCCAGCGCTTCGACGTAAAACTCGGCGGGACCACCCACGGAAAAGGTGGTTTTTCCGGCCAAAGGTTCGTTCCGGCGAAACGTGAACGACGGTGAATCGTGGTTCAAGGCTGTATCCTCACGCGCGTACCTGCCAGGAATGCATCGTCCACCGACCGGACATTTTGCACGAATTTTTCGTATTCGTCCGGAGAAACCGTTCCCGTCGGCAAATCGAGGACGAATTCTTCGTCAATGGCGCCGCCTTCGTATTTGATCGACCGCGCGGCATGCAAATTCGCGCTCTTCAATTCCAGCGGCGAGGGTTGACGGGTGATCGAAGCGTTCTTCGGCATTTCAATGCGCCGACGTACGCGATATTGAATCGGCCTTTCAATGGCCAAGGCACTTTCCCGACCGGCTTGCGACGTGTACATCGCCGCCAGCGTGCTCGCATAACCTCGCGCCAAGTGGACGGGATCAAAACCAGGAACGATAAGGGTTTTTCCGTCTTTGGTTTCCGGTTGCGAGAAGGAAAAACCCGCGATTTTCGCTTGAACCGTGACTTCCCACGTGCCTTCGCCCGAGGCGAGCGAAACATCTTCCACATCCGCCCACGGGACCCACGTGAGGACGATATCCCGAAGCATTTCGCGACGATCCGAACCAACCTGCGTGTCGAGCGCGTCGGCGATGGCTTGGGCTTGGCGACCACGCAATTCAATCGTGAGCGAACCTTTGGTGATACCCTTGTCGTCCAGCGCCAAACGCAAATCGATTCGGTCTCCCGTTTCCGATGCATCGCTATTCACGTCCAGCATGACGCCGTCGGAGAGTAATGCTTTTCGGCCGCGCAATTCCGGACTGATCCGACCGGCGGGCAAAGGCGGTCCGTCCACGTCCGCATCAACCCAGACTTCACCTTCCGGCAAACGTACCAGAAGCAGCGGATACCGAAATCGCCCCAGATGCGGCGGGAAATCCGGCGATGCGCTGAAGGGCTCGGTTTCGGCCACCGCAATACGTGAAGAAATACCCAATTCACGCAATGCTCGCCATAACACGAGCGTTCGGCTGCCTTGACCCAATTCCAAAATCGTCCGCGCGGTCGTCCGCTGCGGTCCCGACGTATACGCGGCCGCCATATCCGACAATTCCCCGCCACCGGGCACTTTGATGCGTTTACCAATCGCCGCAATCACGCGATCGAGCAACGCACGCGAAGGTGTTTTCGCCATGTCCCCCGCGGCTTCGCGTGCGAATCGCGCAATGTACGGATCCTTGTCCTCCAGCGATTGAATGTGGTCGTCGACGAGTCGGGAAATGGCCTTCCAGCTTTGCGTCCCAAAACTAATCGAGACGGCTTGTTCGAGGCGTGAAACGCCGTCTTCGATACGTCGCGGTTCACGGTTTTCAATGCGCCAAACGCTTATCTTGTCGGCTCCTTCGGTCTTTTCATTGGGTTTGCCCAAAGCCGGATGCGCCCAGAGACTCATTTCGAGCGACGCGGGGCGACGCAATTCGATTTCGGCGGAACGAATTCCCGTACGCAATGGCATGAGGTCCGGGCTGTCGACGACGATTTGTCCGCCGACGTCCGGAATGGCGACATGTTCGAGGATCTGTTCGACGTAATCGCCTTTTTCGAGTTGCGACAAATCACTGTGACTTTGCGCGGCTTCCATTTGATCCGGCTCGACGATGCGGCCGTCTTTTTTATGAATGCGGCGCCGCAAGATCCGCTGCGTCGTATTGGCTTCAAATGACGCACCATAAGAGACAGCGCCTTCGGCGACGTCCGTCGTTCCGGACACGCGACGCAAATCATACGTTACCGCGCGAATGACTCCCGTCGCGTCGAGCGCATATTTTTCGATATGGCGAAGAACTACGGTTCCCGCGCCGGGCATGAAATTCGCCGCGCGATCCTCTTCCACGAGACGCTTGCCTTCATTCTCCAATTGAATGGCGGGATCCGGCTCGAGGGCCAAGACGCGACGCAAAATCGGAATCGCATAAGGTGCGTCTCGAGCAACCAATTGATCGCGCGCCAATCGCGGGCGCACGAGATCGGGTCGGTTCTTTCCGGCGGCGAAACCCAGCGCTTCGAGAAGACGGCGATGACCCGGAGGCGTCTTGTCATACGCGGTCATGGCTGAATCCAGATCGCCCGCGAGGATATGCAGACCGATTTCGACATCGCGATAAGCCTCCGGAGAATTGCGTAGTCGACGAACCCGGCCCAATTCCTCGAGGGCGGCTTTGGCATCCCCGCGCTGCTGATGCGCGTACATGCACGACAATTCCGAACGATTTCCGCCGCCCTCGCACGCCGCTTTGACGTAATCCATGCCCACGCGCCCGTGCAAGTACGTATCCACGCGAGAAAGAAGCGGCGAACCGGGAATCAAGGCTTCGAGTTTTTGATACGCGTTTTCGGCGACATCGGTCACGTGGCCACGTCTGGCGGCTGCGGCGATGTACGAAAGGATCATGGGATTGGTAATCGGTTTGTCGGAGGTGGGTTTGTCCTTCGCGACCGGCGGAGAAACCCCGAGCTCGATCAAGGCGTCCGACAAACCTTCCGCCGCCCGGCGCCGTTCGGTCAGGGCCGCCCGCATCAGCTGCGCTTCCCACGCTGCCGGAAAACCTTTGAATGCTCGATCGGTATACGCTCGCAATCGTTCGACTTGTTTGGTATTCGGCAAATCATCGGCTTGTAGCGTCGCGCGCGATGCCAGCAAAGACAAACGCGGCGTCAATTCTCCGGTGAGCGCGTGCGTTTCGAGCAAATGTTCGGCCCAGCGTCCTTCGCCCAGGCCGAGCAATGCAGTAATGGTCAAGGCCAACGACGCTTCGCTGTTCTCCGCCGGAGTAATTCGAACCGGCTCCGCGATCCGCATTTTGGAGTTTGTCGGCACCGGTATCGCGATATCTCCGGCCTCGGGCGCTTGAAGCGCGACGGGCAAACCATCCTCGCCCCAAACATCGAGCTCGATATCGTCGCCGTCGTTCATATAACCGATTCGAACAACGATTCGGGCTTTTCCTTTGGGAATCGTAGCTTTGGCAAAACGCGTGACGTAACTGTCCCCGGAATCGAATCCCCGTTCGATGATGCGTGTGCCTCCGATTTCGACGACCGCCGCCGATGAAGAAGCAAATGCAAAATGAAGACGTTGTGCGCGCGGGTTATCCACGTCCACGACGATCGCGCGCATGCCGGCGAGCGACGTCGGAGCGCTTGGATCCAGCTGACACGCATTGGCTTGAATGACTTGCGGCGTTACCGTTGCCCAAAACGGCTTGGGGCCCGCAAAACTTGACGGAAAGGGACCGGATGGAGGAATCGGGGATGGCCCGGACAAACTTTTCAAAGCGGCCCAATCGAGCGGTGCAACAATCGTCGCTTTCGTTGCGCAACCGCGGCGTTCGCCCCAGACCATCGCGGCTTGATCCTGCCCCACGTGAAGTGCCAGCTCGTGTAATGCCGAAGCAATGAGACCGCGAACAAATGGCAAATCCCCGGGCGGAGTCGTTCCATCGAGCTTTTCGCCCGCCATCATGTAGCTGCGACGCAATCGATCCACGACGAGGGGGAAATTGTCGCGCGTGCGATACGCAAGCCCCTGATGCCCGGGAATTCCCATGCTGCCGATGTCCCGCCACACGAGCGCATCGAGCGCCGCAATCGCGGTTGCCAGTGATTCGCGATCGGAGTGGTTTGTCAAGGCCCGATCGAGCGCATCGAGGTACGGCGTCGGAGTCAAAGGATCGTTGATTTCTTGATCCATTGCCTCGACAAACGTTTCGGCGAGCTTCGCACTTTTGGGTGCCTGCGGCGCGACCGGTGGACTTCCACAAGCCACGAGGGCCAGAGCAAAAGCAGCAAAACCGAACCGACGGAACTTTTTCGTAGTGGGCATGCGATGCGCCATGGTGCCTCGAGCTGGGCCTGAGATTCAGGGTCGGGACGAACGTTTACGCCGCGGGAGATTCTTCATAAAGACGAACGCCGTACTTTTCGAGACACCACAGGGCGCCGATGACAAAGCTGCGTTTGTCATCGACGAACGACGGTTTTTTCCCTTCGAATGCGTGCCCGACGAATTGAAATCCCCAGCCGACGGTGAACATCGATGCGGCCAAAGGCAAACCAACGATCGTGGCGCCGACGGGAAAACTCATCATGATGAGCGGAATGCCGATTTTATGGCAAGCTTGGTTTCGCGGGTCGCGATGGTCGTCTTGGTATTTGTGCAAAAGACGCGTCCAACTGGCATTGAGTCGAATCATCTGTTTCTCGGGGCGTTGGGTTCAGGGTTGGGTGCTTTTGTCGGCTGAAGTCGGATCTGTTTTTCCGGGTACGAGGCGCACCGTGCGGTTCATCAGAGCGTCGACGCGCTGGAGCCACGATCGCCAGGCTTGATATTTGTCCAGAGCAATCGTAGAAAGATCAAAAATGACGGTTCGCTTGACGACGACCGTTCCCGGCTCGCCGGGAGCCATTTCGAGGATAGCCTTGCCAAACTCGCCGCCATTTTCCACGCCACCCGGAGGCAATTCGGCAAAATCGTATCCGGCCGGAGCGACGATGGTCAAGGTGCGCACATTACGTCGAGGCGCCATATATGCCGGCAAAACGACGGGCAATGTCCGTTTGGCCAGCGGGGCAAGCTGAGAAGCGAAAGTAATGGTGTCACCGAGGGGTACGACAAGCTCGTTGGCTTCGCGCCGCGCAATGTTGCGGCTCGAAGCTTGATAACGCAATTTCGCCGCGCCACCCGGCATGTTACCGTCAAATCCGATATCGCTGTCCACTTCGACGCCCGCCACCCATTTGTTCGTCAGGTATTGCTCGACCCATTGCTTGCGGGCATCAGGTTCGACGAGATTGGTGCGCAATTCGAATGCCGCGTCGCCCACGTGCTGCTCGGTCGCCGTGAGTTTCCCTTCGCCGGTCGCCTGAAGAACGAGCTTCCAATTCCCCTCCGTGCCGTGATCGTCCGGTGATCCCAGCGGCGTTTCAATCATCTTCGGCGGGCCGTTATCGATGAAAAACGCGAGCGTTCGCGCGTCCATCGAAGGCAAGGGCCCCATGCGACTTTGGGGGCTCGTTGCGTCGAGCCAAACCGCGGGAGCTCCGTCTTTCGCCGGCAAATACGCAATACCGTGATCGAAGAGCGGAATGGCCACTTTTTCGCTGCGCAGCAATGCGGTTTGTCCGGTATACCGCGTCTGAATCAAGACTTCCGTCGCATCGATGCCGATCGCGGCCAGCAGCGTGATGAGCAGCATGGCTTTGTCGTCGCAATCGCCCTGTTTTCGGGCGAGCGAAATTTGCGGACGATTGGGCAACCATGATTCTCCGGAGACATAATTGACGTACCGAATCGAATCGGCAACGTAATCAAAAAGCGCCCGGATTTTCTCGTCCCGCGTCTTCTTGCCTTTGGTCAACTCCGCCGCGAGCTCTTTGACGCGCTCGTCCGGCTTGGAAAAACCTTCGACGGCCGTCTTGTACCAGGATCGAAATTCAGCCCAACCGGCAAAGGTCGAACCCACGACGAGCGGCACGGTTTCCATGATGAACGGCGCCAAGGGTTCGTCGGGTACATTCGTTGGTTTGTCCCAAATAAACGATTGAATGATGCGATCGCCATCCGTCTTCGTTTCGGCTCGATCCGCTTTTCCATTCACGACATCCACCGCCAGGGGCGATGCTTTGGGCGATTCCACGATGACTTCGTTGTACATGACCGGTCGCGTTTCCGTCGATCCGGAGATATCAATGAAGTAATACGGCGGGTCGCCTCGACGCCCGACGGGATTCGACGTCCACGATCGCACGGCCACTTCCACGACATCGCCCGTTTGCAGCTTGGGCCAACGAATGTAAACGCCGCGCCCGCCGCCCGCTTGTTCCTCGGGCAAACCAATCGAACCATCTTTTCGATGCACTCGTGCAAAAAGAAGCTCGGTGCGATCCCCTTCGGCCGGAACATCCGGTTCGGTCAATTCCGCTTCGGTGCGGGGCTCGATGACGATTTCTCGCGCGTAATGCATGAGCTGCGAAACGCGCCGATCGGAATGGTACGTGACAAACCGGAGCCAATGCAATTGGCGGTCGAAAACGTCGGTCTTTTTCGCCGGCGACGCCTTGGCTCGAGCCAGAAATACGCTCGGCTCAACAATGGCGCGCTCGTCGGGCATCGGCGTTTGTGCTCCTCCGAGACGCGTGCGCAAAGTTATCTCGGCTTTTCGTGCCGCATCGGTCGGTTCGAGCGCTTGGGCTCGCAGCAAGGCCTCCTTGATGAGGTCCGGAGACTCCGTCGGCGTTTTGCTTTCGCGCAGTTCGTCGGCCAAAACGGCTTTTCGGGCGACGGCCAATCCATGAAATGCCGACGCTTTGTTCGGGGACAATTTGGTTGTCAAGAAAAACACTTCGCGCGCCCAAATGTTGCGCCCCGCATCGAGCAGCATATTGCCGATGGCGACGAGCTCGTCCGCGGAATCCTGATGCACGAGCACATCCGCCGCGGCTTTCTCCATTTCCGCGCCTCCAAGCATACGATGGGCTGCGACAAACTGGCTGGAACGAGAATCCGCTCGCATATCCGCAAGGCGCTTCGTCGCATTGAGAAGCGATGCTCCGTCGCCATGCGAGGCATCGACGAGCTCGGCCCATACGGCAACAGGCACGCGCCCGCGCAACTCGTTTGTCATGGCTGATAATTGCTCGCGATCGGAACGGCGCGCTCCGGGAACGTTCATGCGTGAACGTCCGGCGAGCTTGAGTAATCGGGCTTCGAGGTCGATGGCGGTCGAAAGCGGGGCCTCGCGAACTCGAGCCAACGCCCAATCAGGCAATCGTGCCGTCAAAGATGCTTCAAAAAGGCGCCTTTGGGCAAAAGCCAACGTCTCCGGATCATTGCTTGATTTCGCGCGGTCGAACGCCAGATTGAGCCGCTCCGTCCGTTCGGCACCCGAAGGAGAAATCCAACCCGCCAACGCAAGAACGTCCGGCGTGATGGCTTTGTCCCGAACAACCACTTCGAATAACCCCGGCGCGCGAGGGGAACGCGTATCGTCCGCGCCGCCGAGCGTGCGCAAAATGGCCGCTCGCAGGGCCGCATCCGGCTTGGCATTCGTTCCGACGTCCAAACCTTGTTCGAGAAATGTCGGAACACGCGTGACGCCTTTGGGCAAAACGAGCGCGGGTTTGTCCGACTTCGTCGAAGGTTTGGCCGGGACGGGTTTGACCGGGGGCGGAAGCGTCAATCCAAGCAAATTCGACGACGCTTGGACGGATGTCGGTTTGTGATCCAACGTCGAAAATCGTACGCGAACACGTCCTTCGTCCTGGAGCGAGCCGGAACATACTTTTAGGGCCACGAGGTGCGGACCCGGGGTGACGTCGATACGAAATGCCAAGCGATCGACCAAGAGGCGCGGATGAACGTCTTCACTTACCGCAATATCGGCGCCGTCCCAGATGACACGCACATTTCCCGTGGATGCGACGTGCATGAGCAGCGGAGTCATCGCTTTGGCTGCGGCATTCAAGACGACTTTGGAGGCCAAATACGAACACGTCTCGGTGCGTGGATGAATGTACAAATCGAGCGGCACGCCGCGCGGCGTCGACGAAGCGGGCAACGTTCGACGCCAGGAAACATCGAAAACGCCCCACGAATACTTCGTATTTGGATCAATGAACGATTGCCCCGGCGCTT
Organism: uncultured Polyangium sp.; assembly: GCA_964435055.1. Taxonomy (GTDB): domain Bacteria; phylum Myxococcota_A; class Polyangia; order Polyangiales; family Polyangiaceae; genus Polyangium. Next base: position 10,270 of record CAYSYX010000099.1, on the reverse strand, counting down.
CCGGACCTTCTTTTTCCGATAAACCATTTCCTTTGTCGGGAAAAGGCCCGAGAATGGCGAAAGAACGCACGAGCCCCGTCGCATCCGCACCTACGTCATACGCAATGGCTTGCGAACCGGTCCACGTGGGGCCCGCGCCGGTGGGCGATAAAACAGCGGCGAGCCAGCGAGCATCATCGGCAATGGGCTGAGGTAATTGCCCAATGCTTCGCAATCCCATGCGCACTTTGTTCAGGGTTGCTCGTTCATCGAGCGCCGCGGCGACGAGCAACGCGGCAAACGCATCCGTGCCATTCGCTTTCGCCCGAGCCAAGGCGAGATCCACCATTGCATCGGGCTGAGCCGCAGTCCATCGCGTGGGCGGTGGGGGAGGCGGCGGCGGAGGTTTTGCGGGAGGGTTGACCAGTGCCGTAGGCTTGGAACCGTTGGTCGTGGTTTTTCCCGGCGGAGTTTTTCCCGGCGGAGTTTTCGCCGTCGTCGTCGTTTTTGCGGGAACTTTGGGGGCGGCGGGAGCCGTTTTTCCCGCCGGAGCTTTGGACGTCGTGGTTTGTCCCGTTGCAGTCCCAGCCACGAGCACCAGCGCGAGTGTCCATCCGAGTTCGAGCAACGAAGGGGCCGAGAGGCGCGTGTTTTGTCGGCTTCGTGCGGGCGTTGGGCTCTGTCGCATCATGGCAGCTCGATGCATAGCGCGCCGCCGTCCCGAACGCGAGGGTTATGAGCGGCGATTTGTGCGTGGCTTGGATCTACCGGAGGCGTGAAACCGATTACGTTTGTAGGTCGGTCTGGGAATGGACCATTGGATTTCCAGAAAATATCGAAACCCGTGGGTCGAAACAATGCCGTTGTGGGAATTGTCGCGTAAAACCAGTAATACGAATCGGCGCAGACGTTCGTGGTCGGAATTCCAAATAAGTTTGTCGACAACGCCGTTCGCAAGGCAAGGTCATGGCAACCCCGAAGTATGCCCGGTCATTCAATGCAAATTTCCTTTGAATTCGCACGGCCCGCGCTTTCTCACCCCATTTCTTGGCCCACCTCGGCAGGCATCTCTATCGTGCCCGCATGCTCCGTCCGCGCCCGACCCTCGCCATTGCTCTTTTTGCGATGTTTGCCGCCGTCGCTTCTCCGTCCATTGCCGATGCTCGGCCCAAAGCCGATGTCGAATGGACGCGCGTCGAAGCGTCGCCTTCGCATAAAGAAGGTGCGCGTTTGGCCAAAACTCTGCGCGGGTTGCTCAAAGAAGCCAGTCGCAAAGCGGATTTCGGTAAATCCGGCAAAGTCCTTCTGCAAGCGCGAATCCTCGAATACGTGGTGGAAAAAAAGGGCGATGTGCTCAAGATTCGCTGCACCGTCGTCGGGCGACTCGAAGGCGGACCCAGCGCCAAAAGCCGAATTTCGTTCGGTGGAGATCCCAAAGATCCCAAAGCTCTCGAAAAGCAAGTATTAACCATGGTCGCGCATGGAGTTACGAGTCGCTTGGCCGCGTTGGCGAAGGCCAAAGCCGGGGATCAAAAAAAGTAGCTCATGGCTGAAACGCGCACTCTCCCCAACGGCTCAAAACTGATCTACGCAAGTCAAGAGGACATGGAATACGACCGCTTACTCGCCGCCCTCTTCGAAGAAGAAGATCGTGCTCGAGAGATGGCCAGCCGGCTGATGAAAGTCGCGCAGACGTCGCGGGATGCTGCCCTCGCCGAACGCGCCGCCCTCGTGACATTTCTGTGCGGCCCGATGGAACGACACATGGCGTATGAAGAGCGCAATGTTTTTCCGGCGCTCGAACGTCGCGGTCTCGGGGCTGAAGTCGGAGTGGCGATGCGGCACCATGCGATGATTCGCGAAGATGCCGAAAAACTCGCCGCCGCTCGTCCCGGTGAAGACGTCAGTCAACTCATCTTCGACGTCGCTCGGCGCATGCTTCACCACACGAATTTCGAGGGTGACTACATCTATCCGGAGCTGACCTACGAGGCTTGGCGAGATCTCATGAAGGAGACCAAGGGGTGATTCTCCACGCCCCACTCTCGACAGAAACCCTCGTGCCAAACTACTCTACGAGCCCCTGATGCACCTCGAGGCAGGCCGAGTTCTGAGCGATCGCTATCGGCTCGTCCGACCTCTCGGGCAGGGTTCGCAAGGCGCTGTTTGGATTGCCGATCATCTGGCGCTGAATACGCACGTCGCCGTCAAGCTCATCGATCCCGAGCTGGCCAAACGCGAAGACGCTCGCGAACGTTTCAAGCGTGAAGCGACGGCCGCCGCGCAACTGCGCAGCGCGCACGTCGTGCAGATCCTCGACCACGGCATTGATGAAGGTCAGCCGTTCATCGTGATGGAACTGCTCGAAGGAGAAGATCTCTTCGAGCGTCTCGACAAACGCGGCCGATTGTCTCTTCGCGAGACGTCCAAGATCATCACGCAGGTTTGTCGCGCCCTCGCTCGCGCTCACGCCGCCGGGATCGTGCATCGCGACCTCAAGCCGGAGAACGTTTTTCTCTGCAACAACGAGGACGAAGAAATCGTCAAAGTGCTCGATTTCGGCGTCGCGAAAGTCACCGATCCCGCCAAAGCCACGATGCAAAAAACCGGCATCGGCACGCTCATCGGAACTCCGCACTACATGAGCCCCGAGCAGGTCAAAGGCACGACCGAAGTCGATTTTCGGACGGACCTCTGGGCCATCGGCGTCATCGCGTATCAGTGTGTCGTCGGCGATTTGCCCTTCGACAGTGAAGGCGTCGGCGATCTGCTCATCAAGATTTCCATCGCGGATCCTCCGGTCCCGTCCAAGGTTTTTCCGGGCGCATCACCCGTGTTCGATGCGTGGTTTGCCAAGGCGTGTGAACGCGATCGGAACAAACGATTCCAAAGTGCTCGCGAACTTGCCGAAGCTCTCGCGCGCGTCGTTGCGTCCGTTCCGGAAGCGATGCGAGGTGCTCCTCCGCCACGTCCGCTGTCCGTTCGTCCACCGCCGATTGCGGCGAGTCCATCGTCGGTTCGGGGAACCAAACCCGGTCTGAATCCATCGCCGCAAGCACCGGCATCGGTTCGTCGCCCACCCGCGTTGCCCACGCCGCAAGCACCTGCGCCAAAGATCATCGAGCCTGCGCCGCAACAATTGGCCGAACAGGAAATCGATGATTTCGACTTCGATTTCGATGAAGAGCCGCCGGTTGGCGAGACAAACGCATCGGCTCCCGCTCCTGCCGCACCGGCAGCTGCTCCGCCGCCGGCGAAAGTTTCGTCCGCAGGTTCCGCGCCCGCGGCAACGCCGATTCCACCGCCTCGAGCCAGCGCACCAGGCACGCCTTTGCCCGCCGCTCGACCGGTCGTCGAAGCGGCGCCTCCCACCGCTACGCCGATGGCGTCGGCGCCCGTTGTTGCTGCACCACAACCTCCACCGGCCACGACGAACCTCGGCGCTCCCGTCTTCGATCCGGGAATGCTTGCGCCGGCACCCCGCGCAACCCCCGCACCTGCTGCTCCCGCACCCGCACCGAAGCAAGTTGTTGCGGAGCCGATAAGTTCCTCAGGGGACCGCGTCTCTCCACCACCCGAGCTGGATGGTTCACGCAAGAGCAAGACGCTCTGGATGCTCTTGGTGGTGTTTGTCCTGGTCGCCGGTGGTGTCGCGTACGCCGTCTATCAGTCGAACATGCTGCCACCGGATACACCGGTGCTGCCGTCGGCATCAGCTGTTGCGATGCCCGAGCCTCCGCCGGTCGTCGTCGTGCCGTCTCCGTCCGTTGGCTTCGCCGAGCCCGTGACGAGCAAAGCGCCCACGCCGAAGTACACGGGCAAACCCTTGGGCCCCAACAAGGCCAAGACCAAGCCCGGCGCGTCGACCGAAGCCCCCGGGCCCAAGCCTGCCGACACGGGCAAGTCGAGCGGCGAGGTCATCATCGAAACTCCGCTGCCGCCTCCGGATGAAGAATCCGTCCCCCCGGCGCCGTAGTCGGTCGTCAGTCAGAGGACACGACAAACCTCGCATGTTCGCTCGTGGAACAGGGTCGTTTTGTCGGGTTTGTCTGGTAATTGTATGAACTCAAAGCAATTCGTTTGAGCTCATAGGTTCATCATGGGAGCACCGCGAGAACTCGGGCGAGCCGCGATGCTCCCATGCGTCGCGATGATCGATCAGGATCCTTCTTCGAACTCGGCGTCGATCACGCCGTCTTTGCCCTTGCCTTTGTCGCCTGCGGGAGGCGGCGCAGCACCGGGCGCTCCGGGACCACCTTGCGGACCGGCCTTTTCGTACATGACGCTCGCCACGCGATGCATTTCCTTCTCGAGCTTCTCGAGAGCTGTTTGCACTGCGCTGTCGTCCTGCTTCTCGATCGCGGCACGACCTTCCGCGATGAGTCCGTTGAGTGTCGAGACATCTCCTTCGGGGAGTTTGTCTTTGTTCTCGCTGATGATCTTTTCGATCTGGTAGCACTGGCTGTCGAGCTTGTTGCGACGCTCGATCTCTTCGCGACGACGCTTGTCTTCCGCCTCGTTCTCCGCCGCTTCACGCACCATGCGTTGAATGTCCTCTTCCTTGAGGCCGCCCGACGCGGTGATCGTGATGCGTTGATCCTTGCCGGTTGCCGTGTCTTTCGCGTGCACGCTCAAGATGCCGTTGGCGTCGATGTCGAACGTGACTTCGATCTTCGGCATGCCGCGCGGCGCCGGCATGATCCCTTCGAGATGGAACCGGCCGAGCGTGCGGTTGTACCGAGCTTCCGTGCGTTCGCCCTGAAGAACGTGCACTTCGACCGACGGTTGGCTGTCCGTCGCGGTCGAGAAGATCTCCTTCTTCTGCGTCGGAATCGTCGTGTTGCGTTGGATCATGACCGTCATGACGCCACCCAGCGTTTCGACGCCGAGGGACAACGGCGTCACGTCGAGCAGCACGAGATCCTTCACATCACCCGAGAGCACGCCGGCTTGAACCGCGGCGCCGATGGCCACGACTTCGTCCGGATTCACGCCCTTGTGGGGTTCTTTTCCGAAGAACTTCTTCACCGTCTCTTGCACGAGCGGGATACGCGTCGAACCACCGACGAGAACGACCTCGTCGATCTGTTGCGCCGTCTTCTTCGCGTCCGACAGCGCCTTGCGCACGGGCTCCATCGTGCGATCGATGAGCGGACGGATCATCTGCTCGAGTTTGGCGCGGCTGAGCTGCTTCTGGAGATGTTTCGGTCCCGAAGCATCGGCCGTGAGGAACGGCAAGTTGATCGTCGTTTCTTGCACGTTGCTGAGCTCGATCTTCGCTTGCTCGGCCGCGTCCTTCAGACGTTGCAAAACCATCTTGTCGTTCGAGACATCGATGCCCGTGTCTTTCTTGAACTCGGCGATGAGCCAATCCATCACCAAGTGATCGACGTCATCACCACCGAGGTGCGTGTCACCGTTTGTCGAGATAACCTGCACGACGTTGTCGCCGACTTCGAGGATCGAGATGTCGAACGTGCCACCACCGAAGTCGTAGACGGCGATGATCTCGTCGCTCTTCTTGTCGAGGCCGTACGCGAGCGCGGCGGCGGTCGGTTCGTTGACGATGCGCTTGACCTCGAGGCCCGCGACGCGACCGGCGTCTTTCGTGGCTTGGCGTTGCGAATCGTTGAAGTACGCGGGCACCGTGATGACGGCTTCGGTGACTTTTTCACCGAGGTAATCTTCGGCGGCTTTCTTCAGCTTTTGCAGCACCTTCGCCGAGACTTCGGGCGGCGAATACGTCTTGCCGCGGATGTCGATGCTCGCGTCGTTGTTCTTGCCTTTGACGACCTTGTACGGAACGCGCTTCGCTTCTTCCTGCACTTCGTCGTAACGACGACCCACGAAACGCTTGGCGGAGTAGACGGTGTTCGTCGGGTTTGTCACGGCCTGACGCTTGGCGATTTGTCCGACGAGCACTTCGCCCTTGTCGTCGAAGGCGACGACCGACGGCGTAATTCGCGATCCTTCATCATTGACGATGACCTTGGGCTCCTTGCCCTCCATCACAGCGACAACGCTGTTCGTCGTGCCCAAGTCGATGCCGATAATCTTGCCCATGGAATCCTCCGAAAGAGTCGACCGCGGTCTGCCGCGGCGCTGGCTAGCCGGGAAAGCCAAACCCCGACGTAAACAACTTCATGAGCCGTAACCCTGCGGAATCATTCCGATCTTCGTGAGCTTCCGGCTTCGCGGCTCAGTTTCGGGCACGAAACTAACCACAAGCGCTCAGGCGTCAACGCTGAGATGAACTGTTTCTGCATGGACCTGGAAAAAATCGTGCCGAGCGACATCCGGGGTGGACAAAGTGCAGATGGCGACAGATTTTTCCTTGCGATCTCGAAAGGGCGCGTGCTACTAGCTCCGGCCCTTCGTTCCGACCCAAGGAACCCGTCATGAAGCAGAACATCCATCCCAACTACGTCATGTCGACGATCAACTGTGCATGTGGCTCGGTCGTCGTTACCCGATCGACACGCGGTAGTTTCACGACCGACGTTTGCTCCGCGTGCCATCCGTTCTACACGGGCAAACACAAGGTCATGGACGTTGCCGGCCGTGTCGAGCGCTTCCGCAAGAAGTACGCGACGCCGCAAAAGTCGTCGTAGATATACAGCTCCGCCACGACTTTCGTTCATCGAGCAACGTATCCATGTTCTCCGTGCACTGACCATCTCGCGTCAGTGCACGATCACGTCCGCATCTCGAGCCCGATGAGCCGCTCGATGTCCGAGACATTTCGCAACGGCATCTCTTTGCCGTGTCCCTCCCGCACGACCTACCTACGCGCTACAGTTGCAGCCTCATGAGTCAAGACGCCTCACGTCCATACATCGGCGGACAAGCCGTCATCGAGGGAGTCATGATGCGCTCCCCAGGATCGCTTTCGATCGTGTGTCGCCGACGTTCGGGCGAACTCGTGGTTCGCGAGCGCGCCATGCCGACACTCGCCAAAGGAGCGCGCACCTGGCCGCTCGTTCGCGGCGTGATGACCGTGGTCGAATCGCTCCGAATCGGCTCGCAAGCGCTCAAGTGGTCCGCGGATCTGTACGAGCAGGACTTGGACGACGAAGACAAACCCAAGTCAAAACCGCCGACTCCGACGAATATTTTCACCGCCATGTCGCTGGGCATCATTGCGCTCGTGACGTCGTCGGGTGATTCCGGGACAAACAGTGGCGAGAGCAAAGGCGCGGGCGGCGTCGGCGTTCTGTCGATCCTCTTCGCGATCGGCCTTTTCGTTGCGCTTCCTCAAGCAGGCGCGGAAGGCATCAACAAACTCTTCGGATTGGGGCTCGACGTTCAATCCGCAGGTTTTCAAGCGATCACCGGCGGGGCCAAACTGCTCATCGTGGTCGGCTACATGCTCGGTATTCGCCAAATCGCCGAGATTTACCGCGTATTTCAGTATCACGGCGCCGAACACAAGGCGATTTCGACCTACGAAGCTCGCGAAGACCTGACCGTCGCCAACGCAGCGGCGAAAACGACGCTTCACGCGCGATGCGGTACGACGTTCCTCGTCATGGTGGCGCTCGTGTCGATCCTCGTGTTTTCCGCGGTCGGATCGCTTCTGCCTACGTTGCCGGGCGGTCGAGTTGCCCAGAGCATCGGGTTTTTCTTTATGAAACTCCCGTTCCTGCCGGTCATCGCCGCGATAACGTATGAGCTCCAAAGGTTTTTCGCTCGATACTGCACCACGGGCCCTTTGCAAGCTCTTCTTTGGCCGGGATTTCTCGTGCAAAAAATCACGACGGCCGAACCTGAACCCGCTCAGCTCGAAGTTGCCTTGGCCTCGCTGCAAGCGACCCTTTGGCGTGAAAAAGCAGTGTCGGGCGCACCCGGCGAAGTTCCCGATCGGGTTTTTCCCGATTACGGCAGGCTCCTTGCCGATCCTGGTTACGTCACTGCAAATGCTCGCTGAGTCGCTACCGCGGCTTGGTTCTCAACGTTTTTTGAACCCACACCATCCAACATGTTGCCCATCGAAAAGCTCGAAGCCGTTGCCCGCCGATTCCGCGAGCTCGAACATCTTCTTTGCGCTCCGGAATCGCTTTCGGATCCCAACAAACTCCAAAAACTCAACAAAGAACGCACGGAACTCGAACCGGTCGTGTTGAGTTTTTCTCGGCTGAAGGATGTCGAGAAACGCATCGCGGAAGACAAAGAAGCACTGGACGATCCCGAGCTTGGCGAAATGGTTCGTGCGGAACTGCCGGAGCTCGAAGCCGAGCGCGACACGATTGCGGGTGAGCTTGAATTGCTGCTTTTGCCGAAGGATCCGAATGACGCCCGCAATACGGTGCTCGAGATTCGCAGCGGTGAAGGTGGCGAAGAAGCGGCGCTTTTTGCGGCGGATATTTTTCGGATGATTTGTCGTTATGCCGAAACGAAGCGCTGGAAAGTGGAAGTGCTCAGCTTGAGCGAAGCGGCGGCCGGTGGATACAAAGAGGTCATTGCGCTGGTGACCGGCCAAGACGTGTATTCCCATCTTCGTTATGAAGGCGGAGTTCATCGCGTCCAACGCGTGCCCGCGACGGAAGCTCAAGGCCGAATTCATACATCGACGGCGACGGTGGCCGTACTTCCCGAAGCGGACGATGTCGATGTGCATGTCGACGAGCGAGATCTCGATATTTCCATTGCTGCGTCCGGTGGTCCCGGCGGGCAGGGTGTCAATACGACAAACAGCGCGGTCCAAATTCGTCATATCCCGACGGGCATTATCGTCAAGTGCCAAGACGAACGTTCTCAGCTGAAAAACAAGGCCAAGGCGCTCAAGGTTTTGAAGAGCCGGCTCTTGGATATCGAGCGCAAGCGTCAAGAAGAAGCGCAGAGTGCGGAACGACGAACCATGGTCGGATCGGCCGAACGGTCGCAAAAGATTCGGACATACAATTATCCGCAGAATCGAGTGACCGATCATCGAATTGGATTGACGCTGCATAAGCTCGAACGGATTGTCGACGGGGACCTCGAAGAGCTCATTTCGGCATTACGTACGCATCGTCAGGCGGAACTTCTGAAACAAGGAGCGGCCGGGGATTCGCCGCGTATTTCGGCCTGATGATGAAGGCGTTACCCGATCCGGATGCATTACTCGCCGCCTTGGTGCTTTGCCCCGGGACGTATTCGCGCAATCGTTTTTATGCGATGTACGCAGCTCCGGAGGCGTTGGCGGTTCGTCGCCGAGCGGCCCTCGTGCGGAGCATCGTGGCGGAATTGGCGCATCCGGATCCATTACGCCGCGGGCGCGTCGTGGACGTGGACCCCATTTTGGAAAATGGTGAAGGCGTATTGACGTACGTCATTGCGGCTTTGGGACTTCGTCGAAGTACGCTGCTCACGGCATTGGAGTATTCCATTGTTCAATATGCGGTGACGCGGCGAATCGGAGCGGTTGAAGGATTCGAAGGCGGGGACGTTTTGCAAGCGCGCGTCGAAATGGCTTTACGCGGCCTTTCACCGGAAATTGCGGAGTCCGCACGACGATCGCTGGAAAACGATCTTTTTGATGACGAAACGGATGAACTGGTTTTACACGACGTACAGCCGGAAGCTTGAGCGGGAGGATTGAGATGTGCATTTTCTGTAAAATCGCGGACAAGACCATAACGGCCAAGGTCGTCTTCGAAGACGACGATCTCGTGGCTTTTCACGATCTCAATCCCGTCGCTCCGGTGCACGTGCTCATCATTCCGAAAAAACACATTACCGGCTTGGGCGATGCGTCGCCGGACGATGCTTTGTTGCTCGGGAAATTGTTGACGGCGGCGCGGCGAGTGGCGGAAGAAACGTGCATTCTGAATTCGGGATTTCGCACGGTCATCAATCACGGGGCGCACGCGGGGCAAAGCGTATTTCACCTGCACGTCCACGTGATCGGCGGTCGCGCCATGGCGTGGCCTCCGGGCTGATACGAATCAGGTTTGTCGGGTCGAATCGACGATGCGATCGATCCACGCGCTTTCCAAGGTATCCATGGGCGGATTTCGCTCGAGGTTCGTCGTGAGCGGTCGCGGTTGACGCGTTTCCGAGGTTGCTCGGAGCCAGACGGACGTCAATTCGCCCACGCGTCCCTGCATACCGGCGAAAAGGGCGAACAAATCGGGGCCGACGGCGCGTCGTGGTGACGGACGAATTTCGAGATTCGCACCCGAAGGCATTCGCGCGGTAAAACCCGCCACCAAATGATCCGCTGGATCCAGCCAGGGATCGGGAGAGCCGGGAGCGCCTTGGGACAACCATTGCTCCACGGTTGTTTGGCTTTTATCGGGTGCTCCAGGGC
>CAYSYX010000098.1:8828-24288 GCA_964435055.1 uncultured Polyangium sp. | reverse complement strand
CGATAGCCGCGGCCTTGATAGCGTCCGGCTGGGTTCGGCGTGATGGAATGACCCAGACGTCGCCCAGAAAGAACGCGATCGTGAAGGCGCACGTGAAGCGATTCCGAACGTTGGCAGTGCTTGCGAGCACGCTCATTTGCTTGTCGATCAACACCGGTTGCGGTGGCTCGATCTACGCCATCACTTCGAGCGGCGCGTCATCGAAGCTCGAAGCAGCCGAAGCACTTGGTGCCGAGCGCCATGCTCCATACGAGTACTGGACGGCGAAAGAGCATCTCACCAAGGCGATGGAAGAGGCGTCGACGGCGGACTACGGCGACGCGATCAAATTTGCGGGTATCGCCGAGGATTACGCGGAAAAGGCGATCGTTCTTTCCAAACAGGCGCACGAGGGATCGGGCCGATGAAACGCACGCCGACAAACGACAACGCGCAACCCAAGCCGAGTCGAATTACGCGCACGCTGGGCCTTCCGGCGATGGTGATGCTTGTCGTCACGCAGGCTTCGTGTTCGCAAGTTTCGGTGATGCGCGGGGACATCACCGGTCTGCAAAAAGTCGCTTCGCAAGCCGAACGCAACGGTGCGATTCGCTGCGCGCCACGTGAGTTGGCGACGGCGAAGAGTCATCTGACGTTTGCCGAAACGGAACTCGATCAAGGCTTTGTGTTCAAAGCCAAAGTGCATCTCGACATTGCGCGGGCCAACGCGCACGCGGCGTATGATTTGTCTCCGCCGCAGAAATGCGCCGAACGCGGCTTCGTCGATGAAGTACCGCCGCCTCCGCCGCCTCCGCCGCCCCCGCCTCCTCCGCCCGGAGATTGCGACGGCGACGGCCTGCTCGATCCGTTCGACAAGAAGTGTCCGTGCGACGCAGAGAACTTCAACGGCTTCCAAGACGACGATGGTTGTCCGGACGATCCCGACACGGATGGCGACGGTTTGCCCGATTCGAAGGACACGTGTGTCCTCGTGCCGGAAGACAAGGACAGCTACCTCGACGATGACGGCTGCCCCGAGATCGACAACGACCTCGACGGCATCCTCGACGACGCGGATCGCGATACCGCGACGGGTCGCAGCTGCGCGAACGATCCGGAGGATCCGGATGGTTACGAAGATGCGGACGGTTGTCCCGAACTCGACAACGACAAAGACACCGTCGTCGACCTCGAAGATCAGTGCCCGAACGAGAAGGGCGAACCTGGTGGGGACAAACCCGGTTGTCCGAAGAAACCTGCTCTTGCGATCATCACTGAAAAAGAGATCAAGATCATGCAGCAGATTCACTTCGAGTTTGACAAGGACAAGATCAAACCGGAGAGCTTCCCGATCTTGGATGCGGTCGTGCAGATCTTGCAGGAGAACCCGAAGGTCAAACTCGAGATTCAGGGCCACACGGACGGCAAGGGCCGACCGGACTACAACAAGAAGCTTTCCGATCGTCGCGCGCTGTCTGTCTTGAAATACCTCGTCGGACACGGCATCGATCCAAACCGCCTGGTTTCAAAGGGCTATGGTATGGAGGTGCCGATCGTGCCAAACACCACCGATCAAAACCGCGCGCTCAATCGACGCGTGCAATTTGTCCGGACCGAAGCAACACCATAATATCGGGATCCAGTCACCTCCCATCGTCTGCATCTCGGAGGACTCACCACCGTGAATCTTCGTCCGTTTGGGTCGCTTGTTGCTCTCGCGCTTTCCGCTGCCGTATTCGGCGGCTTCACCGGCTACTCGTCCACGGCATTCGCTGCCGGCGAAAAGGACAAAGAAGCCATGAAGCTTCACGACTCGGCGCTCGACGAGGATTACCTCAACGTCGAACTCGACAAGGCTGAGAAGAAGCTCAAAGAAGCGTTGAAGAAGTGCAGCGACGGCGCGTGTTCCGCGAGTGTCGTCGGCAAGCTCCACATCGCGCTCGGCACTGTCATCGGCGGTGGGCGGCAGAATCTCGAAGGGGCCAAAGAAGAGTTTGTCCAGGCACTCAAGGCCGATCCGAATGCCAAACTCAACGAGTCGTACACGACTCCCGAGTTGGCCAAGACGTTCGAGAAAGCCAAGGAGATCGCGAAAGCATCCGCCAAGCCGCCGCCGAAGCCCGACAAGGAGCCCGATGGGGACGGTGGCGACGGTGGTGATGGTGGCGGAGACAAACCCGCCGGCGGTGGCGACTTGTCCCATACGCCGCCCACCGAACAAGCGATCAACACGCCGGTTCCGATCTACATCGAGATCCCCGAAGACGTCACCGTCGAGAAGGCTCAGCTCAAGTACAAGCCGTTTGGCGAGACAAAGTGGAAGTCCGTCGACATGAACCGAATCGGCAAGGGATGGGGCGCCGAGATCCCTTGCAAAGACGTCACGACGACCGGTGACATCAAGTACTACATCGTCGTCACGGACGACGCGGGCGAGCAGCTCAAGGCGGGCACGGCAAAAGAGCCGCATCGCGTCGCCATCAAGCGCGAGCTCGAAGGCGAAGAGCCCACGTTCCCCGGCAAAAAACCACCGCAGCAATGCCAAGACAAAAGCGTTTGTCCTCCTGGAATTCCGGGGTGCGAACAGACCGCTCCGGAGCAGCGCGGCGACAAAGGCTGGGGTTCGTCCTGTGAAGCGGATCAAGAGTGCCAAGCGGGACTCATCTGCCAAAACGGGCAATGCGAAGAAGGCAAGCGCGAAGGCGGCGACAACAACGGCGGTGGCAAGTCGGCGGCCAAGAAAAACATCGTCGGCATCGGCGGCCAGCTCGACCTGATGCTCATCAGCACGGCCGACAATGTCTGTTCCGGGGAAAACCCCTCGTACTACTGCTTCTACGCAGGCACGGAGAATCGGTTCTTCGGTGAACCCATCTCGGCGAGCGGGACAAACGGCGTCCAAGGCGGGTTTGCCCCCGGCGGTGGTCGCGTCTTCCTCTCCTTCGATCGCGAATTGCTGAACGTTGGAAGCGGGACGATCGGCGTCGGTGCCAAGGCAGGCGTTTCGTTTGGCGGACATCCGAATTCGACCGAAGCCGTCCCGAACAACCTGCACCTCGAAATGGTCCCCTTCCCGCCGATTCACTTCGAGGGCCGCGGATACTTCTCGTTCCTTGGTCCGATGTTCGAACAAGGAAAAGCGCGCCCCTACGCGTTCATCGGCGGCGGCGCGGGCAAAGTCTCCGCGTCCGTTCCGGTCACCGTTTGCGACAAACGCACGGAAGACGGCACGGGCTTGATCGATCCTGCCGACGCCGATCCGGCGTGCTCATCGAAGGTCGATGCCGTGCCTCGCAAGCTCGACGCGTACCAGATCTCCGGCCTTGGGTTCATCTCGGCGGGCGCGGGCGTCACCTACGCGATCACGCCCATGTTCGGCGTGAATGCCGAGCTCAAGTTCATGTTCATGGTGCCCACGTTCGCCGTCATCATCGCCCCGAGCATCGGACCTGTTCTCGCCTTCTGATCGCCTCCTCGCGCGTCAAATCCCCATCAGCCAAGCTCATCGAAGAGGTGCCATGCACCTCGAGCTTCCGTTTGTCCGGACGTCATCCGTTCGTACTCAAACGACATCGTCGGCCTGTCGAGTTCCTTGGCGGGCATTACAAACGCCGTGTGGAGTACGAGGCGTTCCAAGTCGCGGTCATTGATCTTGCTTCGAAAGGCGTATCGCTGACGGTGGCCAACGTCGTCGCGCATCTGCACATCGATCCGGCGCGAGTGGAGACGTATCTGGATCGGATGGTGCGTGATGGTCGCGTGGATCTCGAGGTGGACGAGGTTCGCGGCGCGGTCGTGTACAGCGTGCGGGGACTCTCGACGAGCACCGGACGGTTGCTGCCGGACGCTCAACTGAAGAGTTGGCAGATGCCGTCGAAGCTTCATCCCGGGCCGAACAAGAGCGTAACGATGGCGGTGACGCTGGGAGCTCTCGTTCCCGGGCTCGGTCTCGCGTACGCGGCGCCGCTACGCGTCGTCATGCTCGTGAGCTTCATCGTGATCATGCTGGGCAATCTCGTTGGAGCACATACGATGTTGGGCCCGATTTTTTGGATGGGTTCGAGCATTGTTTCGGCGTTGCTTGGAGGCTTGTACGCCGTGCGTTTCAACCAGGAAGGGCATCGCGCGACATTGCATCCGTGATTCGTTCGTGTTCGAAGCATCGTCGCGACGCGTTTGTCGCGATGTACGTTCACGAAGAACGATTCAATTGGATCCGAGCACGTCGAAGAGAGACAGCAGCGCGGTCGCTCCGAGCGGTTCGAAGCGAATACCCGCGCGCGGAAGCTGATCGGACGTCGGTTCGGAATTCCAAACGATCTTTCCAGGCAGCACGAGAGGGTCCCAAAGCACGGGCGTGACGATCTCGATCTCGACGGGAAGGTCTCGAGACCAGTCGAAGTGCGAGGCGAGATCTTCCGCAGATGTCGCCGTCGGTTGTTCGGCGAGCTCGATGCCCGCACCACCGAAGCCCATGTCGCGAATGATCACGGCGAGGGAGTGTTTGTCCCGCGTTCGCAAGAGGGCGTTGATGCGAACGGGCATGCGGCCGTGAGCGCGGAAATGGTCCCGAGGCGCCATGAAAGCGGATAGTACGGCGTGATTCGTGCTGAGCGCAGCCATATCGTGGCGTTGGGTGAGCCCCTTTGAAGCGCTGCAAAAGACGGCCGAAAAATAGACGTGCAACCTAGTTGGGTTTTTTGTCGGCTCCAAGGTAACATCCGCCCCGCTGCTCGCTTCCGTGCGAGATTGCGTGGCGACAATTCGCCGTTCGAGATGGGAGTCGACCCTGATGGCTGAGGAAACTCGTAAGGACCCGCGAGCGAAGGTGCTCTCGATGACGGTGCGCTACAAGAGCGCCAACGTCGAAGAGTTCATCGAGAACCATGCGCATGATGTGAGCCGCTTGGGGATCTTCATCAAGACCGCATCGCCGTTCCCGCCCGGGACATTGCTCAAGTTCGAGATTCGTATTCAGGACGAGAAGACCGTTCTGAGTGGTGTCGGTCGCGTGATTTGGAAACGTGATTCCGACGCGGCTTCCGATGAAGCGCCCGCTGGTATGGGCGTGAAGTTCATCAAGAAAGACGAAGCCACGGACGCGATGATCCAACGCCTGGTCGACAAACACGGCGACAAGGTGAACGCGTACGACGCGGGCAAACCCGCTGGATCCGCGGACGATGGCGATGCTCCTGCGGCAAGTGCGCCGAGCGGATCATCCGCTACGCCCGCACCGGCGAAAGCGTCTCCGCGTGGAGCAACGATGCTTGGACTCGGCACCGTGGGTGCAGCAGCCAAGGCATCGGGCAAACCCCCGGCGGAAGAAAAGAAACCGGAAGCCTCCGGCGGTGGCGGGATGTTTTTCCCGACAACCGATCCCGGCTCCGAGATGCCGCCCCCCGAAGAACGCACCGTGATGCGTCAAGCGGCCGAGTTGCTGAAGCAAGCACTCGCCGGTACCGGCAGCTCGCTCGATGAAATCGGCGGCAAGATCGAACTCGCCAAGGAAGAACCCAAGGTCGAGGACAAACCCGCTGAAGCTGCGCCTGTCGAAGCGAAGAAAGCGGAAGAGCCCAAGGCCGAAGAGCCGAAAGCTGAAGAGCCCAAGGCTGAAGAGCCCAAGGCCGAAGAAAAGGCTGAAGAACCCAAGGCCGAAGAGAAGGTCGCCGCGAAAGCGGAAGAGCCCGAAGAAAAGGTCGAGGAGAAGAAGCCGGTCGCCGCCAAGAGCGAAACGAAGAAGCCCGCCGCGGCCAAACCCAAGGCGAAAGACAGCGAGGACAAACCCGCTGCGGCCAAACCCAAGCCGGCTGTCGCGAAAGCCACGATCTCCGCTCCCGAACCTGCCGAAGAGAGCGGCGGTGGCGGCCGTATCCTGACGATCCTGCTCATCGCAGCCGCCGTCGTGGGTGCCCTCTTCTTGGCCTTTGGTGACAACAACAAGACCGAGACGCCGAAGACCACGCCGAGTGCCGAGGTGAAAGCCCCGGAGCCTCCGCAACTGCCGAAGCCCCCGGTCACGGCGGAAGCAGTACCGTCGTCGACGGTCGCCCCTGCAGCGTCGAGCGCAGCAGCCGAACCGACGCCTCCGCCGGCAACGTCTTCGAGCGCCGCGGCTGCTCCGGAAGCTGCACCGACGGACAAACCCGCGGACAAACCTGCGGACAAAGCTGCACCGGCACCCGCGCCGGCACCTGCACCGGGGCCCGCTCCGGCTCTGCCGACCGCGGACTCGCAACCGACGGACAAACCGCCGCCGGTAACGAAGACACCGCCGCCGCCGACGAAGGCGCCGCCCAAGAACGACGACTACGAATGATCCCTTCTCCCACGAGGCCCCGACCAACCCAACGGTTCGGGGCCGCGTGGACGTTCCCTCCAAACGCGCATCTTCCCCACGACAGCTGAGCCTTCGTCCCGGCGTTTGCCGCGCCCTTCACGCGTGCGCATCGCGCGTTTACGCGTGCACGACAACGCTCGCGCGCGAATCAAACGTACAAAACGAAAAACCCTTCGCGTCTCGTTGCGAAGGGTTCGTTGATCCGACTTGGTGGGCGCAACAGGATTTGAACCTGTGACTTCATCCGTGTGAAGGATGCACTCTACCGCTGAGTTATGCGCCCTTGATGAGATCCGAAGAGAATCGACGAGCCGAGTGACGTTCCGTCGAAACGCAGGAGCATCACTAGCGCAGGCCGCGAGGCTCGACAAGTGTTTTGCGCAGAGTTTGTCTTTATCAACCGGCCGCGCGACGCGCACGCTGGATCGCTTCGATTCCCGCGCGGATATCGTCCTCGGAACATGCGTAGGAAAAACGCAGATAACCCGGTGCGCCAAACGGCGTACCCGCGACCGATGCGACGTGAGCGTCGTGCAACAACCACATCGCCACATCGAGATCGCTCTTCACTTCGCCCCCTTTGAACGGAAGTCCGTAGAGACCTCGAACGTCGGCGAAAGCGTAAAACGCGCCCTCGGGCATTCGACAAGACACACCCGGAATGCTCCGCAAACCATCGACCATCAGGTTGCGACGACGCTCGAACGCATCACGCATCGCATGCACGTCGTCGCGAGGTCCCACGAGCGCCGCGGACGCTGCCGCTTGCGCAACAGCCGTCGCGTTCGTCGTGCTTTGCCCCTGCACCGTGTCGAGCACTTTCGCCAAATCAGCGGGCGCGATGCTCCAACCGATACGCCAACCCGTCATCGCGTACGTCTTGCTGACACCACAAACGACAATCGTACGATCTCGTAATTCCGGAGCGAGCGCGGGAACCGAAATGCAGCGAAACCCATCATAAACAAGCTCGCTGTAGATCTCGTCGACGATGAGCCAGATGTCGTGGCGACGCACGACGTCGAGCAGCGGTTCGAGATGCTCCTTCGCGTAGGCCGACCCCGTGGGGTTCGAAGGGCTGCACAGAATGAGCGCCTTGGTGCGCGGCGTGATCGCTCGTTCGAGGCTTGCGGCATCGAGACGGAAACCATCCTCTTCGTGCGTCTGGACAATCACCGGGTTTGCCCCGACGAGCCTTACTTGTTCCGGGTAACTCACCCAATACGGCGCGGGGATGATGACTTCATCGCCGGGATCGTAGAGCGCGAGGGCGAGGTTGAAGAGCGCGTGTTTGGCGCCGCAAGAGATGGTGACTTGGTCGGGCGAGATCGAGTACCCGCGGTCGCGTTCCGTTGCAGCACAAACGGCTTGGCGTAACGCGTTCGTCCCGGAAACAGGCGTGTAGTGCGATGCGCCTGCGGCGATGGCCACCGCAGCGGCTTCGCGAATGAAGCGCGGCGTGTCGAAGTCCGGTTCGCCCACGCTGAACGGGAAAACCTTGTGCCCTTGGGCGCGTATACGTGCCGCCTCCGCGGCCACGGCAAGCGTCGCGCTGGGAGCTACGGTGGAGAGACGATCTGCGAAATTTCGAGGCATGTCGCCACCCAATCGGCACGGTCGAGTCCTGCTGCCAACGACAGTGTTTCAGGTTCTCGCGCTTCAATTTGAGTACGTTCAACAGACCAGCGATGCAAGCACGTTGGTCAATCAAACTTGAAGTGCCGCGTTCGTCCGCACGAAGATCATCTGGGACAACCGCGAGTCCGTGGAGACCTCGCGGGTTCGAAATCCAAAACGTTCATAGAATCCTTGCGCGTCACGCGTGTTGAGCACAATGCGATCCACGCCCCGAACGGCCGGATGATCGAGCAACAGGCGTACGACCGCCGTGCCCAACCCTCGACGATGCCGTTCGTCCACGACAATCACGTCGTAGATCCACGCAAGTTTGGCGCCGTCACTCATCGCTCGCGCCATCGCCACAAGTCTTCCGCGTTCGTCACGAGCTCCCACCCACGCGGTTGATCCGAGCAAACTTCGACGAATCGTCTCCGGCTTCGTGTCTTCTTGCCAGTACGTCGGACGCAACATCTCCATCGCTTCGTCGGCATCGCGTTCACCCAACGCGCAATAAAGACGCACTCCTTCCGGTGCCTGAAGAAAGTCGGGACGAGGTACTCGAGGATTGGCATCGAGAACGATCTGCACGGCGCGCGGATCCCCGGACAAACCTCGCTTCCACAACAGTTCGATGATGCGTGAGAGCTCCGCCGGTGTTCGGTTCTGTCCGAGCTTGGCCTTGCCATCGATGGCGTCACACTTGATGCCCAGCACGAGCACGCCATCGATCGCTTTGCGGTACAGCGGATGCTCGTAGGTGATCGGCACATGTCCCCCTTCGGCCTGATGCTTCGTCATCAGCTGCGCGAGCATCGCCGCTTTGAGATGCGCATCATCGATGCGCGTGATCATGCCGTGCAGCTGTACGCTCCGGTAAAACGTCGTCGCCGGACAAGCTCGCTCGGGGTCGACGAAGTAACTGGGGATCGACGCAACCGTCTCTTCGACACTCACCACGGCACGTCGACCGATGACGTCCATTTTTTCGCCCGCCGGAGCGCCGTGAAACAGGAGCCATCCGTCCACGACGACGGCATGCACGACGCGTAACACTGGCTCCCCGGCCTCCGTCGATGACGCCAAGTGAACCACGTTTGCCCCGGCGAGGAACGCCAACGCGCTCGCCTCATCCATCCGAAAGATCTCCTTGCGCATGGTCATGATGTGCCGTCTGTCTGGTCTGACGAAAAGGACCAGAATCGAGAAATAGGATAGACCAGTTGGATGCGCTCGTTTCCCATCGAGATCGAAGTGGATGAACACGCCGACACGCCCGTCTTCTTGAAAATCGCGCGGGCGTTGATGAACGACATTCGCCGCGGGCGACTCAAACCCGGCGCGATCTTGCCCAGCAGCAGAACGCTGGCGACATCGCTCGGAGTGCACCGCAACACGGTGCTCGCTGCGTACCGCGAACTCACAGCCGAAGGATGGATCGAAACGGAAGCGGCTCGCGGGACGTTCGTCTCGGCCTCGATGCCGGAGATGCCTGCTCAACGCGCGGCCGGTAAACAACGATCCGTTGCGACTCAAAAGATCGGTTTCGATCTGCCCGCACGTGCCGGATCGAATGCCGCCGTTCGTCAGGACGAATCCGGCATGCTTCAGCTATCTGCCGGTAAACCCGACGTGCGGTTGTTGCCTACGGAGCTGATTGCTCGTGCGTATCGACGTGCCGCTCGAGCGACGGACAAACACTTGTTCGATTATGGCGACCCTCGTGGTGATGCTCGATTACGCGAGGCACTCGCGGCGATGCTTGGTTCGGTGCGCGGTGTCGTGACGACTGCGGATGAGGTGCTCGTCACGCGTGGGAGTCAAATGGCGCTCGACGTAACAGCGCGTGCGTTGTTGTCACCTGGCGATGTCGTCGCGGTCGAATCTCTCGGCTACCGGCCGGCGTGGGAGGCGATGCGACAAACGGGTGCGCGGATCGTTTCGTTACCCATCGACGAGGAAGGTTTGTCCGTGGATGCGCTGGAACATTTGCTGTCCAAAGAAGCCATCCGCGCCGTGTACCTAACGCCGCATCATCAGTATCCGTCGACGGTGTTGCTGTCGTCGTCGCGTCGCTTGCGCCTTTTGGAGTTGGCCCGGACGCACCGATTTGCCGTCATCGAAGACGACTACGATCACGAGTTCCACTACGACGGACGGCCGGTCCTTCCACTTGCGAGCGCCGATCGAGCCGGCGTCGTCGTGTACATCGGCACGCTTTCGAAGATACTTGCGCCGGGCATTCGCATTGGGTTTGTCGTGGCGCCATCGCCGATGCTCGAACGACTCGCAGCTGTTCGCACGTTCATCGATCGCCAAGGAGATCACGCTGTCGAACGAGCGATCGCCGATCTGCTCGAAGATGGTGAAGTGCAGCGACACGCCCGGCGCATGCGGCGCATTTACCAAGAGCGACGTGATCTCTTGGCGAACGCGCTGCGGAAGCATTTGGGTGGCGCGCTCGAGTTCACGGTGCCCTCCGGTGGCATCGCGATGTGGCTGCGTGTCGCCGAAGATTTGGATGTCGATGCTTGGGTCGAGCGAGCGGCGGAAAAAAAGCTCAGCGTGCACGCGGGACGGCGTTACGCGTTCGATGGTCGCTCACGCCCGTATCTGCGCGTCTGTTTCGCATCGTTGAATGACCGGGAGATCCGCGATGCGGTTGCGCGACTGGCCGCATCGTGTCCGCGTCCGAAGTGAGGACGCGACAGAAGCTCATTGCTTTGGAGTCGTAGAATCTTTGGGCGGCGTGACTTCGACCGTGGGCTTCTTCTCGTCTTGGCGAATCGAGTACCGCACGAGAGCTCGCAGAATGTCGTTGCGACTGACGTTGCCGACCATCGTCTTCACGTCGTCGTAAATCGACGGATCGACGAGCAATGCTCCGACAGTCCCCTTCCCTTTGCGCACGTCCGCGACGATTGCGCGCAGATCCGCCGTCATGGCTGTCACGTTCGCGAGCGCTTCGGCGCCGTTGCCTTTGCCGCCGTAAAGAGCGTCGTGAACGAAGCTGTCGCTGTCACGAATTCCTTTCAGCGTCGTAGCAACTTCGCCGGCGGCGGCGCCAAACTGCGCGATCTCTTTCTCGGGTCCGTTGCCGTAAATCATATCGTGGGCAAACCCCGGACCCGCTTTCACACGCGTGACGACACCACGCACTTCGGCAAGCGTGAGCGCAAGCTCGGCGCTCGCTCGATCCAGATTCTTGAGCGTGTTCGAGATGCGTTCGGCTTCTTCTTTGTCGGTGAGAAACTTGCGCGGATAACCGTCGCCATTGGTCACGTCGCTGAGGAGCTTGTTCATCGACGCGGCACTGCCGCGGATGTCTTGATGCAAGCGTTCATCGGCAAGCGATTCGCTGACCTTGGAGATGTTGCCGAGAGCGTCGCTGGCTTTCGACGTCATGCCCTGCGCGATGCCCATGAGGTCCGTGGGTTCTTCGCCGCGAATTTCGCCGCCGGGAGGAACGGTTTCGTTCGACGCACCCTTGGTGATTTCAACCATCTTGTCGCCGAGCAAGCCCTTGGCTGCCACGCGCGCGATGCTGTCTTTGCGGATGCGTGCCGCTTCGTCTTTGACGATGTCGAGCTCGACGTAGATGGTGTTGTCGATCGAGCCCTTCTTGTAGCCGACCTTCTTCACGGTTCCGACGTCGATGCCGCCCATACGTACAGGTGCACCAGGCTTGAGACCTTGCACATCCGAGAACGTGGTGTTGATGCGGATCGACGAACTGAAAAACCGACGCTCATCGCCAATCAGGAAAATGACGAGCGCTGAGAAGAGCAGCCCGGCCAGTACGAAGAGACCAACCTTGATGTCGCGGGACCTGTTCATCTGCGCCCCCATCATGCGCGAAGAAACGTTGCGCGTCACGCACGCAACAACGTCTCGACGTCTTCATTCACCGGCGCGATGCCTCGGATGAAGTTCTCCACACGCGGGTCGTTGGATCGTTCGAACTCTTGCGGCGTTCCCTGCAAGATGATCTCGCCTGCTTGAACCATGGCCATCCGATCCGAGATCGAAAACGCGCTCTTCATGTCGTGTGTGACGACGATGCTGGTCACGGTCAGGGCCTTCTTGAGCCCGCGGATGAGGTGATTGATGCGCTCGGTGTTGATGGGATCGAGACCCGTCGTGGGCTCGTCGTAAAGCAACACTTCCGGCTGCACGGCGATGGCTCGCGCCAAACCGACACGCTTCTTCATGCCCCCGGAAAGGTCCGAAGGGCGCATGCCTTCGATGCCGGGCAAGCCCACGAGCGACAAGGCCCAATCAACTCGCTCGGCGATCTGCGTTTCGGTCATCTCGTCGCGGTAATGCTCGTGAAGCCCATACGCGACGTTGCCTCCCACCGAGATCGAATCGAAGAGCGCCGCACCTTGAAACAACATCGCAATGCGTCGCCGCAACAATCGCGCCTTCGCCTCTTTCATCGAGGTGATCTCTTCACCGTGAAAGGTGATCGATCCGGCATCGGCCTCGAGCAAACGAATGAGCAGCTTGAGCATGACGCTCTTGCCGACGCCCGATCCGCCGATGACCGTGAGGGTTTCGCCAGGTAAAACATCGAGCGAAAGACCGCGGTAAACGACCTTCTCGCCAAACGCCTTCTTCACGTCTCGAAACCGGATGATCGGCTCGGCCACGACTCACCCTACCATCGTTCGTGCTCGAGCCACGCGATCGATGCGTAACTCGACGGCACTTCCACCACGAAACGTATCGCGTCGCAGCCGACCGACGATGTCGACTCGACCTCCACTCAGCCCGCTCGCCAAGTCCCCAAGCTCGAAGCCAAACGCACCGATGACGTGTCGCGCCAACGTCACCTCGAGCTTCAAATGCCCCTTGATCGCCCGCGACGTACGAACGGGCGCGTTGCGCACCAACACCCGAGGCGCCCGATTGCCTTGCCCACACGGCTCGAGACGCTCCAAATCCCGCGCCACCACGGCCGGCTCGTCTCGTTCGTCAAGACGAACATCGGCTTCGACATCCGTTGCTTGGATCCCCAACGGTCCGCCCATGTCGGCGCAAACTTCACAGAAGAGGTCGCGAAGCGCGGAGACACGATCCGCTCGAACTTCAACGCCTGCGGCGGCTTGATGACCACCGAAACCCACGAGCTCGCGGCGACTGCGATTGAGCGCATCGTAGAGAGGAAAACCCACGGGACCACGCACGGAACCACGGCCCGTGAAACCATCCAGAGCGGCAATGATCGTGGGCTTGCCGTACTTGGAAGCGATGCGTCCCGCGACGATCCCGACGATGCCGACATGCCATCCTTCAC
The DNA here is from genome assembly GCA_964435055.1 of uncultured Polyangium sp. Taxonomy (GTDB): domain Bacteria; phylum Myxococcota_A; class Polyangia; order Polyangiales; family Polyangiaceae; genus Polyangium. The sequence goes on along the minus strand of CAYSYX010000098.1, from coordinate 11,053 downwards.
GCGCCAACACGATCGCCGGCTCGGATGCCCAGCCACCACGCTCGATGTCTTGCTCGGCCTGAACGATCATCTCTTCTTGAATCGAACGACGCTGCAACGTGAGCTGCTCGAGATGCGCGGCGATTCCATTCGCCCGCGTACTATCTCGTTCGAGCAGCAGCGCGAGCGCAAGGTCTGGATCCGCAAGTCGTCCCGGCGCATTGAGTCGTGGCGCGATGCGGAAGGCGACATCATCGGCGGTGACACCGTGCACGAGATCGAGCTTTCCGAAGTCGGCAAGTGCGCGCAAACCAGGCCGCAAACCCAGCGAAAGAGCCGCAAGGCCCGCACGTACGAGCGAACGGTTGTCACCGACGAGCGGAGCAACATCCGCAATCGTTCCAATCGCGACGAGGTCGAGCCACGTGCGCATGTCCAGCTCGGCACCAAGCGCGCGACGTACCGCAGCTCCAAGCGACAACGCCAAACCGCACGACGCCAAATGCTTGAACGGAAAACCGCATTCGGGTCGATGAGGATTCAAAAATGCGAGCGCCGGCAAAGGTTCGTCCGGGACGAGGTGATGATCGATGACGATCACATCCATGCCCGCCGCACGAGCATCCGCGAGCCGCTCGTGATCACTCGACCCACAATCACACGTGATGAGAAGCTTCGCGCTCGTTGCCTTCACGCGCGACAGCGCAGGCGCACACAAGCCGTACCGACCATCACGCCGCGTTGCGAGCAACGGCGTCACACGCCCACCCAACGTGCGCAATACCTCCGTCACGATCGCGCATGAGGTGATGCCGTCACAGTCGTAGTCCCCGAAGACGGCGACGTGTTCGTTGTGACGAACTGCATACGCGATACGGTCGGCGCTGACGTCGCGATCGGCCATACGATCGGGAGGAGTCAGGTGAGACAAACGGGGATCGAGGAAGGTTCGCGTCGCGTCGTCGGCGCGATGGCCGGCGCGAAAGAGCGCATCGGCAACCGTGATCGACAAACCCAACGCTCGGGACATCTCGAGCGCGTCCGAGGACGCTTGTCCCGGATCGCGCAGGATGGGTTCGTCGGAGACTGCGACGGTCGACGATGGTGGAAGAACGAGGTGAGCCACTTCGGGCTCGACAGCCTGTTTCCACGCGGGATCGATCATGCGAGGGCCCAACGCGTAGCGCGACGCGCGGGCGATGTCTACGGAAAGACACGATGGATCGTTGCTGAAATGGGGTGCCTGGAAAAACGATGGCCCCGCGAGGTCGATCCATCGCGGGGCCGTCGTATCGAGATGATGGGAGGTCAAACCACAGCGTCTGCGCGCTTGACAGCTTTGGTGCGACTGACCTTCTTTCGAGGTGCAGCCGTTTGGCCACCAAAGAAGCGACGATCGATCCATTCGGTGATCGGCGCGGCAACGTAGATCGATGAATAGGTACCGACGACGATGCCGACGAGGAGCGCGAAGGCGAAGTCCTTGATGACGCCGGTGCCCCAGATGAGGAACGCCAACATCGACAAACTCGTCACGCCCGACGTGATGATCGTTCGTCCGAGCATTTCGGACACCGAGAGGTTGATGATCTCGGGGAACGTCATGTTCCGGTGTTTCGTCAGGTTTTCTCGGATGCGGTCGTAGACGATGACGGTGTCGTTGATCGAGTAACCGACGATCGTGAGGAGCGCGGCGACCGTGGACAGCGTGATCTCGCGATGTGTGAAGATCATGGCGCCGAGAGCGATGCCGACGTCGTGGACGAGGGCGATGATGCCTCCCGGGGCAAACCGCAAATCGAAGCGGAACGCGATGTACGCCATGATGAACACGATCGAGATCACGACGCTCGTGATGGCCGCATCGCGAAGCTGAGCTCCGGCTTTCGGACCGATCCACTCGGTGCGCAACGCTCGCGCGGGGACCTTGTCGGACCCGAGTTTGCTGCGCAGACCATCGAGCAATTGATCACCGCGAGACTTGAGCTGCGCTTCCACCTTATGGTCGCGAGCGCTGACGATGACGGGATTGTTCTGCCCTTCGCGAAGTTCGAGGCCTGAAACCGACGCGAGCTGCGCCTTGATCGCAGCGAGATCGGGCTCGGCTTCATAACGCATCGAGATCTTGTCGCCGCCCGGGCTGAACTTGATCTCGGTCGCGCGAACGTTTTGTGGGCAGCGCGTCTCGAAGTCCGCCGGCGGCGTAGCCGTTTTGTTCCAGCAGGTCGGCGATCGCCTTGGCGGTA
>CAYSYX010000098.1:0-8818 GCA_964435055.1 uncultured Polyangium sp. | reverse complement strand
GAGTTTGTCTTGGATGACCTGCTTCTGTTGGTCCGTCAAAACCGTCACTTCCTGCACGCGAATGAGGTAGCGATTGGCATTTTCGCTGCCGGCATCCTTGACGCGAATGACGTCGGCGCCGGAAAACCCAAGCGCCTCGACGGCGCCACGGATGTCCCCCGCTTCAACATTCCCTGTGAAGGCGACCTCGAGCTCGGTGCCGCCCTTGAAGTCCGTGCCGAGTTGCGGCCCGGGCTTGATGAACGACAACGCCGACAGAAGCAGAAGGATCGCGCTGACTCCGATGAAGAGCCACCGCTTACTCATGAAGTCGAACTGCTGACCAGGCTTGATGAATTCCATGTTCTGCGTCTCAGCCGAGGTAAAGCTTCTTGGCCCTGCGACCACGAACGGCCCAATCGAACATGAGCCGTGTGCACACGACGCCAGTAAACAAGCTGACGGCGATGCCAACGATGAGCGTCACGGCAAACCCTTTGATGGGGCCTGTGCCGTAGGTTGCGAGAATGAGGCCGGAGATGAGCGTCGTGACGTGACCGTCGAGGATGGCGCTGAAGGCCTTGTCGTATCCGATGTCGACTGCTGCACGAGCACTCTTGCCCAGTCGCAACTCCTCACGAATACGCTCGTTGATCAGCACGTTCGCATCGACGGCGATACCGATCGTGAGGGTCAAACCCGCGATGCCGGGCAACGTCATGGATGCACCGAACATCGCCAGAATCGCGATCTGCAAGACCGCGTTGAAGATGACGGCGATGTTCGCGATGAGCCCGGCGCGGCTGTAGTAGACCACCATGAAGATCAAGACGAGCACCGCACCGCCGATGCCGGCCTTGGCGCCCTGCACGATCGCGTCCTGACCAAGCGACGCTTCGATCGCTTGCTCGTTCGACGGTGAGATGGGCGCGGGAAGAGCACCCGAGTTCAGAACGAGCTCGAGGTTGCGAGCGTCTTGGATCTGCTGATCGACGTTCGCCGATCCCATCGTGATCGTCGCAACGCCGCCCGGAATTTTCGTTTGGATGACCGGTGCACTCTCGACTTTGCCGTCGAGGATGATGGCGAAACGTCGCTTGATGTTGCGTGCCGTGATGTCCTCGAAGATGTCGCCGCCCTTGGGCGTCATCACCATGCGGACGAGCCATCCGCCAAGACCGCGATCGCTCGGGTCGGGCATCGCTTGGGCTTCACGCACCATGTCGCCGGTGATCTCGGCCTTGCTGTACAGATAATATGTACGCCAACCAATTTCCTCGATCGTGCCTTTTTCTTGGTCGTACGACTGGTACTTGCCGAAGCCGATCTGATGGTCGTCGGAGACGGACAGCGTCGCCGCCCATTCCCGCATCCGGTTCAACGTGTCGACCATCTTCTCGCCTTGCGCGCGGCGCATGACGGCGTAGTAGCTGACCTTCTGTTTGCCCGGACCAACGCTGACTTGTTCGCTCTCGAAGGACAAACCGGAGATTTCCTTGAGCTTCGGATTCTTCACTTCCTGCTCGAAGAAGTTTGTCTCGTCGTCCAGGAGTTTGAATTCGAGACGCGCGGTTTGCGCGATGATGTCCTTGATGGCCTTGAAAGACTTTTCGTCGTCACCCGGAATCTCGATGATGATGTCTTCATCGCGTGACGTGACGGAGGCTTCTTTGAGGCCCATGCTGTCGACGCGGCGCAGAACGGTGTCCTTCGCTTTGGCGACCGCTTTGGTACGAATTTCCGTTTCGATGTCGCTCTTGATGCGCAAGGTCACGCGCTTGTGGTCGGCGGAAAACTGACGCTGCAATTCACGCGCGTACGGCGTCATGAACTCTTCGTTGACCTTGTTCGCGTCGTCGGCGCTGTCGAAGTTCATGAGGATCGTGCCGGCATGGTCGCGCGACTTTTCGAGGCGCACTTTGCTCGACAACTTCTTCAAGTCTTCCGGCGTCGCTTGTTTGTCCTTCGGAACGATATCGAGCGCCTTCGCGAGGGACTGGCGCAAATCGTCGTAGTTGCGATCGCGTTTGTCTTTGATCGCTTCGTCGACATCGACGGTGTACTGGAGGCGCAAGCCGCCTTTGAGGTCGAGGCCGCGGACGAGACGGAAAGGGATGTTCGTCAACAGCCACTCGCGAACCCCGCGATCACCGCGCTGCGCGTCCAACTCGATTTTTTCGAGCGCTTCGCCAGTCAAGGTGCCGCGATCGAGTCGTCCCAAACGTTCGTCGTGGTACGTCGGGTAAATCGACAATGCCGCGCCGAGCGCGAGAAAAACGACAAACCCCGTCTTCGCGCGCCAACCGAGATCGATTGTCGGGAGCGCACATACGAGCGCCCAGGGTATGCACAGTCCGAAGACCGCACTGGCCCAGAAGACTTGGTAACGAGCGGCGATCGCAGCGAATAGAGCCGCGAGCATCGACGCGATGAACACGCCTCGTTTGGACCGCAGCCAAAAAGCGAGTGCACCGGACAGCACGGCAGTGCCGGCAAACACGTACTGAAGGATGGTGTAGATCATGAGAGCGTGATTGGAGTGAGCAGCGCGAGCCCTTTTTAGTCGAAGCGCGGCTGTTACGCTTTCTTTTCGTTCGCCTTCTCGTTCGACTTGTCAGCCGCCTTGTCTTTGGCCGCCGCCTCAGTCGCCTTGGGCTCCGATTCGAGCCCTTGAATCGTGGATTTGCGCACCCGGACGTTGACCCCCGGCGCAATCTCGAGCTTCGCGTTCACTTCCCCGAGGTCGACGATCTTGCCGATCAGACCCGATTGGGTGACCACCATGTCCCCGGGCTTCAACGCCGCCTCGACTTCCTTCTGCTTCGCATTCTGCCGGTTCGTCAAAAACCAGCTGAACGCGATCATCAGGATCGGAAGAAGCAGGATCATGCTTCCCCCGAACGGCCCATCCATCGGCGCCGCAGGCGCCGCAGGCGCTCCTTGTGAAGGCTGAGCAGGAGCAGGAGCGGGAGCAGGCCCGGAACCGGGAGCTATCGTGGTCGGCTGAGACAAAAACATCGTCACGAGGCGAAACCCTCCAAAGGGCGGGGTCCATAAACGTGTTTGGGCTGGGGCGCAAGAACACCCCCCACCAGAAACACCCGTCGGAAGATTTTTTTTCGTCGGAACGATTTTTGTCTTGACGACCCGCCCAACGCTTGGTAGCGATGCGTCCCCTCAGCGACGACGTCCGTCGCCGTTGAGATGCAGCTCAGGCGCGTAGCTCAGTGGTAGAGCACTACCTTGACACGGTAGGGGTCGTTGGTTCGAACCCAATCGCGCCTACAAAGTCCGTCCCAAACCGATCAAAAAGCCTCCTCCGGGAGGCTTTTTGCATTTACCCCCTTCAAGAAGCGGATCTGCTGGTTGATAAAGCCAGTCATCCGAGCGAAATTGGCGCCCCCTCTGCGAATCATCGCAGCGGTCGACCTCCATCACGCTCAACACATTCACGACTCGACGAATAAGGAGACAGCGAGACCACACATGAGCATGCGACGCTTCGATCCTCGGCAAGCCCAACGCGGACCTCAGATCAGAATCAATCAACGAATCAGGGTCCCCGAGATCAGAGTCATTGGGGAAGCAGGTGAAATGCTCGGCATCATGCCGACGCACGAAGCTCTGCGACGCGCCCAGGAACGCGGCCTCGACCTCGTGGAAGTCAATCCGAAGGCCGACCCGCCCGTCTGCAAAATCCTCGACTTCGGCAAGTACAAGTACGACGAGAAAAAGAAAGCTCGCGAGCAGAAGCGCAAGCAAAGCGTCGTCGAAATCAAGGAGATCAAACTCCGTCCGAAGACCGACGATCACGACCTGCAATTCAAGACGCGCGCCGCCATCCGCTTCATCGAAGCAGGACACAAGGTCAAGTTCACCGTGCGCTTCCGTGGTCGCGAAATCACGCACCCCGAGAAGGCACAAGAACAACTCGACTGGATCATCCAAGAATGTGACGAAGTGGCGAACGTCGAGGTTCGTCCGGTCATGGAACAACGCACGATGACGTTGCTCATGGCGCCGAAACAATCCGTCCTCCAAAAGGTTGCTCAAGCTCGCGCCGCCGCAGAAAAAGCGCGTCAACAAGCCATCAAAGATGGTCGCGCCGCCCCGGCACAAGACGACAAAGAAGCCGAGCTCGAGAAACTCGAAGCAGAACTCGAAGATAGGGACGACGACGACGAAGACGACGAGGATGAGGCATAACGACCTCCTCACTCCACCTCTTCGCGCCGAGGAATCGATACGTGCTCAAACGAAAATCGATTCACCCTCAAACGATCACATCCTCGCTGTTCCAATAAGACAAACAAACGATTCGACGTCGTCGCAGGTTGCGTACGGACAAACCTCTCCCAAGAGCCCCGTTCACCTGCGACGCTTGTCGCTCGCTTGTCTGCTCGTTGCTCCACTCATCGCGATCCCGCCCCTCACCCGCGTGCTCGTGGATCACGTCGCGCCGCTGCTGGCCCATGTTGCTACATCGACGCTGGATCGCGCCTTCGCCTGGCGTCCGATTCATTCGCCGCAAGACACTCCCGTCACGCCCGACATCGCGCCTCCTGCATTCGCCGAACCGCCAACAACGCTCGAGAACGAGTCCCAAGAACGCTCGGGTCGAGCAGGTGCCACGCGGGCCAAGGGAATCGTCGTGCGGGCCAACGCGGTCGTGCATGCCGTGCGTCGTGGAGGACGTCCATCGTCCGTACCGGCGCCGGCATCTGGTCAACGTCCGGCAGGTTTGTCTCTCCTGGGGGTTTCGCATTATGGAACAGGCCTTCGCGATGGAGACATTCTCACGCAGGTGGGTGGGACGTCGGCGACGTCCGAAGGTGTCGTGATCGGCATCGTCGCCGGAGCGATCAGTCAAGGCGCGAAGGTGATCACCGGTGTTGTTTGGCGTGGCGAACAGCGCCTCGATGTAGCCGTGGAAATCCCAGGCCCGGAAGCGTTTCGCGCGACGCCGCGAAGCAACTCAGCGCGTCAGTAGACCGCTGTAGAAAGCGCTCGCCGCAAGCAACAAGATCGCCGCAACGACGAAGAGCCAAATCGCTTTGCCCGAACCGTCTTCTTTGGTCTTCGTGCCGGCTTGTGGTGCGAGCTTCGATGACTTCGGCGCGGTCTCGATACGCGAGCTTCGTTCCTTCTTCTCCGCAACGATGGGCTTCGATTCCGTCTCGATGCGGGAGCTGCGCTCGCCATCTTTCTTGCCGGATTTTTTCTTGCGCTTCTTGCCGCCGACAGGTCGCGAAATATCTCCGGTCGTCAGCGGTTCGGACTCTTCGACTTGCGATGGCGAGTGCGAGTCATCGCCGTCGACAGGTGGCGGAGTGACCGACTTGACGTCCGACTGCGACAATTCCGGAACGTCGGCAACGTCGGGCAATTCCTTGATCACCACGGGTTGCGCCAGGTTTTTCGCCGCTTCCGCCAATGACGGTTCCGGCGTCGTCGCCAGAGGCTCTTTGATCAGAATCGGTTGCGACTCGCGTGGAGGGCTTGCCGGTGCAGCGTCGCCTGTCGGCGGAACGGAACGACGCGTATTCGGCGAAGCATCTTCGGGCGCGGGTGGTGCCAACGCCTCGCGCGCAAACACATCCGCGGGCGGAGGAGCGAGCGGAATGATGTCATCGGCGGTGGGTTTAGGAGCGTCCTCGGCTTCGGCGAAATCCCCCGGTGGACGCACGGACGCTGTGCCGCGTGAAGAAAGTGGAGAACGCGACGACAGCGGTTCGAAGGTTCGTCGTCGACCGAAAACAGGACGCGCACTTCGCGCTTCACTCGCCGGATTGGCTTCGATTTCTTCAATCCATTTGGCGATGTCTTCGAAGTGCGACACGCGCCCGCGCATGAGCCTTTCGGAGGTCGTGCCACCTTCGGTCGTGGTGTCTTCTTCGAGCGATTTGAACTCGAGCAGCGCCTCTTCAATGAGTTTGCCCACGGTCGTGGGTTTGGCCTTTGTCGTTGGTTTGCGACTGGCGACCGTGTGCCGAACCATGTCGGCGACGTCGTGAGACGAGACGGGTTTGCCGTACTTGTAAAGAAACGCGGTCAGATCGCGGCCGAAATCCCGCGCCGTCGCATAACGTTTGTCCGGGTCACGTGCGAGCGACTTGGCGATGATCTGTTCGAGCTCCGGAGGAACGTCTTTATTGAGCGGCGCGAGCGGAGGGATGTTTGCGGAGCGCACGAGCATGACGGTTCGCGCATCGTTTTCCCCGAGAAACAGGCGCTTTTGCGCGAGCATTTCCCATAAGATGATGCCCGCCGCGAATATGTCGGCGCGCGCGTCGACGTCTTGTCCTTGCGCTGCTTCCGGCGACAGATAGCTGAACTTGCCTTTGACGATGCCCGGATCGCTCTTCTCGAGCTGACTCGTCGCTTTGGCCAAACCGAAATCGACGATCTTCACTTCGCCGTATTTCGTGATGAGCACGTTGGGCGGAGAAACATCGCGATGCACGATGCACAAAGGTTCGCCCTCGGGCGTTTTTGCTTCATGTGCGTACGAAAGGCCCTCGCACATTTTTTCGGCGATGTGCACGGCGACTTCGACGGGAAACGATCGGCCCGTCTTGCGCATGTACTCCATCACCGATTTCAAATCGGCGCCTTCGACGTACTCCATCACGATGAAGTAGGCGTTTTCGCCGACACCGATATCGAAGACCTGCGCGACGTTGGAATGCGTCAGATAGGCCGAGACGCGAGCTTCATCGAGAAACATCGCGATAAAGCGCGTCTTTTGCGAAAGATGGGGCAAGACCCGCTTGATGGCGACGCGTTTTTTGAACCCTTCGAGTCCCACGCGTTCGGCCAGAAAAACTTCGGCCATGCCACCCGCTGCCAGCCGCTCGAGAACTCGATATTGTTGGTGTCCTTGCGTCATTTCGCCCGAAAATGTCTCTCGCCTGGCCGCACACCCGACTCACCGGCTACGGCGCGACCATAACACGACTCACGGCCGACCCCAAAGAATGCAACGGAAAGTAACTCCGTAACAAAAGCAACATCGTCGGGACGCGCGAGGTACTTCGCGGCAGGTTTCGCTAGCCATTATTCTGCCGATCCCCGTACCATGGTTGAATGTTACGACGTCCTTCGCAATTGGGTTTGCTTCTCTTGTCAACCCTGGGTGCAGTGACGCTTGGAGCCGCTTGTGGAGGCGGAACGGGCGCATCGGGTACCAATGGTCAAACAACGTCGACTTCGGGCACTGCCGGAGCGGGCGGGGATTCGGGTAATGGAGGCGGCGCCGGAATGGGCGGCGATTGCGGTCTCTTTGGCTGCGGAGGTATGGGTGGAAGTCCGCAAATGCAAGGTTTCAATGTTCAGCCTGCCGCACCGCAAACCATTGACGTGGCGCTCGGGCAGAACATGCCGACCATCACATACACGGCGACGCTCGACGGAAAACCCATCGGTGCCGGTTGGAGCGTCGATCGCGGCGATTTGGGGACGATTCCCGCCGGTCCTGCCGACACCGCGTCATTCGCCCCGAAAGGCACGGTCGGAGGCGTCGTCCACGTTCGCGCAGGTTTGAATGGCCAAACTCTCGAACGCCAAGTTTTCATTAAAGTCAGCGGAACGCAAAATGGAGCCGACCCGGGCAATCCATTACAAGCGCCGCAAATTGCCACGACCATTCCGCAATTGACCCAAGACGGCGGCGTCGGCGGTGTCGGCGGCGAAGGTCTCGGATCCATGGTGGATCCAACGCTCGTAACCACGCTCGGAATGCCGGGAAGCAACGGCCAAGCCGAAGGGCTTCGATTTCTTTATCCCTACGACAAAACGGTTTTTCCGCGCGGCATATTGGCTCCGCTCTTGATGTGGGAATCGACGCTCGGTGATGTCGACGCGATTCGTATCGATCTCGAAACGACGAGCGGTTCGTTCAAGTGGAATGGTACATTCGGCAAACCGCCCATTTTGCAGCAAACGGGAGGAGCTTTCGTTCGTCACCCCATTCCGCAAAATGTTTGGGCCGCCGCAACGAATACCGCAGGCGCCAAAGCGCCCGACGGGACCATCGACAAACTCATCGTAAAACTCACCGTCGCGAAAGGCGGCCTGGCGTATGGCCCGATTTCGGAGACGTGGTCGATTGCGCCGGGACGACTTTCGGGCATTATCTATTATAATTCGTACGGCACGAAGCTCGCCAAGAATTATACCGGAGCCATCGGTGGAGACGGCAGGTTTGGCGGGGCCGTGTTGTCCATCAAGGTGGGTGATACAGGGCCGAAACTCGCTGCGGGAAACGATCAAGAATGCCGCGTTTGCCACTCCGTGGCGGCCAACGGTTCGCGCCTCACGACCGAGGGAATGGTTTACGATATCACCCCCAATAGCATTACCGGCAAATCGGTACCGAGCGTCCTTGGATTCCCAGGCCTCAGCCCCGATGGCTCGACAGCCCTGAACTCCGCCGCACAACTCGTCGCCCTTGCCAATGGCACGATATTACCTGCCACGGGCATCTCCAATGTATCTTCGAATGTCGGGACACCATCGTTTTCCCCCGACGGCAAACGTGTCGTCGTAAACCCGATGAACAGCCCGATCGTTCCCAATGCGTTACAAAAGCTCGTGACGTTGGATTTCGATCCGGCCACAAATACGTTCTCGAATCCCGTGACGATCTTGGATCTGACGGGACAACCGGCGGAAACTCGCCCCGGATGGGCGGCGTTTTTCCCGGACGGCAAGTCGGTCGTGTATCATCATCAAATCGCAGCGGGCGTGGATGGAAACAATCTCGGCGATTTGCGCACGCGAAAAGGCGCCAAGTCGTACATTGCGATTGCCGATGCAACGACGCCGGGCACGCCTACAC
>CAYSYX010000097.1:0-24504 GCA_964435055.1 uncultured Polyangium sp. | reverse complement strand
CGTGGTCTTGCCGTGATCGATGTGTCCGATCGTGCCGACGTTCACGTGGGGCTTGGTTCGATTGAATTTCTCTTTAGCCATCGAGCTGTCTCCTGACGATTGCTGACCCGGACGGTCGCGCGAGCAATTCCTTTCTTTCGCGGAGCCCACCATCGGGATTGAACCGACGACCTCGTCCTTACCAAGGACGTGCTCTACCAACTGAGCTAGGTGGGCAATGAAGGGCCGGTGGAGCGGGCGACCGGGTTCGAACCGGCGACGATCAGCTTGGAAGGCTGACACTCTACCAACTGAGTTACACCCGCAAATGTTGAAGCAACGGTTTTACCTTTGCTTCGCTTTCAAACAATCACTCCGACCCTGTCTGGTCGAAACACCTTTCGGTGTCTCGGTGGAGGGTGTTGGATTCGAACCAACGTAGGCATCGCCGGCAGATTTACAGTCTGCTCCCTTTGGCCGCTCGGGCAACCCTCCAGATTTTTCTTTTGCTTGCAAACGGTCTCGATCAAGTCGAAGTCACGTCGAAGTTTTCTTCGGTTTGTCTCGTCCGCTTACTCGCTGCTCTTCATCTACCTCTTGATCTCGGCCTTGTCCACTATCCTATCAGTGCTTTGTTCCGGCCTGTCTCTCGTGCTGCTTTGTGCTGTCTTTCGAGTTTGTCCCCATCGTAGATCCCGATGGAGCTGACGAGGGGACTTGAACCCCTAACCCCCTGCTTACAAGGCAGGTGCTCTACCGATTGAGCTACGCCAGCGAGTCCTCCTCGAAGACAGACCAGTCCCGGCGAAGGGGAGCAGGCTCTTAGCCCCTTGCAAAAGACATGTCAAGAGATGTTGTGTGTTTTGTTTTTTGCCGGTCGCAGGCCCGGCATCTTTCACGAACCATCGCGATCTCTGCATCGTCGCCCGCCGCCGCTCGTCCACGGTGAAACTTCGGACCTCGCTCCGCAAGTTCGTGCCCGACGTGCCAACTTCTTGCACTCCTTGCTTTCGTCTTGCGATCCTCCGTCGAACCACACTCGCAATACGCCGCACTCGTGTCCAACAACGAACTTCGTAGTGGGCGGCGAACGAAGACATGGGGTAGAGGGTCTTACGCATCATGGAGTGTCCCACCTGCAACCATCCGAACGTCGATGGAGCTCGCTTCTGCGCCAAGTGCGGAGCTCCTCTCCCAACGCCCACCTCCGAAGAAGATCCGCTCCTCGGATCCATCGTCGGCGGGCGTTATCGCATCGTCAGCATTCTCGGCGAAGGCGGTATGGGAAGGGTCTACACCGCCGAACAGCAAATGGGCACGACGGTGCGCAAAGCTGCGGTCAAAACGCTGCTCGCTCAGTACGCAAAAGATCCTCAAGTCCTCGCACGCTTCAATCGTGAATGCGGCACCGTCGCCGAGCTCGAACATCCCAACACGATCAAGGTCTACGACTTCGGACAAACCAACACGGGCGAACTCTACATCGCGATGGAATTGCTCGTGGGAACATCGCTCGAAGAAGCCTTGGAAAAAGGCGGCGCGATGGCTCCCGATCGCGTCGAACGCATCATCGGACAAGCCTCCGGATCCCTCCAAGAAGCCCACGACAAAGGCATCGTGCATCGCGATCTCAAACCCGCGAACATCTTCTTGACCAAACGCGCCGGCGAAGACGACTACGTCAAAGTGCTCGACTTCGGCATCGCCAAACGCGCCGAACGACCCGATTCAAAAGAGCAGAAACTCACGCAACAAGGCACGGTTCTCGGAACTCCGCCGTACATGAGTCCCGAGCAGTTTCGCGGCCAAGAACTCGACAGTCGCAGCGACATCTACTCGCTCGCCGTCGTGACCTACGAGATGCTCACGGGACGTTTGCCCTTCGAAGCCGACACACCGTGGGCCTGGGCGACGCAGCATCTGACGCAACAACCGTTTCCGTTCGAACTCACGCCCATCGGCGCCAATGTGCCGCCCAAAATGCGCGCCGCGATCCTTCGCGGACTCGAGAAAGATCGCACCAAACGCCAAGCCTCGGTCAAACAGTTTTTCGAGGAACTATCTCTTGGCGGCGCACGTGTGGGCGCTTCGATGGTCGGTCAGCAATCGTTGGCGAGTGCGGGAATCGCTGTGGGCGCGATGCCCGGCGGCCAAATGCAAAGCATGCAGAGCGGCCCAATGCAGAGCATGCAGAGCGGTCCGATGCAGAGCGTCCCGGGTGCTCGTCCGGGTGGAACACAGATCGGCGAACCATTGTTTGTGCAGCAACCAATGCACGCACCGGCAGGCCGCACCGTCGTCGATACAGGGCAAGCCGCCGCCATGAGCATGACGCCGCAACCCATGCCGGCGATGCCCATGCAAACGCATCAACAGCCCATGCACGGCGGCATGGGAGGCATGGGCGGCCCTTCCTACCCAGCTCCTCCTCCGCCTGCTCCCGCCGCGGGCAAACCCTCGTCGAACAACATGGTGCCCATCGTCGCGGGCATCGCAGTCGTCACGTTGCTCGGCATCGTCGGGGTCATCTTCGCCTTCCGCGGCAAAGGCTCCGGCAACGACGGCGAAGTGCTCACGTTGCCCTCCGCAACGACACCCACCTCCGTCGTCGTTGCCTCCGATCCACCGGTGGGTTCGTCGGGAAAGACCACCGGCGAACCGGCTTCCTCGAGCGGCACAACAGGCTCGGCAACGGGTTCGTCCACGTCCACGACGAGCGGTGGATCAACATCGACCAACTCCAACAACACCACATCCAAACCCACCCCCGCCGTCGATCCAAAAGCGGACGCTGCGTGCGACGCGGCCATCACCTACGCACGCGGCGCGAACACGAGCATGGCGGTCGGGCAATATCGAAACTGCCAAGGCCCCAAGCGCAGCGCCGCACTCGCCGCCATCAACACATCGGCGGCTCGCGAAGTCGCCTCGAAAAAATGCGGCGCCAAAGCCGTCGCCATGCAGGCAGCTTCCATCGGGGCAACCGCCGGTCGCGATGCGCTTCCCAAAGAGTGCAAATGACCTCCGCACAGCGAACGTCGCTCCGATGCAAAGGCGCAACGACGCAAAGCATTACGCGCGCTTGACGCGCGGCGAACGCAACTGCTAGATAGGCAACTTCCCGCGATGAAACGTCGCAACCACAGCTCTGATTCCCAAGTCGTTCGCAGAGACGAACAATCGTCTTCTGCCCAGCACGAGCCGCCATCCAGCGACTTTGCCCGTGCCGCTTGGACGAACCCACGGAGCGAAAGGTCGTTTTTAGGCAATGGGCAGTAAGCACGAGGCCGCTCGCATGACGTGGCCCGAGATGTGTCGGTCCGAGGAATACCGCGGACGATGGGTTGCTCTCGACAATATCCTCTACGAGCCGAGCTCAACGCATCCGCAAGAGGCCGACATCGTCGACTCCGACGAAGACCTCAACGAATTGTGCTCGCGTATGCGCGAAGCCGATCGAACGGCATGCGCCATTCTGTTCTGTCAGCACACCGCACCGACGCCGCGTATCAGCCGGCGTATTCGCGCCGAACGAGCGTCTCGCAGCGGATCGATGCACCGCTGACAATCGTTTGACCCCCAATCAACCAACAGCCGCGTACCGATTTCACGCGCCGATCAACGATCGTTGATCAACGCAGGATCGGCTTCAGCGTCGGTTTGCCGTTCTTCATCACCACGCTGTAGTCGACTTTGCGCCCGGGATGCGAAGCCTCGAGCTTCTCTGCTTGCTGGCGCAACTGCTTGGACAACGCGTCGAACGTCACGCCCGCCGTCGACTCTTTCACCGAACGTTTCGCCGCGACGTACTCGCCGTAGATCTGCCGCATTCGTGACTCGGACAAACCATCCGCCGCTCCACTCGCTTCCCGCGCTTCCCTCGCCTGCGCAGCTCGTTCCCGTGCGGCCGCGGCCACTCGCGCATCCACTGCACGTCGAGGTTCGTCACTTCGTACGCTGAGCGGAGAGCGCGTCGATTCGACCGGCGGAGCCTCGCGCACTTCGGGCAAGACGACCTCGGGTCGTCGCGCTTCAGCCGGTGAAGTGCGTCCCGTCAAACCCGCCTCGTCGGCGCGCACGACGTTCGGCGTCGGCGGAGCTCGATCGACTTTCACCGGTCGTTCTTCACGTGATCGAGCCGATGATTCGAAGTCGAGATCGAGCGCTCGTTCGGGTTTTGCCGCGGGTTTGTCTTTGGGCTTCGGATCGGATCCGAAGTCGAGATCGAGCGCGGTCGAAGGTTTGGAAATCGGGGCGGCGTCTTTGGTTCGCGCCCCCGAAAGATCCAGCTCCAAGTCGAGCGGACGATTGGCCTGCGGCATGATCGTACTGCCGCTTCGTTGCTTCACTTGCGCCGCAAGCGCAGCGACGCGCTTCTTGCCGGCTTCCGGATCGGGCGGGATCGACGGCGATCGCTGTGCAGGTTCGGCGACGGCCGGCTCCGTCGTCTTCGGCAATTGCTCCGACGGACGACGCATCATCATCGGGAACATGGTCTCGGGCCGAATGGGAGCGATCGTCTTGCGCACCTGCGTAGGTTTGTCCGGAATGACATCGAGAATTTCGGCCTCGTTGAGGTCGATTTCCTCCGTCACATCCGCCTTCATGCTCACCACCGGTGCAGGCATTTGTCCGGACGCACGCACCGCGGGAGGCAGCGGAGGCGGCATCGATGGACGACTCGGCGAAGATGCTCGAGGTGGCGGCGGTGGCGGCGGAATCACGGGCATCGGAGGCAATTGCGAAGTTCGATTGCCCGGGATCACCGGCGTCGGACGCGACTCGTCATCAGCATCGTCCGCTCGAGCTTCAGCTTCCGCTTCATCATCGACAAAGAGCAGTTCGTCATCGGCGAGCGCCTCTTCATCGATCGTGTGCGTCGTCAGGCGGCGCTTCTTGCGCAATTCCTGGTTCTCAACGAGACGCTGATACTTTTCGGCTTGTTTCTTGCCGAAGATCGTCAAGGCGTCTTTCGCGCCAAACCGAGCCGCCGCGCGGGCGACATCGCGATGATACGTCCCGTTCTCGATCTCACGCGCCACACGCGCCCAGTACTGCTGAAACGAGTTGTAGCGTTGAACGAGCGTATTGAATTTGAAGCGTTGCGCGGTGTTGCGCACTTGTTCGCGACGCAGAATTTGGATGCGCCGATCAACGTCTTTGCGCGGCACGAGCGGCTCGAGCTTCTCGATGCCCATGAAGTACTGCTCGTACAGCGCCTTCAGCCGCTCAATGCGGCTCTCGAGTTCTTCCAGCGCTTGATCAACCTCTTTGAAGTCCATGCGTTCAGAGCGGCGTAACCTTGAGGTTGTCGAAACAAACCGGGGCTTCCCAGTCGTTGAACCCGAAATACTCGTGACCCGAACCGGCGAGCGGTTCACGATCGTCGAGAGTGAAATACAACGTTCCGTTGATCGACCACGTGACCGTATGACCATCGGCACGTTCGATACGGAAACGATACGTTTGTCCTGCTGATACCGCGCGTTCACGTTCATCATCGCTCTGGGGATCGATGTCGATCTCCAGTCGATCGCTTCCGTGTTCGTCGATTCTTGCGAGGACGTGCTTCGAGTTCTTCCATCCCCCGAAAATCGCGATGTAACTCGTCGCGTTCGTATAGGACGTACCCGTCGCGCCGCTTTTTCCGTCGCCCCAAGCTTCAATCTTCAAGTCGCCGACGGCACTCTCCGCAATCGCATCGAATTCGATCCGAACGTTCGTGGGGATTCTCTTCTTGAGCCAAATGCCCTTGTTTCGAGCGCCCTGGCC
Source organism: uncultured Polyangium sp. (assembly GCA_964435055.1). Lineage (GTDB taxonomy): Bacteria > Myxococcota_A > Polyangia > Polyangiales > Polyangiaceae > Polyangium. The sequence continues at coordinate 18,753 of CAYSYX010000097.1, read as the reverse complement.
ACACAGCCGTCCGTTGTCGATGCGCCACTTCGGAGCGAGCGCGTTCCAGTTTTCACCGAGTTCGGCGCGGTCGAACGCATCCTCGAACGGCGCCGCGATCATCGGCACGTTGGACGTAGGTTGTTGAGCGTCGGCGACGGCTCGATTCGTCGATGTCGGCAGAGCTCGGGCAGGCGTTGGCAATTGATCACCGGTGGGCGGCCCTTCGGGTACGCACGACACGAGCGTCATCGCGGCAAAACCGCTGTAAACTACGGCCAACCAACGCACGTGCGCATCGTAGCAGTGGTCGGTCCCGAACCAAAGATCCGCCTCGCGAATCGCCGGACGGCCATGATCGGCCGCAGTTCGGAAACAGCATGCTTGCCCGGTCCCAGCGGCGAGCGTAAGGAGAGCCCGTGCATCCCATCCTGTTTCGCATCCCATTTCCGCAATCGGGCGTGCCCCTCTTTTGGGCCCTGCTCGTGGCCGCCGCGATCGCACTCGTCGTCGCGGTGTTCCAATACCGAGAGAAAAGCAAGGGCGGCGCGATCGGTGCGGGCGTCGTCGGAGCCGGCTTGGTCGCCGCTGCGTTTGCCATGAAAGGCGAAACGCTGCCGCTCGGACCACTGCCCATCTACAGCTACGGCGTGATGCTCGGTTTGTCCCTCGTCGTCGGTTGGTACTTGACGCTGGGTTTGGCCGAGAAAGATGGTTTGCCCAAGGAGGTGATGGCGAACAATTACGTCGTCACCGCCGTCGCCGCCGTCGCGGGCAGTCGTATCCTGTACATCCTGACAAACCTCGACGAATTCGACACGTTTCGCGCCATGCTCGACGTCCGCAAAGGCGGTCTCGTCGCGTACGGCGGGTTCCTCGGTGGGTTTGTCGGGTCGCTCATGTACTTGCGTACGTACAAGATCCCGCTGCTCCCGTGGGCCGATGTCGCCGTCCCGAGCCTCGCTTCCGGTCTGATGATCACGCGCATCGGTTGCTACTTGTTCGGTTGCGACTTCGGTCAGCCTCTCTCCAAGACCGCGCCGGCGTTCCTGCAAAAACTCGGCACGTTCCCGCGTTGGGAGCCCGGTCTCATCGATTCGTCCGCCACCGGCGGACCGTCGGGATCACCCGCGTGGCTTCAGCACCTGCGCAAGCATCTGATCACGGACGACGCGACGAGCTCGCTCCCGGTTCATCCGACGCAGATCTACGAATCCCTCGTCGGCGCGAGTTTGCTCGTGCTCTTGCTCATCTCGCGACGTCACCAAAAGTTTCGAGGTCAAATCTTTTTCATCTTCACGTTCGCGTACGGCGTGTGTCGTTTCATGCTCGAAATGCTCCGTGCCGATGACGAACGCGGATGGATTCCTCCGTCGCTTCCCGAGCACATCTTGCTGCCGCTCGCGTTGATTCTTTTTGCCGTCGGGTTCGTCGTCGGCCCGTCGAAGATGCTCGAAAATCCAACCGTTCGTACGGTTGCCCGCGCGCTCGCGTTCGTCCCGGCGGCGATTGTTTTCTTCGTCTACAAACCGGACTCCTTCGGCACTTCGGTCACCATCCAGCTCTCGACGTCGCAAGCGGTGGCCTTGTCGACGGGCGTTGCTGCATGTCTCGCCTTCAACGTGTACCACCAGGCAGCGCTCACTCATCCGGCAACGGCGATGCACATTCCGCTGCCCGCGTCGCTCATGGGCGGTGAAGAAGCCGCTCCGGAAACCGCCGTCAGCAAAGTCGCCGACGAAGACGATGATGAAACCGTCGAGGCCAAGCCCAAGAAAAAGACCGCAGACGACGGCGAAGCCGCTCCGCGCAAAAAGAAGCGCAAGAAGGCGAAGAAGCCCGTCGACGAAGAAGTTGCAACACAAACGAATTCGGAAGACTCGACCAAGAAAGCTTCCGACGAAGAAGACGCCGGCTCGGCCTGAGCTTCCCTCGAGCGTCATCTCTTTCCACTTCCCACCTCATCGACGACATCGGCTCCGCACGCGATGCATGCGCAGGCGATCTTGCGTGTTCACCAGGCCCACGCATCACACGAGAGCGGATGCATCGTCGTGATACGCTCGGTGTGCACCGCTTGCTTTTTTGGCGACACTGAGGGGCACCATGAAATTCACCCGCGTTCATTCTTTCGGCCTCGGACTATCGTTTGTCGCGGCAACATGCTTTACGCCGCTCGCGTGCGCGCCCGATTCGACGATCAAAACGACGACATCGATGGGAACGGGTGGGGCGGGCGGCGCCGGAGGCAGTGGAGCCGGTCCGGGCACGGGTGGTGATGGCGGACTGATTTTCGGCGGTGATGCGGGCGCGTGCACGGACCCGACCGACAAGGACAAGGACCTGATTTCCGACGCGCTCGAAAAAGGGCCGTCAACCGACACGGACAAAGATGGGACGCCGGATGCGCTCGACGATGACGCCGACGGTGACGGCATTTTGGATGCGGATGAAGCGGCCAATTCGCGATTGCCTCCGGAGCAACCCGGACAAACGCGTGATGACTCCTGCGATCCTCTGGCGGACACGGATGGTGACGGAACGCCCGATGTGCGGGATCTCGATAGCGACAACGACGGCGTGCCGGACAAAGACGAAGCGAAATACGATGCGGATGGATCGAAGGGGTGTCGCGTTTCGATTGATTGCGACAACGACGGGGTCATCGACGTCATTGAAATCGCGGCGAATTCGGATCCGGCCGATGCGATGGCGACGCCCGCGGATGCCGGGCTTTATTTCGTATTGCCGTACCAGGAACCGGAAAAGGTCAAAGACTTCGAGTTTTCCACGGGGATTGCGAAAGCCGACATTTATTTCATGATCGACACGACGGCGTCGATGCAACCCGCGATTGACAACCTCAAGGCGTCGATTGATACGGAAATCATTCCGACGATTTTGAACGGCGATTCGAACGTCAATCCACCCATTCCCGCGATCGACGACGCGTGGATCGGCATTGGCGAGTTCCGCGACGTACCTTGGTTGCCTTATGGCGAAATGAACGATCAGCTGTATCGATATCAATTCAACATCAACGCCCAGACCGTCAAAGGCGATATGGCGCCGCCGGTCTTCGACGGGCAAAAGTATTCGGCGCCCGCCAACGTCAAAACGATTCTCGGATCGCTCGTGGCCGGAGGTGGCGGCGACGCGCCGGAAGCGACGACGCAAGCGTTATGGTTGGCCGCGAAAAACGATACATTTTCGTTGACCATCGGCGGTATTTGGAATCCGGGCACGCCTTACGCGTGCGCATTGCCCGGAGGTATCGGCGTGCCGTGTTTCCGCCCCGGGGGCGTGCCCATTTTCGTGATGATCACGGACGCTGCGTTCCATAATGGTTCCAATGCGGCGAACAATTACGATCCGATGAAGGTCGGCGGCACGGTCAAGACCTATTTGGACAGCATCAATGCGCTGAAATCGATCAACGCCAAAGTCGTGGGTGTGCCGGTATCGACGGGGGCGCCCAATGCGGCGCGTGTGGATTTGACGGATTTGGCGACGAAGACCGACAGCACCTGGTACGATCCGCAGTTTGGCGGGAAAATCAACCCGCTCGTTCCGACGTCCGATATCGGCTCCGGCAACGTCTCCAAAGAAGTGGTGCGCCTCTTGGGGAGGCTGGCCGGAGCGGGTCTTCACGATGTCACGACAGCTCGCGCGAATTATTCATGCGCCGGAAATACCGATTGCAATGGCGACGGCGTGAACGATCCCGCGTATGACAATCCCGAAGTCGATATGGGCGCCGGGCCGTTCGATGCGAGCACGTTGATCACCAAGGTCGAAACGGTGGAGAGCGCGAGCAATCCCCTGCCCTATTCGATGCGCACGGAAGCGACCTTTTTTGCGCTGCAAGGCAATGCTCCGGTCACGTTCCGCGTGCATGCGGAAAATACGACGGTCAAACCTTCATCGCTGCTCGTCATGCGCGCCTTGATTCGCGTCGAAACGCCTTCCGGTCAAGTGCTTGGCGGCAAGAACGGCATCAAGCTCGTTTACTTCGTCATTCCGCAATATATTCCCAAAGCCAACTAAGCGCACGGATTCCAATGCAACGTATTTTCGGAGGGAGGTTCGTTCTTTTTTGTGCGTTGCTTGGGTCAGGCCTGATTCTCGGCACGCCGGCCCGGGCCGAAGAGACGAAACCGCCCGTCGAAACAAAAATAGAGAAAAAGCAATCTTCGAGCGAAGGTTCGCCCGACCGGCAGCGAATTCGTTATGTGCTGGAAGGAATCGAACTGCGTGGAAACATCCGTACCGCAGGGCGCGTCATTTTGCGCTACGTCAAGTTTCGCGCCGGAGATTTGCTCGATGTGGGCAATCCCGAAGTCGAGCTGACGCGATATCGATTGCTCGGTACGGGTTTTTTTTCGCGCGTCGATTTGAGTTTGCGCAAAGGGTCGCGACGGGGTGCGGCGATTTTGGTCGTCGAAGTCGTCGAACGTAATACGCTCATCGTGGAGAACCTATCGGCGGGCGTGGCGGCGGATGAAGACACCGAGGGGAATGCGCGGCCGATTTCTCCATTTTTGGGAGTCCAATTAGCCGAGACAAACTTGGCGGGGACGGGTATCACGCTGGGCGCCGGCGTGGCCATTGCGGCGGATCAATACGCGCTCACGACGCGTTTCGTGGATCCGTCTTTCGTCGGCACGGGTTGGTCGGCGGCGGCGATGCTTTATTATGGCGATGCGCGGGATTTTTTCGGCAATCGCGACGTCTCCTTCGAAGCCCCGGCCATTCCTCAGCGCGAAGTGACCGATTATGCGGTGGTGGCCTATCGAAGGTTTGGCGCGACGATCGGCACGGGGCATGACCTCGGAGTGGCGACATCGTTTGCCTTGGACTACCATTTCGAGCAGATCAACGCGACGGTTCCGGTCGCCGCGTCGCATATACGCGGGCAATCGCGCGAGCCGATTTTCATATCGATACAGCCGGGCCGGAGCGTGCTGTCCGAATTGCACGGGACGTTCACGTACGACACGCGCGACGCGCCATTTTTGACGACGCGTGGAACGCTGGCTCAAGCAAACGTGACGCTTTCGATGCCGGGCAGCGATTATGCGTATCAAAGCGTGGAAGCGCGATGGAGGCGATGGTTCTTATTGCCGCGAAAACACGTTTTGCGTCTGGATGCCTATGCCGGAGCGATTGCCGGTCATGCACCATTTTTTCGCCAATTCTACGTGGGTGATTTCACGGACCTCTTGCCGGACCGCTTATTGGATTTGGCGCCCGACCGTCGCCAGCCGCCGAATTTTCTGAATACGGACATCATTGAAGTGCGTTATGGAGATGTGGCGGCGAAGGTCGAGGCTGAATATCGCATTCCTCTGTATGCCGGTCGAGAATCGGTTTACGGTGTGGACATGTTCGCGTCGTTCGGCATGTATTCGGTGGCCACGCGACGTGAATTCACGGATCCGGCTTCGGGGTATCATGGGTTTCGGCGCGTGCCGCTCGACATCACGGGCAATTTGGGTCTGCGCATCGACACGAAATTAGGCGGAATCACGCTTGCTTTCTCGAATTTGATTGGATTGATTTCATCACGCAACGGGGAGCGCAAGTGAACTTGTTTCGAGCGCTCTTTGTTTCGGTATTTTTGGCGCTTACGGCTTGGACGACACCGCTCTCGGCCGAGCCGCCCAAAACGCCGGCGACGTTACCCACGCGTAATGGCGACGTATCGCTCGACGGAAAACACGTTTTACTCGGCGTATCCTTTCGCGACATCGTCGACGCCGAAATATCCAAAAAATTAGCCAGCGGATTGCCGACGGTCATCGTCTTGCGGGCGTGGTTATTTCGGGACGGTGGAAATGACCCCATCGCCATGACGGCCAAGACATGCAAAATCGTTTATGACTTATGGGATGAAGTCTACAAATTGCAGATTACGCAACCGGGGGGACAAACCGATACCGTCGCGGTGAATCAAGAAGGCGTTTTGCGGCAATGCGCGGAAGCCAAAAAACTGCGCCTCGTCGAGCGCAGCGAACTCGAAAGCAACGCGCGGTTTTTCGTGGCCGCGCTCGTTGAAGTCAATCCCTTGAGCCAAGAGACGCTGGATCGAATCAAACGGTGGGTCACGCGTCCCAATGGTACGTCGGCGGCAGGCAAAGGCGATTCGTTGTTCGGATCGTTCGTCGGGCTCTTCGTGACGCGAATCAACGACGCCGACCGGAAGTTGTCGTTCCGTACGGCGTCGTTTTACCCGCCCAACCCGCCGGAGGAGAAGAAATGATCGGGCTTCATCGTCTACCCGGGAGGTAGCCCCCCGGGGTTTCCCTGCCAAACTCAATCCGACGCGTTCACGCCACCAACGCTTCGGCACCGAAATCAAACGATCGGTTCGTCACGGCTGCAAACGCATTTCGCAATTTGGACTTCGTGCGTTCTTCGAGCTGACGGACACGTTCCCGAGAAACGCCCAATCGGCGCCCGAGATCCGCCAAACTCATTTCTTCGTCGTCCGCCAAAAGGCGTTTTTTCACGATGAGGCGTTCGCGGGAATCGAAGGAAGCGAGCACTCCATCGACCACGCTGCGCACGAGCGCATTTCGTTGCGCCGCGACCGTTTGCATTTCGGGATTCGATGCCGGATCCGAAAGTACGTCCAAAAGCGTGGGACCATCGCCCGCCGAAGGAGCGTCGAGCGACGTATCACGATTTCCAACCCGCTGGGTCATGGAACGAATTTCATCTTCCGACGTGTGAAACCGCTGAGCCAATGTCGCGTCGATCGTGTTGTCGTGTTCGCCGAGCTGCGATTCGAGGCGCGCTCGTTCCCGACGCAATCGGAAAAACGTGCGGGAAACCAATGCGCCGGTTCCGCCGCCCACGATGCTCCATTCACGAAGCAAGTGATCGACGATATACGCGCGAATCCAATAAATCGCGTACGTCTTGAAACGCAGGCTGCGCGAAGGTTCGAAGCGACGAACGGCTTCGAGCAATCCGATGTTGCCTTCTTCGACGAGATCGGCGAGTTGCATTCCGTAGCCGCGATATTGCGACGCGACTTTGACGACGAATTGCAAATGGCTTTCGACGAGCGCCTGCGCGGCGCCTTGATCACCATCACGCCGATAACGCCACGCCAGATCGAGCTCGGAGGCGCGGTCGAGCACCTGATAGCGCGAAATGGCGCTGCGATATGCGGCCAATGTCGAGCGCGAAGCGGACATGACATCTTGAGCGTCATTCGCTACGGGGCGAACGATCGGACGCGGCATGGGAGCAGGGCGAATGCCCGACGGTGGATGCGGTTCGGAGGCCGACGACGATTCGGAGGTGTCCACCGATTGCGTCTTGTGTTCGCGGTGGACGGCGCGCCCGATCAAGTGAGCCTGCGGCACGAGCGGTTGTTGTCCGGAGATTTCGAGCATTGCGCGGTAGATGAATCCGCGCGTTTTTTTCTTGTGACCGCCGAGAATGGGCTGAATCGTATTGGGGCTCGTCGCATAACCGTAACGTTCGACCAGATGCGAAATCTGTAGGGAGAGTTTGCGCATGGTCATGCCTTTTTTCTCGGCAATGTACTCGTGCGCCATTTTCGCGATGGGTTCCGCTTGCACCCAAACCAGATCCAATTCATTGGCGGGATGTTCGGCGGAGACGGCGACGGGCACGAGCGACACGGGACGAGCGGCGATTTCTTCGCGGAGAATTTCTTCAATCGCGATGGCTACGCCGTGGCGAATTCGATGAGCGCGCCCGTCGACGAGTTTCTGGATGTGGGGCAAACCCATTTCGATGCCGCGCTCCGCGAGCCGTCGACGCAGTTGAATGGCGAGTTTCCTCGACGAGGGTTCCTTGTAAACGACTTTCCATTCGCGCGCGATGTCGTGGATCTTTTGAGCGTTCTCGAAGAACCTTCCTTCGTGAGCCGTACGAATTTCGTTCGACATCGCGTCCCAGCGAGCGCGGGCTTGTTCGGCATTTTCGATTCCGTGGCTTTGCAGCATGGACACGAGGACTTCTTTGACTTCGCGTCGGACGAGCTGCTGCTTGCCGGCAAGAATGCTTTGTAATGAATCGAGGTTCAGTTGGATGCCCACCTTCTCGAGCCCGGCCCGCAATGCGGTCGCCAATGCGCGCTTGGATTGGTCGGGGTGCAGGTAGAGCCACAATTCGACAATGGGCAAAACGCGCTCGCGAGCCACATACACCGGCTGCGTATCCGCCTCGGCGACCTGCAAGACTTCGAGCAATGCGTTGGATTGTCCCTGCTGCGCCGAGTCGTTCGGTCCGCCAAACTCTCCGATGACGGCCCGCAACGCGTCGAGCACCTCGGGCGGCACCGTAGCGACGGCGCCCGAGATTTGTCGTTTCAATGTTCGCAAGTGATAGTCGACGCCACGCTCAGCCAGCCGGTCGCGCAAGACCCGAGCAACGGCTTCACGGGACAAACCAGGGTTTTGATCAACAAACCGGGCCACGACCGTTCGAAACGCCGTGCCCGGGATCCGTTCGGTCGCTCCGACCACGGTCGCTACTGATTGCTGGATGTTTCTGTCCACGACCGACCTCCTTGGATGTCTTGGTGCTGCTCGATGTTGCCACCGCGGGACCTTATCACTCGTAACGTTACGTCATATCAGATGACGACGTTACGTAACAGAGTCATGACTTGGTACCGTGCATGGTGTTCAACGCTTGTCTAATGTTCTTACTCCATGAACAAACTTTAGACAAGCGGAACGTGTGGTAGCGTGGGCTGGTGCGATATTTTCCGGTCGAACTGGACGTTTTGGGTCGTGACGTGCTGGTGGTGGGGGCGAGCGGGGAGGTGGTGTCGAAGATCGGCCGGCTGCTCGACGCGGGGGCGCAGGTCATCGTGATGACCACCGGGGAGATCGACGCGTTGGTCGAGCGGTGGGTGAGCGAGGGGCGCGTTCGTCTCGAACGACGACAGGCGCGGATCGAGGATGTCGACGGCAAGGCGCTCGTGTTTGTCGCGACAAGTCACGCCGCAGAGGCGCAGCCATTTTTCCGCCGAGCCCTTGACGAAGGGCGTCTTGTGTGCACGGTCGACCGACCCGAGTCTTCGACGTTTGTCAATCCCGCCGTGGTGCGTGCGTCGGGACTAACCATGACGTTTGCCTCGGGAGGCACGGCTCCGGGCGTCATGCGGCGTATTCGCGAGGATCTCGAGCAGCTCTTTTCCGATGCCCGCTTTTCTCGGTTCCTCGAGGTGTTGGGCCGACTGCGAGCGGAGCTTCCGCGAGGTCACCGGGCGGAAAAAATGACGGCCGCGGTGCAGGGATTCCGCATCGAGGCGTCCTTGCATTTCCCAGATTGGGTCGGTCGGGACGACGCGCCTTGACGTACCCCGCGATCAAGAAGCGCACCGAGTATGCGCAAAGGTCTTGTATCGCGAGCACAACGAGGGTTATGTCTCCCGATCTCAAAGATCGAAGATGAGTCGAGTTTGAGGAGGGCTTTGGATATGCGATCGAGTTCGAGCCGGCTGACGTCGTTGTGCACAGCAGCGCTGCTCTCGGGGTTATTGGCGCTCACTGCATCGCCGGCGCACGGGCAGACTGCGAAGGCCCCTGCCAAACCGGCTGCACCGGCAGCCAAAGCGGCTGCACCAGCCAAACCGGCAGCACCGGCAGCCAAACCAGCTACACCGGCCAAACCGGCCACGCCGGCAACACCGGCCAAACCTGCGGACAAAGCGGCCGCAAAACCCGCTACGCCGGCAACACCGGCCAAACCTGCGGACAAATCCGCCGCGAAGCCTGATGCGAAGGCCGGCGACAAGACTGCGGCAAAACCGGACGACAAAGCGGCCAAGCCGCCGAAGCCGCTCACGGATGCGCAGAAGAAAACCGCCGCCAAGAAGTCGTTCGACGAGGGTGAAAAACTCCTCGCCGCAAGCGATTTCGCCGGTGCTCTCGCCGCCTACAAGACGGCGGACGAGATGCTCCCCGGCAACAACGCGAAGTACAAAATCGCCGTCTGTCAAGACAGACTCAACAAAGTCACCGACGCCGTCGCGGCTTATCAGGTCTTCCTTGACTCGGTCGATGCGCAATCGAAGACCGACAAGAAGTTCGATCCCAAGAAGTGGGAAGAGAAGATCGCCGACGCCAAGACGCGCACCGAGGCGCTCAAGAAGACGCCCGCGACGTTGAAGATCGCTCTCGGACCCGAAGCTGCCGTCGCGGCCGCAACGGTATCCGTCGACGGTCAAGCGCCCGCGCCGGTGAAGGAAATGAGCTTGCCCCCGGGCAAACACACCTTGGCCTTCACCTCGCCCGACTACGAGCCGCTCTCGCAGGACGTCGATCTGAGCTTTGCGGAGACCAAGGATATCAACGTGACGTTGACGGCGCAGCCGCCGCCTCCGCCGCCTCCGCCGCCTCCGCCGCCTCCGCCGCCCCCGCCGCCTCCGCCGCCTCCGCCGCCCCCGCCGCCGCCGAAGTCGAACGTGCCGGCGTACGTGACGCTCGGCCTCGCAGGTGTTGGTGGCATCGTCGGCACGATCTTCGGCGTCTCGGCGCTCAGTGCAAAGAGCGACTTCGAAGACAATCCGACGACGGAAAATGCCGATCGTACCGATCGCAACGCGCTCATCTCCGACATGTCGTTCGCCGTGGCGATCACATTCGGTGTGACGGGTGCCGTGTTGCTCTTCGGTGGCGATGACAAACCCGCCGATCCGAAAGCCGCGTTCCAGATCCGCAAGCCCGTCGTGACCCCCTGGGCCACGCCGACGAGCGGTGGCGTTGCCGCGTCGTTCAAGTTCTGATCGACGAGTTCTGATCAGCTCGTTCTGATTGGACAAACACACCGCGCCCTGCATTCGTTTCGACGATGCAGGGCGTTCGTGTTTCCGGCAGCCGAGATCTACGCGCGAATCGTCGTCCGGCGATACCGCTTGCCCGCCATCATCTCTTCCAACGTCGTCAGCGATCCGTTCTCGGCATCGATTGGTGCTCCAACGTTTTTCTCCTCATCCGCCGCTTCCTCGGCCGCATGCGCATGAGGCGACAAACTCGCCTGCTCCCAACGTTCCTGCAAACGCGACGCGATCATCGCCAAGAGCGCTCGCGTGGACTCGCGATCCCGCGCGCTCGTCGTCACCGCATCATGCCTGCCCAGCACGAGACGCCGGGCTTCTCCCGGTTCGATCAAGTCGACTTTGTTGAACACGACGATGCGCGGAATCGACGCCAAACCCAGTTCCCCAAGCAACTCTTCGGTCGTCGTGATGTGTTGATCACGCGCCGGATCGCTCGCATCGACCACATGCAAGAGCAGATCTGCATCCGCGGTCTCTTCGAACGTCGCTCGAAACGCCGCAAACAGATCCTTCGGCAGTTCGCGAATGAAACCCACCGTGTCCGTGATGATCACTTCGCGCTCCTCGGGAAAACGCAGCCGTCGCGAACGCGTATCGAGCGTCGCGAAGAGTTTGTCCTCGGCGATGGTGTCCGATCCGGTGAGCGTATTGAGCAGCGTGCTTTTGCCGGCGTTCGTGTAGCCCACGATGCTCACGATCGGGACACCTTGGCGCGATCGTTTGCGCCTTCTTTGTTCGCGCTGACGACTCAGTTTCTTCAGCTCGTCCTCGAGAAAGCTGACGCGTTCTTTTGCGCGACGACGACCGATTTCCAGCTTCGTTTCACCCGGACCTCGACCTCCGATACCGCCGGTGAGACGCGAGAGCGAATCGTCCTTCTGGGACAAACGCGGCAACGCGTACTTGAGCTGTGCAAGTTCGACTTGGAGCTTGCCGTCGGCCGATTCGGCACGTTGCGCAAAGATGTCGAGGATGAGCTGCGTGCGATCGAGGATTTTCAGGTCCGCATGTTTGGCGATCGCCGACGCTTGCGACGGGTTCAGGTTGCGATCGAAGACCAGCGTTGCGGCATCGAGCTCGGCGGCTCGGAGCACGATGTCATCGAGTTTGCCTTTCCCAACGATGAGGCGCGGATCGATTTTGTCGCGCAGCTGAATGACCGTATCGGCGACTTCGACGCCGGCCGTTCGCGACAATTCCGACAGCTCACGCAAGCTGTCCTCAGCCTCCATGTACGCACCTTGTTTCGACTTTTCCGCGACGTGCACGAGGATCGCTCGACCGTCCTTCGCCGTGGTCGAAAGCGTTCGCGAACGCCTGGCGAATTCATCTTCGAGCGCGTTGATGAGTTCACCGAAGTCCGTATCGGCGCGACCGATCGGCACCGGGCCCACGCGTCGATACGGAAGGCGATCCGCGGGTTCGTCTCCTGAAACCGGCGATGGCGGCGTGTTGTACGCGTAATCCAGCGTCTTCGGTTCGTACTCGGCGGTCAGCTGAATTGCTGCGACCAGATCGAGCCTCAAGCGCACGAGGTCGACGATGTCGTCACGCGTGAGCGGCTCGTTGTACAGGTGTGTGTGCACGAGGCGCAGGGCGCGAAAACGTCCTTCGGCGGCGCGTAAACGGCCGATGTCCGGCAACATCAATTTCGTTGCATCACCAACGATTACGTAATCGATGGCTCCGGATCGGTGCACCATGGCGCCGACTTGGCGGCCCGTTTCACGCGTTGCTTCGGCGAGGGATTTGATGAGTTCCTGCGTCGCGATGTGCGCGAGCGGAACTTTGCGTCGGTAGATGCGTTCGAGGGTTTTATGGGCGCTTGGGCTGAGCCCGCTGGTGTTTCCGTAGACTTGAGGCATTCGTGGCCGGTTCTCCGTTCATAACGCAAGCCAACTTCGTTCGGGAGAGGCTCGAAATTTCAGCGCATTCACCACGCGTTGGACAATTGTGAAGAACGTGTCGAGCACGTGTTGAATTGCATGAGGAAACGGGAGGCGCGGTTGCGTCGCTAGAGGCCCGCCGTTACCTTCGATCGCCATGGCACAAGTCGGAACGCTCGATTTCAAGGGCTTCGTGGAAACTCGCCGCGAGCAGCGAGCCGGGGGCGCGGAGGGCAAAGGCACGGCCTACGCATACTCGTCGGATCATGCGATGCGCATGGCCTTCGAAAAGATGAAGCCGGTGGAGCTGGCGGTCGCCGCCTCCGTTCGCTTCTTCAAAGCTGCGGGTAAAGCGGAGCTGCTGGGGCACAGCGTGAAGGTTGGTCCGCGACAATTTCCGCGCGTGCACGGCCTCGTCGCCGAATGTTCCCAAACGCTCGGCATCGCAACGCCCACCGTGTACATCACGAACAACATCACGTGGAATGCGATGACCTCCGGGACAAACGATGATGCATTCATCCTCGTGCACTCGGGACTCATCGATCGCTTCGCCGAGGACGAACTGCGCACCGTGATCGGCCACGAATGCGGACACATCCACAACAACCACGTCGTGTATCTGACGACGATGATCTACCTGACCACCATGGCCTCGATCTTCGTCAAGTGGATCGCCGAGCCGGCGCTCGTGGCCTTGAAGGCTTGGTCGCGACGCGCGGAGGTCACGTGTGATCGTGCCGGTATGCTCTGCTCGAAAAGCCTCGATGCATCATCACGCGTCTTCGCCAAACTTGCTTTGGGTTCAAACAAACTGCTGCCCGAGATGAACATGGACGAGTTCTTGGCGCAGTACGAAGAAGGCAAAGACAGCATCGGGCGTTATCGCGAACTGTTTGCGTCGCACCCTTGGCTTCCGAAGCGAGTTCTGGCGCTTCGCGCGTTCGCCGAGAGCGATCTGTACAAGCACCATGCGGGAATCGAAGGTTCGGGGTTGTCCATGGAAGACGTGGACAACCGAGTTCACGACATCATCAAAGTGATTGGATGAAGAGATGCTGGAATCATTCCGCTCGAAGCAGCTCGAAGTAGCCACGGCCCTACGCAACGTCGTCACGATTGCCAATCGCGTGGGCGCCAAGTCGCTCGGAACGCGCATCGGCACCGAGGTCGTGGACAAACTCGAATCCGACAGGTTTCACTTGGTCGTCGTGGGCGAGTTCAACCACGGCAAAACGACCTTCGTCAACGCGCTCCTCGGCGCTGAAGTGCTCCCCGTAGGCGTCACGCCGACGACCGCGGTCATTCATCACTTGGAGTACGCCGCTCAGCCTCGTGCCGAGCTCGTGCGGGCATCCGGTGTACGACAAACGATGGCGTTCGAAGAAGTGCGCAAGTTTGCCGTTGGTCAGGAAAAAGGTTCGGAAGCCGCAGTCAATGAAGTGGATCGTCTCGAGGTGTTTTACCCGGCCGAGATCCTTCGCGAGCGGATCGTTTTGGTCGACACGCCAGGCGTGAATGATCTGTCGCTGCAACGATCGGACATCACGTACAGCTACATCCCGCGTTCGGACGCCGTGCTGTTCTTGCTCGATGCCGGTCAGCCGCTCAAAGAGAGCGAGCGGGTGTTCCTGAATGAAAAACTCTTGGGACAATCGCGGGACAAGATCATCTTCGTCGTCACGAAGCGCGACATCTGGAGCGACGACGAAGAGGTCGAAGCTTTGGCCTACATTCGTTCGGAGCTCGGCAAGCTCGTGCGTAGTCCGGTCGTGTTTCCGGTGTGCGCTCGCAAGGCGCTCGACGGCCATGCGCTCGACAGCGGCATGCCGGATTTGTTGCGGCACCTGACGACGTTTCTCGCGGAAGAACGTGGGCGCATCGTGCTCGACAACGCGCTCGGTGATGGCCTCGAAGCGGCGCGGATGCTGGGCAAAGGCATCGATGCTCGAAGGCGCGCGGCGGCGATGACGAGCGAAGAACTGAGCCGACGCATCGCGATGCTCGAGAAGGATTTGGACGGACAAACGAAGACGATCGAAGAGCGTCGGTTCGGCATTCGTGAAGAAGTGGCGCGCATTCAGACGTGGGTTCAACGCGACTTGGAGCGGTTTGTCGCGGACGTGACGCGGCAAATTCCGGATGTCGTGGACAACGCTCCCGCGGACGAACTCAAGGTGCACCTCGGCCCGTTCCTCGAGCGAACGTTCACCGAGTGGGCGCAAGCGGAAACCAAAGAGATCGCGAACGCGCTGGAAGCTTTGGCCGAACGCACGATCGCGCTCGTTCGCGACGATGCGCATGAAGTTGCGAAACGCGTGCGTGATGCGCTCGGTGCGGATCTGAAAACGCCGAACGTCGAGGTCGACACGCTTGGTTACGACGTCGGCGTGATCGCGCTGTTTGGCGCGGGCCTCTTCGTGATGACGATGAACGTGCTTCTCGGCGGCGTGCTGGCGATCGCCGCGCCTGTTCTTGCGGTCTACGTCAAGGGCAAGATCGAAACGGAGACAAAGAATCGCGCCAAAGAATTGGCTCCGCTTGCCGTGCAAGAAGCGGCGACGCGGGTTGGTCCTAAGCTCGCCGAGATGATCCAGGAGTTTGCCCAGCGGCTCGATGCTTGGGTTGTTACGGCTGGAGAAGAGCTGCATCGCGAAGTCATCGAAGTGCTTGGAGCAGCCAAGGCAGAGCGGGCGGGCACTGCATTGACCACCGAAGCGGCGATTGCGGCGTGTGACAACGAGACTTCGGCGTTGAACGAGGTCATCAAGCAGCTCGAGACGTTGCGCAGTGGTGTGTGGACACCGGTGCCGGGAGCAACGCCCGCGACATGAGTTCACGGGGCGCTTGATCGATCAAGACGAGCGCCCCGTTTGCATGCGACAATCCGCTCGTGCAGCTCGATTTCGCCTCTCGCGAGATCACCATCAAGCTCGTGTATTACGGGCCGGCGTTGAGTGGGAAGACCACGAATCTCGTGGCCCTACATGCACGCGCCGGTTCGGACACGCGCGGTCGTCTTATGACGCTCGAAACGCAGGACGATCGCACGCTCTTCTTCGACCTGCTTCCGCTGACGTTCAAGTCGAAGGATGGTGACTTCTCACTTCGGATCAAACTCTTCACGGTTCCCGGACAACCCATCCATTCCGCGACCCGCAAGCTCGTTTTGCAAGGTGCGGATGGAGTTGCGTTCATCGCGGATTCACGGACATCGGAAACGCATCGGACCGCCGAATCGTATTTGGATCTGCGCAACAACCTGAAAGACAGCGGCATCGAGATCAAAAAGATGCCTGTCGTCATTCAGTTCAACAAACGCGACATGGCCGATATTCGCACCGACGACGAACTCGCACGTTTGGCGCAGAAGAGTGCCGAGCCTGTGTTTCGCGCCATCGCGACGCGTGGTGTGGGCGTTGTCGAGACGTTCATCTGCTTGTTGTGGATGACGTGGCGCTCGCTCGATCAGAGTCATCAATTGGCGAAGAAGTTGTCGATCGACGGCGATGAAATGGTGAAGACCGCAGCGCAGCAGCTTGGAGTGACGACGCCTTATCGCGAGCTCATCGCGACGCGCATGGGCGCGATCGGCGCGCACCCGCTGCCGGGGGGAACGCCATGAACGAGGAACCGTTGACGGGTGCCGACGCGATCGGTCTCGGTCCTCCACGGCTCGAAGATCTCGTCGATCGTGAATCGTTGCGCACGATGGTGGCTTCGTTCGAGCAGATCTTCGGCTTGCACGTGCGCATCGTTTCGGGTTCCGGGACAAACCTCGCGAGCACGACGAACGAATGCGGCTTGTGCGCGATGGTGAACGAAGAGCCGTCGGGACGAAGGGCGTGTGCGCGTGTCGTCGCCGAGGTCAAACGTCTGCGTCTCGTCGGAAAAGACGGCGTCCAACATCCATGTTTCACAGGCGCGAAATATCGCCTCATGCCCATCCAATACGAGGGCGACAACATCGGGCGGATCATCGTCGGGCCGTATGTCGATCCCGAGGATGATTCGATCCCGGATGCGCTGCTTCAGATCAGCAGTCGCATCGACGTCGCGCGCGTTGCGGAGCTTTTGCCGCTCATGCCGCGCGCCACGGAAGTCGTGGCCGAAGCCGTCGCCAAGCATCTCGTCGCGGTGCTCGATGTCGTCTTGTGGAGCGGACACAAAGCGCACCTGACATCGACGATGCACATCGCGTCGATGCGCGAGAGTTTCCGCGAGCTGACCAAGAAAAACACCGCGCTCGAACAGGCCTACGCGAAGCAAAAGGAACTGGACAAACTCAAGAGCCACTTCCTCGCCACGGTCTCCCACGAGCTGCGCACACCGCTCACCTCGATCCTCGGCTACGCGGAGATGCTCGCCGGAGGGATCGCCGGAGAGCTCAACGCCGGACAACTCGAGTTTGTCCGGATCATCGAAGCGAAGAGCAACCACTTGCTCGAACTGATCATGAGTCTTCTCGACTTGTCGAAGCTCGAGAGTGGGACCGTGATGATTCGTCGTGGTGATGTGCTGATCGAGTCGGTGCTGAAAGAAGCCATCTCGACGCTCACGCCGAAAGCGTCCAAGAAAAACATCACGCTCGTGATCGACGTGCCATCGGAGTTGCCGGTGGTCGTAGGCGATCCCGAACGTTTGCGTCAGGTCTTCATCAACCTTACGGAGAACGCGATCAAGTTCACGCCGGAGAACGGACGCGTGACGTTGTCGGCGCGGCAGATCGACGTGACGGAGGATGATGGTGACGACGCGGGCCTCGTGCTGCTCGCGCCCTTGCGACAGATGATCGAAGTGCGCGTGGCCGATACGGGGATCGGCATTCCCGAAGCGGAACGATCGAAGGTGTTCGATCCGTTTTACCAAGTGGACCAACGCCACTCGCGCGAATACGAGGGAACGGGCTTGGGTTTGTCGATCGTGAAGCGTTTGGTCGACGGGCATCAGGGCACTGTGCACATCGAAGGCAACTCGCCCCAAGGAGCGGTCTTCGTCGTTCGTTTGCCTGCGGCACCCGCGACGGAAACAGCGCAACACGCTGCCGTTGCCGTGCGTTTTGCTGGATGACTTGGCCATGAGCCAACACAGTTCAGAAGCTGCACGCGTCGAACTCATCCGCACGACCCTTGGCAAACAGTTGTCCCATCGCACGATCGTCGGCATCGGCGACGATGCCGCCGTGCTTGCGCCGAGCACGACGCCGTTCGTTTGGACAATCGACGCGCAAGTCGAAGGTGTTCATTTTCGTCGGGATTTCATGTCGCTCGCGGACGTCGGTTACCGCGCGACGATGGCGGCGGTGAGTGACCTCGGCGCGATGGGGGCATCGCCGATCGGCGTGCTTGCCGCGCTCGTTTTGCCCACCGCATTTTCCGATGAGGACCTCCGCGCGCTGCTCGATGGACAAGCCGAAGCGGCCCGTGAAATCGGTACGGCGATCGTGGGCGGAAACCTGGCGCGAGGAACCGAGTTATCGATCACGACGACGGCGCTTGGTGAATCGAGTCGGCCGATCACGCGATCTGGAGCGAGGCCCGGCGACACGGTGATCCTGGCCGGGCCGTTAGGTTTGTCCGGAGCAGGTTTGTTGCTGCTCCAAGCATCGTTGGGCAAGACGGCGGATCGACCCGATGAGCATCCGGATGCGGCGCCTGCGTTGCGTGCGTATCGGCGTCCCGTGGCGCGTATCGATGTGGGGCATGCGGCGCGAGAGCTGGCGACGGCGGGCATCGACGTATCGGACGGGCTTGCTCGGGACGCTGGACACATAACCCGCGACAGTGGCGTGAGTGTGGTGCTGGAGCCGGTGAAGCTGGTGACGCCGGAGCTGGAGAGAGCGGCAAAGCTCATCGGAGCCGATCCGTTGTCGCTCGCGCTGCATGGGGGCGAGGACTTTGCGTTGGTGATGACCGCTGCGCCCGGACGCATCCCGGACGGGTTTGTTGAAATAGGCCGAGTGGTCGAGGCGGTGGACGGAACGACGGGGGTGTTTTTGGTTGGGCCGGCCGGCACGATGACGGCGATACCCGAGCGTGGGTATGATCACTTTGGCGC
>CAYSYX010000096.1:0-24523 GCA_964435055.1 uncultured Polyangium sp. | reverse complement strand
CAAGCGCGCTACGCGACGAGCTTTGTTCTGGTGGGGGGGCTGCGCTCGCTGCCCGCCATTGGTCCGACGGCCCCTGGTCGACGCTCGCTTCGCCCCCCATACCCCCCGTTCGGATCGAGATTGAAGGCTCCTTAAACCGACCGACCTGACCCGACCAAAACTGGAACTTGTGGCACTTCGTCATCATGCGGGTTGACAGACGCCGCTCATCCTCCTAAACCTCCCGTTAGGTAACCCTCACGCACACGTAAGGGTTTGAGTTTGAGCGATGGCCCAAGTTCGGCATCTCCCGTTGGCACGTCATTCCGAGCGGCGAAATTCGTCTGCTTCGGCGGGGATTTCTCATCCCGCGACACAGAAGTGGCCGACGCCGGCAACGACGGCGGACGTCGATCAGAACGGGCAGGGTTCGTCCGAGGACCTGCTGCAAGTGGGTGATCTGGCTCGTGCGGCCGGAAAAACCGTGCGGGCGATCCATCATTACGAAGAGGTTGGTCTTCTCAAACCTCATGCCCGCTCGAAAGGTCGTTACCGTCTGTACGATCAAGCCGCGGTCACTCGCGTTCGCTGGATCGGCAAGATGCACGATCTGGGTTTGTCCCTCGCGCAAATTCAAGAAGTCGTGGCGACGTGGGAAAGCGCGCCTTCGGCGCCCGAAGCCATGGCTTCGATCCGCGCGATGTACCTGCAAAAACTGCAAGAAACACGCGCGCAAATCTCCAACCTCATGTCGCTCGAACGCGAACTTCTCGCGAGCATCGATTACCTCGATACGTGCGACACATGTGACCCGGACGAACTCGTGGCGGCATGTACGAGTTGTCATGTACGGGAACGGCCGCGGGTGGAACCGGAGCTCGTGGCGGGCATTTACGGCGGTTGTGGAACGATCCCGACGCTGAACAAGGACGGACGATGACGATTCAGATCCCGATTTACATGGACTATCACGCAACGACGCCTGTCGATCCGCGGGTGCTCGAAGCGATGTTGCCTTACTTCAATGCAAAGTTCGGCAATGCGGCGAGTCGCAGTCACGTCTTCGGTTGGACAGCGGAAGAAGCGGTCACGAAGTCCCGAGACATCCTGGCCAAACTGATTGGCGCGTCAAACCCGAAGGAAATGGTCTTCACGTCGGGCGCGACCGAAAGCAACAACCTGGCGATCAAGGGCGTCGCGGATTTCTACAAGGAAAAGGGCAACCACATCATCACGACGGTGATCGAGCACAAGGCTGTCCTCGACACGTGCAAGCGTCTGGAAAAACAAGGTTTCACCGTGACGTACCTGCCTGTCGGGAAAAACGGGTTGGTCGATCCGGACGATGTGGCCAAGGCGATCACGGACAAGACGATCCTCGTGTCGGTGATGCTGGCGAACAACGAAGTGGGCACGGTGCAGCCGATCGCAGAGATCGGCGCGATCACGCGAAAACGCGGCGTGCTGTTGCATTCGGATGCCGTGCAAGGCGTGGGCAAAGTGCCGTTCGACGTGGAAGCAATGCACGTCGATCTGGCCTCGATCACGGCTCACAAGATGTACGGGCCCAAAGGAATCGGAGCCTTGTACGTGCGTCGATCCAAACCGCGTGTCCGTGTGGCGGCGCAATTGGACGGCGGCGGTCACGAGTTCGGCATGCGTTCGGGAACGCTGAACGTGCCGGGCATCGTGGGCTTTGCGAAGGCCGCGCAAATCATGATCGAAGAAGGCAAAGCCGAATCGGAGCGGATTCTCCGGCAGCGAGAACGTTTGCGTCAAAAGCTGGCGAAGAACCTGGACGAGATCGTCGTCAACGGTTCTTTGGACAAACGTTTGCCCGGGAACTTGAACGTTTCGTTCGCGTTCGTCGAAGGCGAGGCGCTCATCATGGCCATCAAGGACGTCGCAGTTTCCAGCGGATCGGCTTGTACCAGCGCGAGCCTCGAGCCTTCGTACGTATTGCACGCGATGGGTGTCGGCGATGACCTCGCCCACTCGTCCATCAGGTTTGGCCTCGGCCGTTTCACCACGGACGAGGAAGTTGATTACGTCGCGGATCTGGTCACTCGAAAAGTGCAGAAACTCCGCGATATGTCGCCGCTTTACGAGATGCACAAAGAAGGCATCGACCTTGCGTCGGTGCAGTGGGCGGCGCACTGAAAAAGGTTTGTCCAAGGATTCGGTAAAGAGAGGTTTCGACCCATGGCATACAGCGACAAGGTCATCGAGCATTACGAGAACCCGCGCAACGTCGGCACGCTCGACAAGAACGACGACCAGGTCGGCACCGGACTCGTCGGCGCGCCCGCGTGCGGTGACGTGATGCGTTTGCAGATCAAAGTAAACGACGGCGGCGTCATCGAAGACGCCAAGTTCAAGACGTTCGGGTGCGGCTCGGCCATCGCCTCGTCTTCGCTCGCCACGGAATGGCTCAAGGGCAAGACGATCGACGAAGCCGAGACGATCAAGAACAGCATGATTGCCGAGGAGCTTCATTTGCCCCCGGTCAAGATCCACTGCTCGGTTCTCGCGGAAGACGCGATCAAGAGCGCGATTGCTGATTTCCGTACCAAGCAGGCCGCAAAGAAGGCGCTGTCCGGAGGTTCGTGATGGACATGGTCACTGAATCGGTACAACCCAAGAAGATCGTGGACAAACCCATGGCCGAGACGAACCGCAAAACCATCGGGGTCAGTCCGCAAGCGGTCGATGCGATGCGGACGAACCTTGCCAAACGCGGTACGCCGGATGCGGCCATTCGCGTTGGCGTTCGAGGCGGCGGTTGTTCGGGTTTTTCCTACGTCATCGAGTTCGATGACGAAGAACCGCGCAAAGGCGATTTGGTCCTCGAGTTCAACGAAGAAGGCAAAAGCCGCGTGCGTGTCTTCTGCGACAAGAAGAGCATCCTGTACCTCGGCGGATCCATTCTCGATTGGGAGAAGACGCTGATGTTCCAGGGCTTCAAGTTCAAGAACCCCCACGAAGCCAGCCGCTGCGGCTGCGGTCATTCGTTCACCGTCGGATGATCGCCTCGTTCGTTTGACCTCCAATCATTGACCAACGCATGCACGATCCCTTCGACACCATGGGGGTCGAACCTCGGTTCGACCTCGAGCTGGACAAACTCGCCGAGCGACATCGCGATCTTTCGCGGGCGCTGCATCCGGATCGATATTCGGGAGCGCCGGCGGCCGAGCGACGAATGGCGCTTGGAAAAGCGATCGAAGTGAACGATGCGTATCGGGTGCTCAAGGATCCGGTGCGTCGAGCCGAGGCGCTTTTGCGCCGCGCGGGTGTTCCGGTTGGAGAAACGGCGGAGCCCAAGCCGTCGCAAGCGTTGCTCATGGACATGATGGAGCAGCGTGAAGAATTGGCCGATGCGCGTCGGGCGAAGGATTTGCAAGCCGTGCAGAAATTGGCGGCTTCCGTGCGGACGCGGGAAACCGCCGTGCTGAACAAGCTGGGACAAACGCTCGCAGCCCTGGACAACGCGGCCCTGGCCCTTCCGCACTTGGGGGAACTCAGATACTTGCGGCGTTTCCTCGATGAAGTGAGCGCCATCGAAGAAGACCTCGCTACCTGAAAGATCACGATGCAACTGCTCGAAATCTTCGATCCCAAAGCTGCCCCCAAACCCGTCGGCATCGATCTGGGTACGACAAACTCGCTGGTCGCTCGCGTTCGGGATGGCAAACCGTTTGTCATTACGGATTGCAACCAGGAAAAACTCGTGCCGTCCGTCGTGCATTACGATCCGCGCGGGCGCGTGATCGTGGGACGCGATGCGATGCGTCTGGCGCCGGAGTTTCCACGCGAGACGATCGTCAGCGTGAAGCGGTTCATGGGACGAGGCGCCGATGATCCGGAGACGCGAAAGCTGGGTCCGTACGAGTTTGCCCAGGCGAACTCGCCCGAAGAAGCGAAGACGGTTCGTTTTGCGGTCCGAGGAAAAACCCTGACGCCCGTCGAAGTTTCAGCCGAAATTCTGAAAGTTTTGCGACAGCTGGCCGAGGACGAACTGCGCTCCGTCGGAGGCGTGGTGATCACGGTGCCGGCGTATTTCGATGATGCGCAACGCCAAGCCACGAAAGACGCGGGAAAACTCGCGGGGCTCGATGTGCTGCGTTTGCTGAACGAACCGACCGCGGCAGCTCTGGCGTACGGTTTGGAAAGTCAAAAGAACGGGCTGTTTGCCGTGTACGACCTCGGCGGAGGCACGTTCGACATCACGATTCTTTTGCTCGACAACGGCGTGTTTCAGGTGCGTTCGACCGGTGGCGACAGTGCGCTCGGCGGCGATGACATGGATCGCGCGCTGGCGACGAAGATCTTGGCCGAGCTTGGAGCTCCGGCGAATCCGCCCGGAGAGCTCGTGCGTTTGGCGCTCGATACAGCGCGGCAGATCAAGCATGGGCTCACGGATGCGCCGCAGGTCGAAGCCGAGATCGAGGTCGAAGGTGGCAGCCGGAAGATCTCGGTGACGCGGGACGAGTTCGAAGCGCTCGTGCAGTCGCTCGTGGATCGCACGGGCGTGGCGTGTCGTCGCGCGCTGCGTGACGCGGGAGTTTCACCTGCCGAACTGGATGGCGTGATCCTCGTGGGTGGGGCAACTCGAGTGCCGCTCGTCCGTCGGTACGTGGAAAAACTCTTTGGAAAACCGCCGCTGACGGACATCGATCCGGAAGAAGTCGTGGCGCTTGGAGCGGCGATTCAGGCGGACATTTTGGCGGGATCAAAAGATCGCGCCGATGAAGTGCTCTTGCTCGACGTGCTGCCGTTGTCGCTGGGCCTCGAAACGATGGGCGGCGTCGTCGAGAAGATTTTGCCTCGAAACACGACGATTCCCGCGGGTGCACGGCAAGTTTTCACGACGTACGCCGACAATCAAACGGGCTTTGATCTGCACATCGTCCAAGGCGAACGGGAGCTGGCCGTGGATTGTCGGTCCTTGGCAAAGTTTGTGCTCAAAGGAATTCCTCCGATGCCCGCTGGAATGGCGCGTCTCGAAGTGACGTTTCGCGTCGATGCCGACGGGATCTTGGGCGTGACTGCGAAGGAACTGACGACCGGCATCGAGCAGCGGGTCGAGGTCAAACCGAGTTACGGGCTGAGCGACGAAGAGGTCGAAGAGATGCTCATGGCGGCGCTCGATCATGGCGAGGATGATCTGAACATGCGGCAGCTCGTGGAAGCGCGGGTGGAAGCGGAGCGGGTGCTGCATGCGACGCGCAAGGCGCTGGAAGCCGACGCGGATCTTTTGGAGAGCGCCGAGGAGCGGAAGGTGATCGACGAAGCGATGACGGCGCTCGAGCGGGCGGTTCTAGGAGACAAACCAGCGCTGATTCGTTTGAGCACCGAAGATTTGGATCGGGCGACGCATACGTGGGCGGGGCGGCGTATGGATCGCGCGATCGCGCGGGCGATCGCGGGCAAAGAGATCGAGCAGATCGAGAAGTCGGTGGCGCACGCGAAAGGCGTCGATGCGCACGTGTCGGAACATGAACGAGCAGCGGCGGGTTTGCCCGTGACGGAGAAGTGACAGATGGCGAAGGTGCGTTTTTCCGGGCACGGAAACTCGTGGGAAGTCGACGTTCCTTTGGGCACTTCGTTGCTCGAGGCGGCGCGTAAAGTCGATGCGCCGGAGGGATCAGCGTGCGGCGGCGTGTGCGCGTGCTCGACGTGCCACGTGTATGTCGTGAAGGGCAAGGATCTGCTGAGCGGCGCGGAGGAAGAAGAAGAGGACATTTTGGACAAGGCGTTCGATGTCCGGATGAATTCGCGTCTTGGTTGCCAGGCGAAGATCGAGCGTGATGGCGACATCGAAGCGGAGATCTCGGGCGAGAGCCTCGATGCGTTTTACAACGAGCATCCGCAGTTCACGGATCCGCGAAAAACCAAGCACAAGTAGGCTTGTTTGTCCCATCAAACCAACGGGCGATGATCACGGGGCCGCAGCGGGTTTGATCTTCATATCGGTGGGCGTCGGGGGGTTTTTCCTGGCCCGAGCGACTTCGGCCATGACTTGCGCGGTCATTTCGCGGCCTGCGCGAGCGAAAGCGACGGCGGCTTCTTTGGCGGGTTTGGTCGAAAAGATCGCGATGAAGTGCTGAGCGGAGGTTTTGCCGCCGATGGGTACGAGGAAAAACGCGAGTGTGCCGAGGAGCAGCACGACACCGTTCACGAGGCGTTTGATGAGATCACCCAGCACGTGGTTGCCGTCAGGCTAGGTGCGGATGGTCAAAGGCCCCAATTTTCGGCCACGATTGTACCGAAAGGGCAAGTCGGCAAACGCACTTGTTCGCAAAGTTGATCTTTCGTGTGCGATGCCTTGAACTTTTGAGGGCGTAGGCGCAACGTAAGCACGCACCAGCCCTAGCCACGGAAGTCCTGTGCCGCCGGATCTCTCTCACAAGCCCACATTGGCGCCGACCAAAGCGGATCCCTTGCACCTGCAACCAGCGCAAGAGGAGGGCATCAATCCGACCATTGCTTGGCAGATGGTGCGGAAATACTGGTCGACGGCGTTGCTGGCCGCTGTTGTCGTGTCGTTATTGACGGCATTCAATACGCTGGGCCAGGTGAAGATTTACGAATCTCACGCGACGATTCTGTTCGATCCGAATCCGCCGCGACCTTTGGGCCAGAAGGTCGAGAGCATTGTCGATTTGGGGTCGGGGAATTTCTGGGACAATCGCGAATATTACGAAACGCAATACAAGATCATCCAATCGATGAAGGTTGCGTTGGCGGTGGTGGGTGATTTGGGTTTGGCGCACGACGAGGCATTTCTGAATAATTCGCCACCGGGAATGGCGCCTCAGCCGCTCGGGCCGCAGACGAATGTTTCGGAAGAAATCGCGGCGGAGGCATTACGATCGCGATTGCGTGTGGAGCCGGTGAAAGAGAGTCGGCTGGCGACGGTGAAATTCGAGGATGCGGATCCGCAGCGAGCGCAGCGCATTTTGACGGCGATCGTCGATACGTATGTCCAGCAAAACCTCGATGATGCCGTCAGTTCCACCGCGGTGGCGGCGGATTGGTTACGCAGCCAGCTCGACAAATTGAAGGTGGATCTCGAATCGAGCGAGATGGCGCTGCACAAATACAAGGAAGAGCAAAATATCTTATCGGTCGCGTTGGATGATCAATCCAATATGTTGACCGACGAATTGAAGCAGCTGAACGAAGCGATTACGACGGTCCGTACTCGAAAAGAAGAGGTAGCCGCTCGTCGGGACGAACTCGCGAGGATCAAGCAGGATAGTCCGACGGATTTGCCGGCGACGGAGTTATTGCAGAGTACGGTATTGACGAATTTGCGTCAGACGTACGAAGAGGCGTTGCGGTTGCGGGATGGTTTGAAGGGGGAAGGCAAAGGGAGCAATCATCCGGACGTCAAGGAAGCGGATGCGAAGGCCGATGCGACGAGACGAGCGTTGCTGATGGAGGTCCGGAACATTCAGCGGGCGTTGAACAAGGATTTTCAGGTATTGCAGCGTCAAGAAACGGGGCTCGTGACGCTGTTCGAGAAAACGCAGAAGCAGGCGCTCGATTTGAATCTGCTCGAAATCGAATACAATCGATTGCGTCGATCTCGAGACAACAACGACAAGCTTTATTCATTGGTGCTCGAACGAACGAAAGAGAGCGATTTGGCCCGGGTTTTGCGCGTGAACAACATTCGCGTCCTGGATCGTCCGCGGGTGCCTCGATTTCACGTTCGGCCGAATATCCCGAAAAATATATCGTTGGGAATTTTCATCGGCATTATTTTGGGCGTGGGTATGGCGCTGGCTCGAGGGTTGCTCGACCGGACGTTGCGCACGCCGGATGATATCGAAAAAGGGTTGGGGCTGCCGTTTTTGGGGTCTTTGCCGCAAATCGATCACATGCTCAAGGCGACGCCTTATGGTCGGCGACGTCGTGGCGAGCACATGAAGGTTTCGCGGCCTGAATTGGCGGTGCACGAGCAGCCGATGAGCGGCGTGGCGGAAGCGGCGCGCGTCATTCGAACGAGCTTGCTCTTCATGGACCCCGACAAACCTTACCGAACGTTGCTCGTAACGAGCGCCGGGCCGTCGGAAGGTAAAACCACGGTCGCGACGTGTATTGCGATTACGCTCGCCCAAACGGGTCAGCGCGTGGTGCTCGTCGATTGCGACTTGCGTCGTCCGCGCGTGCATCGCGTGTTTCCCACGGGCACGGAAGTGGGCGTGACGACGTGTCTCATCGAAGGATCGATTGACGACGCGGTATTCGAATCGGGCGTGCCGAATCTGTCGATCATTCCGGCGGGTCCCATTCCGCCAAACCCGGCCGAGCTTTTGCATAGCGACAAATTCCGCCAGTTCTTGCAGCAATTGCAGGACAAGTTCGATCGCGTGGTGATTGACAGTCCGCCCATCGTTCCGGTCACGGACGCAGCCATTCTCTCGACGTTGGTCGATGGTACGGTGCTTGTCGTGCGGGCGTTGAAGACGACGAAAGACTTGGCGAAGGTTGCGGTTCGCGCATTGCAGGACATCGGTGTTCCGAAAGCGGGCGCGGTGCTCAACGGCGTGACCTTCACGGGCGACGAATATCGTTATCGATATCAGTATTATCGTCGCGACGACGACGAAGTCGAGCCGGCGGGCAAAGCGCCGAAGGTGCGTATGCGTGACGAAGCGCCGCGAAGCGAAGAGCCGAAAGAATCGGCGCCGTAATCAATCCACGCCCCTCCGTCGTTCGTCCCGACATACGCCCCGGGTTTGGAGACAGTCTCATTAATCGACCCAAACCGCGTTCTTGTTGGGGCGCGATTCATCGCGCCCTATGAAACGCCTTCAGCGGGCGCGATGAATCGCGCCCCTACAATTCCCAGGTCGCGTTTGGAGACAACCTTGGAATCGCGCGTGCGGGAACCATGATGGCCACGACTTCCAAAACGGTCTCTTCAACCGGTATGTTTCTCGGGACGAACGATTCCCGCGAATTCCGAGATGGACGCGTCAATCCGCGATGTGGCGGAACAACAAACGATTGGTGATGTGGTTTGATCGTGCGGGGACAATCGATGTGAGCAGGCTCGAGAAATTCGTCAAACTTGCGCGGTCGCCGGTCGAGACGGGGCGGCTTCGGCTTCTTCGACGACCGGAGCATGAGGAGCCAAGCGGCTTCGGACGCGGGTGAAGCTCGTTTCGACCAAATCGGTCACGATTTGCAGGAGAACTTCCGTTTGAGGGCAAACTTCGCCGAAATCGCTGCGGAAGCCGAATTTGATGTCCACGCGGGCCAAATCGTCACGACCGATGGGATACCGAGCGCTCAGTACGTCGGGGCCATACGTTTCGGACTCGTTGGGGTTTGTCCATTGGAACTCGGGTGCGGCGGTTTCGTCGGGCTGGATGATTTCGATGTAACAGAGGCGCGCTTCGAGGCCGAATTCGGAGAGGGTCGTCATGACATCGGGCAAGGTGCGCGCCAATTCGAAACGAGCGGGCAATTTTGGGACGACGCGCCGAAGCAGCTCGCTGTCTTGCGGGCGCAATCTTTCGCGTTGACGACGTCGACGATGGACATATCCGAAATACCCGACGGCACGCACGAGGCCGAAAAACACGGCGCTGGTCGCCACGAGCGCCACACCCACTTGCCACGAGCGCCCGAGTGAAATGGCGATGGCGGTGAGCATGAGAATGACGTTGATCGCGTAAATGATGAGGACGGCTCGACGATGGGTCAGGCCCATATCGAGTAATCGGTGGTGAATATGGCCGCGATCGGGAGAAAAGATGGGGCGACGTTCGAGCCACCGACGCACCATTGCGAAGAGCGTATCGAAAATGGGTACGCCGAGGGCGACGACGGGAACGAGCAGAGATACCGTCGTGGACGCTTTGACGGCGGCGCCGGCGAGGGACGTCGTGGCAATGACGTATCCGAGGAAATAGCTCCCGGAATCGCCCATGAAAATGCGCGCCGGATTGAAATTATAGAAGAGGAAACCAAGGATCGCGCCCATGGTCGTGGCCATGAACAACGCGGGCAAGGATGCTTCGGAGAGCCACGCGACGACGAAATTCGTCATGCTGGCAAAAAACACCACACCGGCGGCAAGGCCATCGAGGCCGTCAATGAGATTGACGGCATTGACGATTCCCACGATCCACAAGACGGTCACGGGCAATGCAAATGCGCCCATGGATAAATTACCGATAAATGGCAGGGCGACGACATCGATGCGGAAACCGCACGCAAATGCGAACATGGCAACCGCAATTTGCGCGTAGAGTTTGTACAGAGCACGAATTCCACGCGTGTCGTCGACGGCTCCGACACCGCAAAGAAATGCGCCCCCGACGAAAAGGCCGATGACTTTGCCAATGTCCTGAGTGAAATCGTTGGCGACGGCGGATTGGACAAAGAAAAGGCCGGCGAGCGGCGCGAAAAACCCGAGGCAAATCGCGAGTCCGCCGAGCCTTGGCGTTTCATGGCGATGCACATGTCGTCCACCGGGGCGACTCACAGCACCCAGGCGAAAGGCGAGAATGCGCACGAGAGGTGTCAACGTTGCGCTTACGATAGCGGCAAGCGTGAATGCAGCGAGAAAAGTCCGCATGCGTCTCAGTTTCCCCTTGAGGTCCTGTGCCGTCTGTTGTCGAAACCCGACGCCGCGTTCACGTTATCTCGATCAATTTTTTTTTGCCAGAAAAAAAGCTTGAATTTTGCATACCTACGTTCATGGGGCTCCTCGCGGTCCGATCGACATCGGCATTTCAGCCAACAGAACAAATGGCCAGGGCCATGGTTCGACGCGATTTCAAGGCGGGATCGAGATTTTTTCACATCTCGTCAAAAAGGGTCGAATTTTTAGCACCGATTTGCACCTAGGGAAGAGCCGATTCGCCTCGTGCGGATCTTTGTGCCGTTCCGCCGTTGCCAGGTTGCTTGACGCTGCGAGCTGCGTTTGGGTATATTCGGGCCCTCGCGCCGCTTGCGCAATGGAGAAATTGAATGTCGCGTTTGGTTCTCGGTATCAATTCGGCTCACGGTGACGCTTCCGCCGTGCTTGTTGGAGAAAAAGGAATCCTTGCCGCAATTGCGGAGGAACGGATCAATCGCCAGAAGCACTGCGCCGGATTTCCGAGTCTTGCGATCGCCGAAGTGTTGCGACTTTCCGGAGCGAGTCCGAGTGACATTACCGACATCGCGGTGGCGCGGGATCCGCGGGCAAATATGGCCGCGAAATTGAGATACATCGCGGCTCGGCCGCTGACGGGCATCCCGAATGCAATCGAAAGGCTCACGATTCATCGAGAAGTCGGTTCGGCAGCGAAGCAGGTCGCCATCGCGCTCGGCGTGGAAGAAAGTCGTATTGCGGCGAAGTTTCACCGGGTCGAGCATCATTTGGCGCACGTGGCAAGTTCATTTTACTGGTCGCCGTTCGATCGTGCGACGGGCATCACCTGCGACGGCGCCGGGGATTTCGCGACAAACCTGGTCGCCTTGTGTGAAGGCACCGGAATCCGCATTCAGCGCAAAACGTTGTGGCCTCATTCGCTCGGCGTGTTTTACACGGCCATTTGTCAATTCCTCGGATTCGACAAATTCGGTGAAGAATACAAAGTCATGGGTCTATCGGCGTATGGCGTGAATCGGTTTGCCCGGGAAATGCGCAAGATTGTCCGGTACGATCCCGAGCACGGCATTCAGCTCGATTTGACCTGGTTTCGCCATCACAAGACAACTGAAGGCATGGAGACGACGGCCGGCGCGGAAATCACGATTCCCCGGCTTTGGTCGGATGCCATGGTTTCTTTGTTCGGGCCTCCGCGAAAGCGATCCGAGCCTTTGACGGATCGAGATCGAGACCTTTCGGCATCGCTGCAATCGCGTTTCGAGGATATTTATTTGGCCATGGTTGCCGATGCCGTCGAAAAAACAGGTATTCGCAATGTCGTCATGGCCGGCGGCTCGTGCCTCAATTCGGTGGGCAACGGCCGAATGATCACCGAAGGCGTCGTGGATCGCGCGTATTTCCATCCCGCAGCGTCGGACGATGGAACTGCGGCGGGGGCGGCTTTGTGGGTCATGCACGGCGTGCATGGGCGTCCGCGTACGGGCGAAGTGCGGCACGCGTATTGGGGAACGAGCTGGAATGACGAGGAAATCGAAGCGGCGCTCAAAGCTTCGGGCCTCGAATACAAGAAATTGGATCGTGACGGCCTGCTGCAAACGGCGGCCGGGGCCTTGTGTCAAGGCAAGATCATGGGCTGGTTCCAAGGGCGTGAAGAATGGGGCCCGCGAGCGCTCGGAAATCGCAGCATTCTTTGTCATCCGGGTTGGCCGGGCATGAAAGCGACGCTCAACGCGCGCATCAAAAATCGCGAACCGTTCCGCCCGTTTGCGCCGGTCGTTCGTATTGAAAAACTCAATACGTGTTTCCACGGCAGCCACGAAGTGCCGTTCATGATCATCGTCTACAAAGTGCGCCCGGAATGGAAAGACAAACTCTCCGCCATTACGCACGAGGATGGAACCGGGCGGGTGCAAAGCGTGCGCCGCGACGAAAATGCCCTGTATTACGATTTGATCAAGGTATTCGAAGAAAAAACCGGCGTCCCGGTCCTTCTGAATACGTCTTTCAATGAAAACGAACCCATCGTGCACACGCCCGAACAAGCCATCGATTGTTATCGCCGCACGCGCATGGATTGCCTCGGGATCGGATCGTTCTGGTTGGAAAAACCCGTAAACCCTGACGACGCGAGTAGTTGATATGGCCAAACTCTTTTCTTCGCTTGCCATAGCCGCCGGACTCACCGCGATCCCTCTGTCGGCGCATGCGGATCCCGCGACGAACATGTCGCCCATTGCGGGGCTTCCTCGCCGCTGCAATCCCGGCGCGCAAACGTCGTGTTCGTGCGATGACGGGGCACCGGGAACAGCCACGTGCAATCCGAATGGTATCAATTTTTCGGTTTGCGTGTGCGCGAAGGTGAATGTCGACATTCCAAAGCCCGTCATCGTCGCCCCGAAGGTCGTCGTGGACATTCTTGCGCCCCGACCTCGAGTTACGCGTGTTCAACGTCAACCGAGCGAACCGATGCCCGGATTGGTTCTTTTGCTGGGAGGCGCCTGTACGCTCGGCACCGGAGCGTTCAATGTATGGTTTGGCGTGGACCGCATTCGTGATTATGGCAAAGACGCTTTTGGAATCGTTTCGGTTTCGCTGGGCGGAGCGGCCATGCTCACGGGTTTGCCCCTGACGATCGTGGGCATCGTTCGCTACGCGCGGGAGCCCAAAGAAGTGGATCCGGAAAAAGAGAAAAAGGATTCCAAATCGACCGGGTTTCAATTCGCTCCAACCGCCAATGGATTTGCGATTCATTTCTGAGCGTCCGGTCTCCACGCGAAGCGATCGCCTACGTCCATGAACATTCTCCACATCGTTCCTTCGTTTTACCCGGCCACAGCGTTTGGCGGTCCCATTTGGTCCACCTACGGGTTGTGCAATGCATTGGCTCGACAAACCGATGTGAACCTCAAGGTGCTCACGACGGACACCGCCGGAAATGGCGGGCGTGAGTGCCTGGAGCGGGCGACGATTCGGCCGGAGATGTTCCCCGGTTATACGGTGGATTTCGAGCACAAATGGGGAAGTACGTCGGCGGCTCCGGGACTATTGGCGCGGCTTCCCAGCATGATTACGTGGGCCGACGTCGTGCATGTCACGGCGGTTTATTCGTTTCCGACCATTCCAAGCCTCGCGGCGTGTCGTTTGGCGGGAAAACCCGTCGTGTGGTCGGCTCGAGGGTCATTGCAACGATGGGAACACACACGACGGCGCCGTTTGAAAGAAGTTTGGGAAAAGGCGTGTTTGACGATTTTGCACGGGCATCCTTATGTCATTCACGCAACGTCGCCCGAAGAAGGCCAGGCGGCTCAAAAACAGATTCCCGGGTGCTCGGTCGTGGAAATACCCAATGGCGTCGATATTCCGCAAACGCTCGCGCCGCGCTCGTGGCAACCCGAAGGACAAACGCGCATATTGTACCTTGGACGCCTCGATCCCATCAAAGGCATTGAGAACTTGATCGACGCCGCGGCTTTGGCCAAAACGCCCGATCTTTACATGACCTTGGTCGGGTCGGGAGACGCCGCTTATACGGCAGCGCTCGAAAAGCGGATTGCCGAAAAAGGTTTGTCTTCGAAGGTACGTCTTGCAGGTTTCGCCGAAGGCGCTGCGAAAACCAAGGCCTTTGAACAAGCGGATATTTGCGTGTTGCCGTCGTTTTCGGAGAACTTTGGAATGACGGTGGTGGAATCGTTGTCGCACGGCGTTCCGGTGATTGCATCGACAGGTACGCCGTGGCGCGAATTGAATGCTCGCGGAGCCGGTGAATGGGTGGCGAATGATCCGGAGACGCTCGCGCGAACAATGGATATGATGGCCCGGAAAAACCTGGCGGAGATGGGACAACGGGGACGGGCGTGGATGCGGGAGAGTTTCGATTGGAATGCCGTGGCCCGACGAATGGCCGAGGTGTACCGAACGTTGTGGATGGGGCGATAACTCGAGCCGGCGGCATTTTCGCCGAAATGGGCGGGCGTGATCGAGCCTCCGACAATCAGCCCGGACGATTGCGCATGAAATCGGCGACTTCAGCGAGGCGCGTCTCCAAAAAGCCGCGCAATTCGGCGGGCGTATTCGTTTCATCCATGGCCGTACGCATGGCGCGCATCCAAGCGTCACGCATCGCGATATCGACGGGCACGTGTGCGTGACGCATACGCAATCGCGGATGGCCGAATTGTGCAATGTAATCTTGCGGGCCGCCGAGCCACCCGATCAGGAACAGCGTGAAGCGATCTCGACTTTGGCGAGAAACTTTGCCCTGTTCGTCCAGGATATGGAGCCGGGCGAGCGCGGGTTCGTCCCGGTCCATAGCGTCATAAAAATGCTCGCACAATTTGCGAACGGCAACTTCGCCGCCGATGAGTTCGAAAGGGGTTTTTTCTTGCGACACGGTGCTTACTCCGAGCGTCAGGCGGGGAGAACGACGACGAATTTGGCGCCTTGTCCGTCGACGCTTTCCCAACGCAACTGGCCGCGGTGACCTTGGACGACGATGTCATGGCTCATCGACAAACCCAAGCCGGTCCCCTGCCCGGTCGGTTTTGTCGTAAAAAACGGCGTAAAGACCTTGTCTCGGATTTTTTCGGGGATTCCGATTCCGTTGTCTTGAACCGCGATGGTGACCAGGCCATTTTCTTTTTGCGTCATGACGGTGATGGTCGGCGTGTAATCGGATGGCCGCATTCTTCTACGTTCGCGTACCGCGTAAAACGCATTGTTCATGAGGTTGACGAGCACGCGGCCGATTTCTTGCGGAAGCATTTCGACTTGTCCGACGGTGGGACCGAGCTTGCGAATGATGTGAATCTCCGCCTCTTTGTCCTGGCCCTTCATTCCGTGATAAGCGAGATTGACGTATTCCTCGACCAACGCATTGACGTCCATTTTGCGTCGATCGCCGGTTCCGCCGCTGGCGTGCTGCATCATGCTGCGGACGATTCCGTCGGCTCGTTTTCCATGCTCCGCAATTTTCTCCGAATTGGTCCGGAGCATGTCGAACGTATCTTCCATATCCGACAGCGGCGTATCCGGATCTTCTTTGCTCTCCTCGAGCAATTCATTGACGAGCTCCACGTTCAATTCGGCAAAGTTATTGACGAAATTGAGCGGGTTTTTGATTTCGTGCGCGATGCCCGCGGTCAACTGACCAAGCGATGCCAGTTTGGCTTGCTCGACCAATTGGGCTTGCGTTTCTTTGAGGTGCCGCAGCGTTTCCTGCAAATCGAGGTTTTTCTTGCGCAAATCTTCCGTGCGTTGGGCGACTTTGCGCTCCATTTCATTGTAGAGCCGGCCGTTTTCGATTGAAATGGCAATTTGGGACGAGAGCAGCTTGAGGACATCCAAACGCTCTTGGGTGAACGCGCCTGTCGTCAGATTATTTTCCAGGTACAGAATGCCGATCAATTGACCTCGATTGATGATCGGAGCGCAAAGAATGGACTTGGTGCCGTTTTGCACGATATAAGGTTCATGCATGAATTCGCCTTCGCGAACGGCATCATTGAGGATCACATTGCGCCGCGTGCGCGCTACGTAACGCACGATTCCCTTGGAAATAGCGCCGTATTGCCCATAAGGCACCGGCTCGAGCGAATGGACGACATGGTCGGCGGGTTGGTTGTCCTGCCTGCCAGGCGAGACGAAGGCCTCCACATGAACCATCAATTCGCCATTTTCCTCGAGGATCAACAGACCTCGTTCCGCACCGGCGTTTTCGAGGAGAATGCGCATGAGGTTGGAAAATAGTTTTTCCAGGACGATTTCGCTTGAAATGGCCTGCGAAGCTTTGACGACGCTGATGAGATCCAACGTGGTGCTCGCGCGCTGAGCGGACCGTGTTACGCCCGAGCCGGTCGACCCCACGGATTTCGCCAAGTCACCAAGCGCCAACCAAGGATAACGCGTGACGAGCTGCTCTTGCTTGAATCCACAGCCCCAACGTTCATACGCGTGAACGGCATCGGAGATGTACGTCCTGGCAACGCGTTCATTTTTGCGTTCGATCCACCAGCGACCGTAAAGTTCATTCGCCAATGCCGCGTCTTGGGGAAATCCAAATTCGGCGGCCGCAGCAATGGCGCTGTCGTAATGGTCCATGGCGTCCATGGAACCCACGAGCCGCGCCAGCTCGGCGGCGGCCAATGCGTGCATGTGCTTGAAATTCGCCGGATTGGCCGCGGCGAATCCCCGCAGGCGCTCCGTCGCTTCGCGCAATTTGGTCAATGTCGTTTCGCGCGTTTCACCGGGCTCCGCCGGACAACTCGCCGCGAGACTCAAGGCGGTGAAATATCCGTGCTCGGCAACGGCGATATTCCCCATGATGACGGGCAAGAGTTTTTCCGCCGCCGCCGATGAAGCGAGCGCTCCCGCAAAATCACCGCGCAAATAAAGCGCCTGCATTTTGAGGGTTTGGAAATAAACGAGGGCCATGAGGCTCTTGTGGCCCTCGCAATCGGCAAGATATTCGGCTTCCGTCAATCCATCGATGCCGAATTCATTCGACGTACCCACCAAATGGCGAAGCACGATCTGAATGCCCAGGATGATATCGACGGCGATCTGATTGCCGGCTTTTTTGTTGAAATCGAGGTACGCGGGCAATGTCTCGAGAATCAGCGGAATCGGCTTTCCTTCGTAGAACTGATTCATGAGTTTATAAATGAGGATGTAGCCGCCGAATTGGAGTTCCCCGGAGCTCAAACCGGATTGATATCCCGAATCGTTGATGGGCAGCGCTTTGCCCAATGGATGTACCCAGGGATGAATGAAATTGGCGACGATGAATGCGGCTCGACAAGCGTCATCGTGGCGCCCCGTGCGCTCGCAAAGTCGTAATGACAAAAGGCCGAAATCGTAGCCGGTCTTGTGTTGCCCAAGTACGCCGCTCAAGAGATGCCCGTAATACGAATACAAATCCGACCCCTCGGGCGGATGGCCATATTCGAGCGAAAATCGAATCGCCTTGAAAATGATGAGGCTGTACAGGATGGGGCTCAAATAGAAGGCCGCGGCAAACGCGCGGAGCAAAAGACGCGTGACCACCTTGGCCCACGGATCCCGCATTTCCGGACGATCAAGCAATGAAGCGACGTCTCGGCCCTGCATTTTTTCATTCACCAAACCAAGTTCGGCGTGCATGGCCGGTTCCCACCCGTCCACGGGAAGCTCCACGCCCAGCAAAGCCAAACCTTTGCGAGCCATCGATACCGCGTCGTCGTATTTCGCCGACATCGTGTATTGACTGACGATCATGGCATAAATATCGGCCTGCTCGAGCGGCGTCGGGGCCAATTCCAGCGTCAATTTGGCCAGCTCTTCGGCCCGAACATGATTGCCGACGAGGTATTCCGCTTCAGTCAATTCCCGATGAAGCGCGAGCGCCAATTCCTGTTTCGCCTCGACGCCGTCGCGACCCAAACGCGCAATACCGGCCGCGAGGTAATCGCGAGCCGCGCCATAAGCAAGCGACGCCCGCGCGCGATGGCCGGCAATGAGGTTCAATTGCGCCACGTCCAAACGCTCGGAGAGGTCCTGCACGAGATCTCCGGCGAGATTCCATTGGTCCGCCAAGGAAAACGACTTTGCGTCCCGCTCCTCCGGCCGCAATGCGCTCGAAATGAGGCGCGCAATGCGCAAGTGTAATGCCTTGCGCCCGTCCTCCGGAACGAGCGCATACGCCGCCATTTGAACTCGATCGTGCAAAAACTTGAAATCACGAACGACCAGCGGCGCGTCGGCATCGACGACGGCCAATTCGGACGACGCCATGAGAAATCCCGCGTCAATCGCGGGCAGCAACAACTGAAACGTCTTCGCGAGACGTAATGCGCGAGCTCGACCCGACGACGTCGTCACCGCCGCGTCCAAATCGCTCCGACAAACCTGTTCGAGGGTCTCCAGATCGAAACGAGAACCGATACATGCGGCCAGGCACAAGGCATCACGCGTTTGTTCGGGCAAACGGCGGAGTTTGTCCACCATCAGGTCCACGACGTTGGCCGTCATTGCCTTGGCTTCGATTCGATCGAGATCCCAAGTCCAACAACCCCGCGCCGCATCCAGCGCGAACAACTGCTCGTGATGAATTTCTTTGAGAAATTCGCCCACGAAAAACGGGTTGCCGTCCGTTTTGCGCCAAATCAGATTCGCCAGCGGCTCGACGGCCGACGGCGACGCATTCACGGTCGCCGCAACGAGCTCCGAGACATGGGCCAATTTCAGCGGCGCCAATTGAAGACGCTCAATGGGAACTCGCGCTTTCGTCAGCGATTCCAACGTCGCCGTGAGCGGATGGGCCGCGGTGACTTCATTGTCGCGATATGCGCCGACCAAGAGAAAATGCTTGGTTTCATCGTCGCCCATGATGAGCTCGAGCAACCGCAAACTTCCGGCGTCCGCTCGTTGCAAATCGTCGAGGAACAGGACGAGCGGATGTTCGGATTTGGCGAATACGCGCAAGAAACTCAAAAATGTCCGGCGAAAACGATTTTGAGCTTCGGTGGGTCCAAGCTGCTGCACTTCCGGCTGCTGTCCGACAATATGCACGATTTCCGGCAACAGATCGACGATCAGCGCGCCATTGCCGCCGAAAGCCTGGAGTAGGTCCTCGCGTAATTGCTGCAATCGCGATTCACTTTCGGTGAGCAGCTGGTGCACGAGCCCTTCGAATGCCTGCTTGATGGCCGAATACGGCGCGCCTCCATGAAATTGATCGAATTTTCCCGCAATGAAATAACCGCGTCGCCCCGTGATCGGTCGATACAACTCCTGCACCACGGCCGATTTGCCGATTCCGCTCGGACCCGCGATCAATACCAATTCGGAGCGTCCTTCTTCGGCATGGCCCTGACCGACGATGCGTTCGAATGCCGCCATGAGCCCGTCGATTTCCACTTCGCGCCCGTACAACTTCTGCGGAATTTGAAATCGCTCGAAAACATCGTGTTTGCCGATTTCAAGGTCGTCGACGACACCCCGCGTGCGCAATGAATCCAAACAGGCGCTCAAATCCGCCTTGATTCCGTACGTGCTTTGATAACGAGCTTCGGCCGTTTTGGCCATGAGCTTCATGATGATGCGGGAAATGGCGCGAGGAACGCCGGGATCTCGATCATGCGGCGCCACGGGCGATACCGCGATATGCGCGTGGACGAGCTCCATGGGATCCGACGACACGAATGGCAGCGTCCCCGTGAACAATTCGTACAAGGTCACGCCCAACGAATAAAAGTCGGTCCGATAATCAATCGAACGATTCATGCGCCCGGTTTGTTCGGGCGAAATATACGGAATGGTGCCTTCCAGAACGTCGGGGTTGGTGATTTCCTGGTTCTGCCGAGTCAATACCGTCGATATACCGAAATCGATCAACCTGAGCTCTTTGGTCGACCCATTGTACACGATGTTGGAGGGATTGATGTCCTTGTGGATCACCCGCGCCCGGTGGGCGCGCCCGAGGACATCGACGATGGCCACCGCAATCGCCAGTTTTTCCGACAGATCATGATTGCCCGAAGCGATCCATTTGGCCAACGAATCGCCGCCGATATCTTCCAAAACAATGGCCCAAGTATGCTGCTCGCAGAGCAAATCATGCGCCTGAACAATCCCGGGAGCCGCGAGCGACCGCAATCGTTCGTATTCCTGCTTGAACCAAGCAAGACGCTCGGCGGAAGGATATGCCGGCTTCAGGATCTTCAGAATGACCGGCGCAGCGTCGGCATCACGTTTGGCGCGAAGAACCTGTGACGCGGGCGTATCGTGAATCTGCGCAATCGACGCATAACCGGGAAACTTGAACATTTGGAACAACTCCAGTAGCCGCCGACATGCGGGGACACAGGTCGGCCATAGACGATGAGCAATCGGGCCGCAAGGGGCAATCGACGACCTTGCCCCCGTTCAATCGAACCGTCAAAAATGCGTCGGTTGTCGTCACGTCACGTCGGCGACACGAGTCGATACCCCCATTCTTTGAGGCCCGTACCGATGTTGCGCGTAT
This sequence comes from uncultured Polyangium sp., assembly GCA_964435055.1. Taxonomy (GTDB): domain Bacteria; phylum Myxococcota_A; class Polyangia; order Polyangiales; family Polyangiaceae; genus Polyangium. The sequence goes on along the minus strand of CAYSYX010000096.1, from coordinate 3,923 downwards.
ACAAATCGTTATCCCACGCAACCGACAAACTCGGCGGATTCTGCGTTTGATAACCGATGGCATCATAAAAGAGCAGCGTCCCCGGAACATAACCAAGCGCCGTGGGATCCACCGGGTCGAGAATATACTTGACGGCGTACGCGCCGTTCGTCCCCACAGGCTCGAGGATCAACAGCCCCTGAGCGAAAAGCGCCCCCGTGTTCGTATACGTTTGAATCGCGTACGTCCCGGCAAGTTGTCCCGGCGTGCCGGCGACCTTGATCCCCGTTTCCGTGGCAATGTTACCCTCATACATTGCCAAGACAAACTGTCCTAGAATCGTGCCGGCCTGCAAATTCCACGTATAAGCGATCACCCCGCAACCGCTGGTCAAAGCCGCGTCCCCGGGCTTGCGTGCTCCGGCCAGGCGTTTTGCAATCTCTTCGCCCGCTTGGCGCGACATGGGTGCCGGACAATCCGACGAAGAGGCCTCGGACAACAGACTTTTTGATTTCGTGCTGACCACAATCGGCATGGGTTGCTCCTTTTGCTCGATGCACCGCCAAGCTCTTTTCGCATCATCAAGTACAAATTTCAAGCACAAAATCGCGCCGCACGTAGGGGTTCGTCCCACCGCTCGCGTTTTCGCTGCGCCAAGCAGCGGGAGATATCCCGATGTTGAATGGCGCGACCCGGTTCACGGGCACGCGACGAACGGATCCCACGCCCAAACGCCATTGATGCATTGCACTCGGGCGTATTCGTTACACATAATCCCGTATTCGCAAACGAGCGCCGTATCCGTACACTCCGTACCCTCATTCGGAACGAAGTCCGGACACCCCGCGGCCGGCGCATTGCTGCATGACCACGACCAAGGTTCGGGAGGACAACCGGCTCCACCGCACACCGGACACATGCACAAACGCGACCCATCGACGCAATAACTGGTTTGGCCGGGACACGCCGTCCCATCCGGCGGCGAAGGCGCACATGCCGGAGGTTCGTCTTGGCAAAACGCACTGAACGTCGCCCATTGCCCCATGTCGCAACGATAACGATGCCGGCACATCGGAAACGGGCTGTCTCCGTACGAGCAATACAACCCCTGCACCGAGCAGGCCGTGCCTTGCATGGGTTCAGCCCCCGGACAAACCGTCATCCCGGACGAACCACCCGCTCCGCCCGAACCTGCGGCACCTCCCGAGGCGCCCGCGCCTGCATCGCCACCTTGTCCGCCCGATGCGGTATTGCCTCCGCCATTGCCGCTGCTGCAAGCGCAGAGCTGAAGGACCATTCCAAGCGCAACCATCGCGATTCGTTTCTTCATGACATCCCACTTTCATGGCCGGCCCCCGCCTGGGCCAAGGCTCGATAAAAATCGACACAATCATTCGGATCGGGCAATCCCGCCGAACCTCCGTCATTGCATTCGACGACGAACCACCCTCCCCGCTCGAGCTCCGCGATATCGACGGCATAAAAGGGGCTGACGTTCTTCTCGAGAATCGGTGCGACAAGATCGACGGGGGGACGAACGTCGCCATAATCGGCGACGGACCAATACGGCCGGGAATAAAATACCTTGCCCCGCCAAACGAATAAACGATGCTCGTTCGCCATGGGCGCTCGACTCTTCGGGTGCAAACCGACGCTTCGCGTAGGCCAAAATTCGCGATATACGAGTCCACCGACGAGCGCATCATCCTGCAATTCCAAGAACCGCTGCGTCACCCGTCGAATGGCGTCGATGTCCCCGGCATCCGGAATGAAACAGGCTTCGAACCATTCATGTTTGCGACTTTTGACGTAATCTTTCAAGACGAGCGGCGACCGACCGAATCGTTCATGAACTCGCGCGGCGATCTCCGACAAATCGAATTCCTTACCGGCAAACCAAATCGTTTTGGGGGTCAAACCCGTCGCGGAAACGAGGCCGTACCAATTCGGCAAATGGTATGTACACAAATAATCGGCCGGCTTTGTTTCCAAGGTAAATCCTCGACCCTGCAAAACATCAGCGCACCTTGCATAGTCGCTCGACCGCATGAGCCAACCGCGATAGATCACGCGCCCGGGTTGTCGAGGCAATCCCACGAGGCGCACATCGCCGCCGAATGCCAATTCGCCGTCATCCACAAGAGCCGTTGAAAAACCGGCGGATGACGCAGCGTCACGTTCCGATTCGAATGCGGAATCAACTTCACGCGTACCGGGGCGGGCGGGAAAAAGTATCGTCGTCATGGAAAGCGTGCTTATCGTCGAGGTTTCACGGGTAACGATAGCAGCGCCGGACAAGAAGGCCAAGAACTTTCACGGCTCGGCCGCCTTGCAATCTCGACCGAACAGTTTATCCGCCACCTTGAAAGTCATGGCCGGCTTCGGCGCTTTGCCCCAATGTTTTGCGATATCCCGATAAACTTCGCATGCGCCCTTCAGGTCTCCGGCTTCCCTCAACGCCTGCGCATATACGAAGTTCGAACGCATCACGGTGAAAATGGTGGGCAATGAATCGCATCGTTCATACACGGCACGCAAATAAGGTAATGCCGTGTCGATTCGGCCTGCATGCCAATAAGCCCAGCCGAGAGCTGCCATCCGCGGAAAATACTTGAAGCCGTAATCGTATCGCGGTTCGCCCGCACCCGCGCGTGGTCTGGCCGCCAAAGCTTCTTCGGCTTCTTCTCGAGTATCAATGCCGAGTACGTGGGAAAGACCCCACAATTCCTCCTGCTCGAACGGCGTCAATCGACTCAATTTCTCGAGCCACATATCTCGTATTTCTTGCAGTTCCTCGTCGGTGATTTTGCCTGACTTCCAAGCAATTCGCGCCAAATATGGCGTCGGATCCGTGGGCGACGGCCGAGTATCCGCGGCGGAGGCATTTCGATCGCCGAGAAAATCGCCGGCAAGTTGCGCCGCCTCAACCAAACTCCCGCTTTCCAATTCGATCTCGACGAGGAGCATGGTGAACCGTTCCACTTCGGTACGGTTTTTCTCGGTAATGGCCGTCGTCCGACCATTCAGCGCTTCGGTTTTCGCCCGATCGAAATCCCCATACGCCGCGGCGAGAATTCCCCGTTGATACGTCTTGTCGAAAACGGTCGCGGACGAATGCGGCCTATCCCAAAGATGCTGCAAGGCTCCGAGCACTTCATTGCGAGGTTTGTCCAAAGAGTACAGCAACGGCGCGTGAAATGCGATGATCCATTCGCTGGGATTCGCCCCGGACATGGCCGAATTCGCGTCTTCCTCGGCTTCGCGACACCGATGCTGCAAACTCTTCAGACGGGCGCGTTCGCCCAGACAATCGCTGCCGCTGGCGACATGCACCGAACGCATGCAACGATCGAGCGTCGAAATGGCTTCATCGGGGTCCAATTCGAATAACGTCGCCCCGAGCATTTGCAAGGCATCCGCATAATCCTTGTCGAGCTCGACGGCTCTTTTGGCCGCGACAAGCCGGCGCTCGGGCGAGCTATAACGCAGAAAACTGGCCAAATACAAAAATATTTCGGCGTCATTCGAATATGTTTGCGAAAGCTCTTCCACCTTTTCAATCGTTTTGGCGACGTCCGCCACGTCTTTCTCGAACATGGGACGAAATGCTTCGAGCAGGTCACGATCTCGCTGCGTCATGGCCGTTTTGAGCGCGTCGGCCCGATTGAATTCGCTCCGTCCCGATTCTCGGACGGCCCCATAACTCATTTGCGTCAATGCCAGGCGCAAATGGGTTTCGGCCAAATTGGGATCGATCTCTTGTGATTTTCGCAATTCCTCTTCGGCTGCGCCCCAATTGGCTTCGCGAAAATGCTTCAACGCTTCCAGATAATGCTCCACGGCCATCTTATCGGTCGATTTGGGCAAGGGAAGGTCGATGATACGAACCGGTTCATTGGACGGCGGCTTCGGCGGCGCTTCAGGCGCGCTCGAGCTCGAAGACT
>CAYSYX010000095.1:22911-24577 GCA_964435055.1 uncultured Polyangium sp. | reverse complement strand
CCGTTTGTCGTGATGACCGACCGGGCGTTTGTCAATCTGGGTGTCGTCACCGGGCCGCTCAAGGGTCAATAAACCGAACGAGGTTCGTCGAAAAAACCTTCCCTTTTCGTGGCGACCATGCTTTGTTGGTCGGGTACGGAAAGGGGAGCGATTTTCCATGGCCTACGACGAAGAACTTGCCGCACGTATTCGCAACCGGCTCGACGATCCGCTCGGCGTCAGCGAAAAAAAGATGTTTGGCGGGGTCGCCTTCATGGTGTACGGCAACATGAGCGTGGGCATCGTCGGGCGCGTCTTGATGGTGCGTCTTGGTCAAGCGGAATATGAAAAGGCGCTGAAAGAACCGTTTGTCCGGCCGATGGACTTTACCGGCAAACCCTTGAAGGGGTTTGTCTATGTCGATCCCGAGGGAATCGAAACGGACAAACAGCTGGATGGCTGGCTCGGTCGCGCGCAGGCGTTCGTTTCGACGTTACCCCCAAAAGAGGAAAAACCCCGAGCGGAAAAGAAGAAGGCTGCTCTTCCGAAGAAGGCGGCAAAAAAAGCGGCTGCTTCATTACGGAAGCGAATGTAGTGAGCGGAATGGGCGTTATGCGTGAGGGACGTGCGTCCCGACATACATACGGGTCAAGTTTTGCGAAACGCATTTCGCATGATTCGGTCGCGGCTCATGTTGCATCGTCCGAGCAGTGCCACTCATTATGCATTTCGTTCAATGAGGTGCATTCGAGGCGTTGACAATCGGTATCGTACCTGCGATACAACGGATATTCGTCTTCGCGAAAGAGTCCTTAAAATGAAATCGTTTCCCAAGGTTCGTTTCGGTACGTTGGCTCCATGGAGCGCGTGTATCCTCATTGCGTGCACTCAATTCGCTGCCTGTTCGTCAGATCCCGATTCAAGTCCGGCACCATCGACGGCAAGCTCCAGCTCCAGCTCCGGATCGACCGGTGGCAGCGGCGGTTTTGGTGGTTCCAATGAAATGTCCTCATCGAGCAGCTCGAGTGGGACCGGCGGTACGGGCGGCGGTATCGGAGGTATGGGAGGTTCCGCGCCGAAATCGCAATATCTCGTGAGTATCGATCACATGGCCAACCCGTCGGTGTTGCTGAAAATCGACGTTGCCACAGGGGCGGGTAAGACCGTGTGCGCATTGCCCAATGACGTCGATGCAATCAACTTCCCGTCGAGTACATTCTCGCGCTCGGGTGTCCTTTTCGCGTCGAATTATCAGGATGCGCGGCTTGACAAAATCGATCCTTGCACGTGCCAGGTTACTCCCGTCGGACCCACGGGTTTTGGCGGCATTCCCGGTATTACCGTGAATTACGGGCCCGGCCTTTACGGTATTGAAGTGACATTGGATATATTGCTCGATATCAATACGATGACGGGCAAAGGCACCAAATTGGGGGATCTCGGCGTCGACTTTGAAACCGGCGGTGCGACGTGGAGCGATACGTTGAACAATGGCCAGGGTGGACTTTATGCCATCAACGGCCTCACGAATTCCCTGTATTCCCTCAATGCCATGACCGGCGCGGCGACGCTTCTTGCGCCGATTTCCGGCGTCACATTCGGTTCGGTTGGCATTGAAATGCACCCGGCCAACGATGTTCTTTATGCCTGCACGACCGACGCGATTCTTTACAAGATTGATCCTATG
>CAYSYX010000095.1:16071-22901 GCA_964435055.1 uncultured Polyangium sp. | reverse complement strand
TATGACGGGAGCCGCCACTGGAATCGGCACCGGAATGGGACACGTAAGCAGCTGCAACAACCTCGCTGCTCCGTGGATGCCCGTTCCGTGCCTCGACGCGTTATGATCGCATTCGGAGTCCCGTACGCGAAAAATTGCATATTGCTTGGACATTCCGGTCATCCGCGCGAGACCGTCGATATCGCCAACGCGATCAATTCATCCGGATGCAGTTTTTGCTGTTCGATTGCGGCTTGAACGATTCGAGCTGCCGGTTCGGCGCTGGGTCCGGGAATTCCGCGATGCACGTGATAAGCGTACAATCCATCCGCCGCTTGATAATGCGCGTGGCACAAAGCATCGACCAAAAATGCAACGTTCGTCGAAATGGCCGGCGTTGAGAAAAGCGCCAAATCCGAAGGCGTTGCATCCGGCCATAACTTCAGAAACAAATCGGCGTCGCCTCCCATTGCCGCGAGCGATTGCGCCGTCGCCGCTCGTGCGAGCGCACGTAAGCGCAGCCGGTCGCCTCGAGCGCCGCTGATTTGGTGCAGGGCTTGGTTCAACGCCGGCTCATCGAGGCATTTGGCGGCAATCGTGGCCAGGGTGGCATCGCGGGCGACGGGCCAACGTATCGAGTCATAAGCTTCGCCGTCACGCAAGTTGGTCGAGATGAACTTTTCGGGTGGTAAAACGGCCAGAAGCGGTGCGAGCGCGGCCTCGGTTACGACGGCATCTTTGACGAGGTAATAAAAAAGTCCCGGTGTGTCCACGACGAGAGCATTGTCGAACATAACGAGAAGAGCAACTTTTCCGAAAATGCTCGCTTTCGCCCGGCGGGCGCGCCGTCATCTCATCTTGACGTTGCGCTCGGGAACCTTCCCGGATCTCGTTCCGTCGAAGGCTCGCATCGAGGTTGACGCGGCATCGTTTCCCATCGCCGTCCACGAAAAATGGTTTGGCGTGGTATGGATTGCGCACGTCCACGCTTCGTGAAAATTGGAGGATTCATGCATCGCTCCCGGCTCTGGCTTGCGCGGATCGGTTTGCCGTTCGCATTCTTGTCGTGTTTTTCCGGTACCGCTCTGGCGGCGGACCCTCCGGCCACCTTTCCTTCATCCCCGAAAAACCAAATCGAGTTTCATGCGTCGCTCGCGGACGGTCTGGGGCTGAAACGGGAAGACAAACTGTTTTCGGTCGATCTTGGCATCCTCACGCAGATGCGGTTCACGGCCACGGTGCATGACGGAAAAATCGCGGATGACGGCTTCAACGTCCTCATGGTTCGTCCGACGCTGCGGGTCAAGGCGCTTCGGGATACGGTGCGGCTGTTTGTCCAACCGGAACTGGGGACTCCGAACCCCAAGCTGCTCGATTTTGAGCTCACGTGGCAACCCAAGCCGGAGGTGGGTCTGCGTGTGGGGCAATTCTTGACACCCATGACGCGAGCGTTTTTGACTCCGGTGCCGCTGCTTCAGTTTACGGACTTCAATCGGGTCAACGCCAAGTTTCGCGCCGACCGCGATACGGGCGCCATGATTTTCGGAGCCACCCAAAATGGAAAACTCGATTATTGGCTTGGTGCCTTCAATGGCAACGGCATCGACAAAGGCGGAAATGACGACACGACGATGATGGGCATCGCCCGCATTGCCGTCAATCCCGTCCGCGCGATGCCTTATGATGAAACCCCGAGCCTCAAAGGGCCCGTGCCCTTTGGTATCGCCATTGCCGTCAACGGCATCGCCGATCGAGCGCATCCCACGAAAACCGTAACGGATGCGACGGGGGCGCAAACCACCGTTGCTTTGCCCGCGGAGACTCGATTGACAGGTGGGGCTGATATTGCCATCGCGTACAAGGGATTCACGTTTTTGGGTGAAGCCTTTACGAAAATGGTGGAACCGGATGGAGCCCAGCGGAGCTTTGCGTATGGCGCGTACGCGCAAGCGGGCCTGTTTGTCATGCCAAAACGACTCGAACTTGCGGTTCGCGGCGGCTACATGGACCCGAATCGAAGCAAAGACAAAGACACCGAATCGAACTTCGAAGGATTGATCACGGGTTATTTCGTGGGCAATCACTTGAAGGTCGGCGCGCGTTATACGATGATTCGCAACGAAGCGAAAACTGCGGATGGATTGAACCCCGGTGTCAATCACCGATTCATGATTCAATCGCAGTTGTGGTTGTGAGAAAATCGACGGTGGGTGAGTTTGGCAGGACGATCAAGGCATCGCGACAATGCGGCCTTGAATCGATGGTGAGATCATCATGAGCGACTGGATGTAGTCGGCAAACACGTCCGCCTGCAGATCACGCGAAATGCCTTGGCCATCGACGAACATCGTATATCCGTCGCCGCCGTTGTTCGTGAAGTCCGGCAAAGCCATCGTGAACGTCGTTTGATCCTTGGGAATGGGCATTCCTCCGTTGAGATGCATTTCGATGATCCGGGCGTTGGGCATCGCCGAGGCGCTGTACGTGAATCCAAACCCCGAGATTTGCGGAAATCGCCCATTGGCCGCGGGCAATGCGGCAATTCCGTGTTCCATGGCCGCCCACAACTGCGCCCCGGTTACAGTCCGGGTCACAACGGTATTTCCAAATGGGAAAACCGTGTAAGCATCTCCAAAAACGAGGTCGTACGGCGGACCGGAAGCATATCCGGCGCTCGTTCGACGAAGCATCGTATTGGCGGGTGCGTATGCCGACGGCAAGGGCGCGCGAATACCGCCGCCATTGATCATGGCCAACTGCGTACCGTATTTGATACGAATCGAATCGGCCGCCAAATTCCCGATGGCCACTTCGCCAAGACGTTCGATGTTGCCACCACGTGGGAAAATATCCGTCGCAATGCCCAGAACACCATCGAGCTGCGCGGAGAGCTGCGTGCGATAGGGCTGAAGCATCGTTTCCACCGCTGCGTCCGGTGTCACGGCTGATTTGACCGGGGAAACAATTTGTGTCGAGCTTTTCGTGACAAACCCGGTCCAAGGAATCACGCTCATGTTCACCCGCGCGTACGTGAGTCCTTTGCTGCGATTTTCCACGACGCGCGCACCATTGATGATTTCATTGACTTGGATGTCCGTATGGTCGCCGAAGACAATATGAAATCCCGTCAATCCTTTCGCGAAATCAATCAGCGGGCCCGAGCATTTTTGGGTCATTGCGTCGCAAAGCGTCGCGCCTTCGTGCACGAGTGCCACGAAAATCTTCGCTCCCGCCGCTTTGGCCGCATCTTTTGCCGCCATGGCCGAATTGATCTCATGACTGATCGTGATCGTCCCCATGGCTCCCGGCGGTAACACCGACGGGGCCTCGATATTCATGATCCCGATGAACGCCACGGGAATCCCGCCCATGTCCACGATGTAATACGGCGTTTCGATTCCCGTCAGATTTCCGGCCAAGTTGTTCAGGTTGCTCGAGACATACCGATACGTCGCCGCATCGATCATCGATTGCAGGTGCATGACCCCTTTGTCGAAATTATGGTTCCCGAACGAATCAATATCGAGACCCATCTGGTTCAGCGCCTTGACCGCGGGCAATTCATCAAAAAATGCAGCCAACGGGGGACTCCCACCGAATGCATCTCCCGCCGTCACCGTGACGGTGTTTGGATTGGCCATACGGTCTGCCGCAAAATATGCCGAGAGCACCGCCGCGCCGCCAATGTCGACGCCGCTCACGTTGATCGGATCGAGTTGAGCGTGCCAATCGGAAATGCTCAGGAACTGCAAATCGACGGGCGTCGTGCTTTCGCAATTTCCATCGGAGCACACCGCGTCTGCGGCACACACGCTGCCACACATCCCGCAATGCGCCGGATTTGATTGCAGATCGACGCACTCACCATTGCAATCCGTGAGCCCCGTTTGGCAGGACAAGGCGCAACCGCCATTCGAACATACCTCGCCCGACGCGCAAGTCGTCCCGCACATTCCGCAATTGGCACGGTCGGTCATCACATTTACGCAAACGCCATTGCAATCGGTCAGATCGACCTGACACGAAAGCGTGCACGTACCATTCGAGCATACTTCGCCGACCGCACAAGCCGTTCCGCACACGCCGCAGTTGTCGCGATCTTTGGTCGTGTCGGTACACGAACCATTGCAGTCCGTAAGTCCGGATTGACACGAAAGGGCGCACGTTCCATTCGAGCAAACTTGACCGTCCAGGCACGCGCTTCCGCATGCGCCGCAATGGTCGCGATCCTTTTTCGTATCGGTGCACGAACCGTTGCAATCCGTCAATCCGGTCTGGCAGGACAACGCGCACGCCCCGCTCGAACAGACTTCACCCGCTGCACAAGCATTTCCACATGCGCCGCAGTTGGCGTTGTCCTTGTTGGTATCGACGCACGAGCCGGCGCATTCTGTTTGTCCGGAAACACAATCCAGCACGCACGCGCCATTTGAACAAGCTTGATCCGCCCCACACGCATTGCCGCAGGCGCCGCAATGCCGCGCGTCCGACGCCGTGTCGACACACACGCCCGAACAATCGACTTGTCCGGACGAACATCTCGGTCCCGTGTTCGTTGACGAGTCACCACATCCAAGGACCATCATCACGGCTGCAAACGGCAGCAGCATCAGCGGTGTTCGTCCCCGTGAAATTTTTGCAATCGTTTCCACGAATTACCTCCGACTGCATGGGTTCCAATCGGCGCCGAATGTGAAGGAACACCATCGAAAAAAACACAATGTTCACGTGTTCGTCATATCGATCTTGACGGCCGCAATGAATTGCGGTCTGCTGTTGTCTCGTGCGCAACTGCGCGAGAGTGCAAGGAGCAAACCCGTGGGTATCACCGTATTCGACAAAACGGACGAACGCGTAAAACTGGGCGATATTTCCGAACAACCGCCCAATCGGTTGTCACGTGAAGATGCCCAGGAAGAACTCGTCGGTCTTGGGGAAGAACTTTTTGCCCTGCAAGATTTGCTCTGGGGCGCGCGGACGCATGCCGTATTGGTCGTGCTTCAAGGGCGCGATACCGCTGGAAAAGACGGCGCGATCAAGCATGTCGTGGGCTTTTTGAATCCTCGCGGCGTTCACGTGACGTCGTTCGGAGTTCCAAGCACGGAAGAGCGTGAACATGACTTTTTGTGGCGCGTTCACCGCAATACGCCGCGACTCGGCGAATTCGGCATTTTCAATCGCTCGCATTACGAGGACGTTCTCGTCGTCCGCGTGCATGACTTGGCCCCCAAGGAAATATGGGGCGAACGTTATGGTCATATTCGCGACTTCGAAGAATTGCTCGTCGAACATCGTACGATCGTGCTCAAGTTTTTCCTGCATATCAGCAAAGACGAGCAGAAAAAACGCCTCATCGAGCGGGAACAGGATCCGCGCACCGCTTGGAAACTCACCGCAAACGACTGGAAAGAGCGCGAATTGTGGGATGATTACACGCAAGCTTACGAAGACGCCATTTCTCGCACGGCGACGAAACGAGCGCCTTGGAGGATCGTCCCGGCCGATTCGAAGTGGTATCGCAATCTCGTGATCGCGCGAAGCATCGTCGAAGAACTGCGACCCTACAAAAAGATTTGGCAAGAAAAACTGGACAAAGTCGGCGTCGAAAAGAAAGCCGAACTCGATGCGTATCGCCGCAGCAAAGGCTGATGGCTACTTCGGCAGTTCCACTTCCACCATCTGATTCGGCCCCGTCACTTTTCCATATTTGTTGTCGATGATCAGCATGACGTGCTGATCGTCGAGCCAAACCACTCCTTCGAAGTTTCGTTTGGCTTCGCCCACAAATGGAAACAAATCCATGACGACTCGCGGCGTGCGCGGCGCTTCTTCGCCCGCGCCCGTGAGGGGAATGGTAAATGTCAAAAGCTTCGCGACTTCGAAGTGCCGTTCAATGGCCAAGACCTCCATTGCGTCGTTTTTGACTCGGCATTCGAGCGCCGAAATTTTCCCGGTTTTGCTCGTGAGCGCCAATCGAAACGGCGCGATCTCGCCCGTGGCTTCATCGATTCGCGCCAAGACGGCCCATCGTTCGCCGTTTTTCCCGTCCAGAGGGTTTTCAATGCCCGCGAGCATTTTACCGCCCGCCGAACATAATCCTTCAATGCCGCGTTTTTCGTCGCATTTCGCGCCCCATGTCGCCAAAGGAACCTTGATGTCCTTGGTGACCTTTGCGCCTTCGCCTTCGCGCTCCACCACGAGTACGTGTTCGGCTCCGTCGCTGCATCCGCCTTCGGTGCCCATCGCGAACTTGTCTTTCGACAACCACGCCAGCGACTCGAATTCCACGCCGTTCGGCACGCCATTGACACGATAACGATGTTTTTCCTCGCCGGTCATCGCGATTTCCACGAGCATTCGGTCTTCTTCCGGAACGGCAAAAAGTGCCCCGGTATCGTCACGCGCGAGCCCCGACAAACCCGATAAGTCTTGTATCGGCACGTTGATCAAACGCCCGCCGGCGGGCAGCGGCGCTTCCGTTTTTTTCGAGCAACCCCCCATCAACAATAAAAATGTCGCGACAACGATGGGCAGAACGGGACGATCACGCATCACCCAACGGTATCACGCTTTCTTGTCCTGGCGAAACAAATGTGCACCCGATGTTTTTGCTCGTCGCCTTCGTTTCCAAGCAAGCACGCCGGCAGCCGCGATGAAGTACGCCGTCCGATCGCCGGCATTCGGCGCCAAACCGCAAGAACAACCCCCCGTCGCTCCAATAGGTGGTTTTTCGCCGCCGCCGCCGGCGCCGCCCCCGCCGCCGCCCCCCCCCCCCCCCCCCCCCCCCCAAAAAATTTCACAAATTAAAGTTTTTCCCCCCCGGGGATAGCGTAGCAGTTGGCCAAAATCGG
>CAYSYX010000095.1:0-16061 GCA_964435055.1 uncultured Polyangium sp. | reverse complement strand
CCCGCCCACTCCACCGCCGCTCGATGAAGTGCCATCATTACATGATTTCGCCCCGAGCGTATCGCGAAGCTGAGGCCAATCTGCGGTACATCCCGCTTTGATGCAAGAAAGAGGACCGCATAAATCCGATATGGTCGCGATGCTCTTGAATGTCGACCCTTCGGTCACGGAAAAACCCACGGAAAACCCATCGAGCACTTGCTCGCCGCACGCGTATACGCCCGCGTCCGTCCAACGCAAGCACTTGGCCCGTACGAGCGATGCCTGCTCGAAGGCCCAGGTCGTCGTCGGCGACCGCCAAATCCCGTCCTTTTCGCCGCCGACGAGGAGCGTTTTCCCATCCGGGGACAAACCGAATCCCAGAAGCGCTCCTTCGCCCGAAAAAATCTGCGTCCAATCTTGGCCGCCATTTTCGGAGACGTAAAGTCGCCCGGGCGTTCCATCCAGACGAACATACACGCGCCCCGCATCATTCGGGTCCACGCCTCCAACAAAGGGCGCATGCGTATCGTCGCTGTTTGGAAGGAGAAACGTATCGTAGGTCATGCCGCCATTGGCCGAGCGCAACACGACACCCACGGGCGACGCGCCCTTCAGCACGCCGCTCACATAGACGACGTTTGGATCGGACGGACACACATCGACGGTGAGCCCACGCAGGTTTTCCGGAAAAACGTTTCCCACCTGCGCGAAGGTTTGCCCTCCATCCACGGTCGAATAAAGTCGCGTATCAAACGTCTGGCCAAGCGGCAAGGACGTCAACACGACAGCTCGCGACGGGTTTTTCTTGTACACCGCCAAGTCCGCCACGAATTTTCCTTCGAGCGCCATGGCGCGGGAAAACTCACACGTATCCGGTGTTGAAATGGACAAACCATCCGGCAATCCCGCGAGAACTTTGCCTTCCGAGGTAATGCCTATCGGCGGATCCCACACGCCGGAAAAAGACATCGCTTTTTCGCACACCCAATCCCAGCGTTTTCCACCATCGCGCGTCACGACGAGCCCGTACGTCGTGCGCATGACGATATGCGCAGGATCGGCCGGGTCGACTTCGACATGTCCGGCAGAGGGAAATCGGCCGTTGGCCTGTATCGACGGCGTGCCCAGAAAAACGCCGACGAAGCCGAGCATTGCCAGATACTTTTTCATGGCAAACAATGCCCCTGCGTGCAATACAGCCCCGCAGCGCAATCGTCGTCGATGAAACAATGCCAACCCATTGGGCATTTCGTCGGGCAAGGTCCGCCGCAATCGGGATCCGATTCGCCGTGGTTCATGTATCCGTCCGTGCACGTGGGCGCGCACGTGAGCGTCATCGGATCACACAATCCGCCGCGACAATCGGCATCGATCAAACAAGGATTCAACGGCGGGCATTTGTTCACGCACGATCCGCCGCAATCGTAAAACGTCTCGTCGCCATTCCAAATGCCGTCGAAACAGGATGGTTCACCGCAAACGGTATTTCCGGACGGACCTTCGCATTTCTTGCTCGCACAATCCTCGGGCGCCGTGCACGGTGTTCCGGTCGGACAACCCAAAGGACACATCGAACCGCAATCGATGGCGACTTCGCCGCCGTTCAATATTCCATCGCTGCACGTCGGCGCGGCACAGATCGCCTGCACACAAGACAAACTCGTGCAATCGCGTCCTTCGAGGCACGGTTGTCCAATGCCGCACGCGATGCAATCCGGGCCGCCGCAATCGATGTCCGTTTCCGATCCATTGTAAACGCCGTCCGTGCACGTCGGTACCGGCACACAGACGTCATTTTCGCATAACGTCGACACGCAATCGGTGTTCGCCGCACACGTTTTTCCGAGAACACACTGCCCGCAATCCGAGCCGCCGCAATCGATGTCCGTCTCGTTGCCGTTGAGCGTTTGGTCATTACACGTGGGAGCGCAGATTCCCGCGCTACACACCTCGCCGACGCAATCTCCGTCGATACCGCACATTTCGAGAGGTCCACAACGCGCCGGACAGGATCCTCCACAATCGACGTCGGTTTCATCGCCGTTTTTGATGATGTCGCTGCACGTCGGCGGAATACACAATCGATCCATTCCACATTTGCCGCTCGCACAATGTTCATTCGCCGTGCATTCGACGCATTCGCCTTTGCCATTACACGCATGTCCGCCATTTTCAGCGCACGGCGCGCCGATGGGTTCATTGTCGAAACCGCAAAGCCCATCGGAAAAACATCGCGGCTTGATGCACGCATTCGTAACGCCGGGACAATCCGTGTCGGTTAGACAAACAGGGGCGCCGCCGCCGGCTCCGGCTGCACCGCCATTCCCACCTTCACCGGAGGAAGACGTCGAAGAACTCGATGATGTCGTGGAACTGCTCGCCGACAAACCGCCCGCACCCTGAGAAATGCGGCTTTCGTCGATGTCGGCGATCATCGAACAACCAAGAATGGAGCAACCAAAAATGGCGCCGCCCAGAAAAGCGGTTGTCACGACGAGGCGGGCGAAGTTATCGAATGCAACCATCGCTTCCGCCTCATCGTAACACGCAACGCGATTTCTACCAGGCCTTGACGTGTTTTCGTTCTTTGATTTCCTGGCCGAGCATTTCCATGAAGCCTGCGAGCGGCATGGCCTTTTGCTCTTTGATTCCATAACGACGTACCGTTACGGTTTGCTCGGCCTCTTCTTTGCCCCCGACGACCAGCAATATGGGGATCTTGCGCGTGGCGCCTTCTTGGATTTTCTTGCCCATCGTCGAAGCGCCCGCGTCGAGTTCAACCCGGACCAACTCGTCGCGGAGCAATGCTTCGACCTTCTTGCCATACGCCAGGAACTTGTCGCTGACCGGAATCACGACGACCTGCACCGGCGCAAGCCACGTCGGGAACGCCCCGCCGTAATGCTCGATGAGGAACGCGACGAAGCGTTCGTGCGTCCCGAGCGGCGCGCGGTGAATGCAATACGGCGTTTTCTCTTTGCCGTCACGATCGGTGTACGACAGTTGAAAACGCGGAGGCACCGCGAAATCCAGCTGGTTCGTCGATAACGTGAATTCACGCCCGGTCACGGTCACGAATTGGAAATCCACCTTCGGTCCGTAAAACGCGCCGTCGCCCGGAGACAACTTGTAATTGGCTCCGCATTCCTCGAGCGCCTCCGTGACGAGTTTCTCCGACAACGCCCAGTTCTCCGGATCATCGACGTACTTGCCGGCTCGCTTCGGATCATGCGGATCCCAGAGCGACAAACGCATGAAGTAGTTGGTCAAGCCAAACAAGGCGTAATATTTCGTATGCAGCTCGAGAACCGCCTTGAACTCTTCCTTGAGCTGTTCGGGCGTGACGTAAATATGCGCGTCGTTCATCGTCATGCCGCGGACGCGAGTCAAACCCTGCAATTGCCCGGCGCGCTCGAAACGATACACGCTGCCGTATTCGGCGTAACGCAGCGGCAAATCTCGATAGGAATGCTTTTCCGACGCAAATACCATGTGGTGATGCGGGCAATTCATCGGGCGCAAGTAATACGATTCCTGCGGCCCTCCGGCCCCTTTGCCTTCTTCGTCGAGGATCATGGGCGGATACATTCCATCTTCATACAGCGGAATGTGTCCCGAGGTCTCGTAAAGCCCACGCTTCGTGATGTGCGGCGTCGCGACTTTCTTGTATCCGGCGCGAAATTCCATTTCATACGCCAGCTTCTCCAATTCGTGTCGTAATGCCGCGCCATTGGGCAACCAAAGCGGCAATCCCTTGCCCACTTCGTCGCGAATCGCATAAATCCGCAATTCCTGCCCCAATTTACGATGGTCGCGCTGCTTCGCCTGCTCCACCGCCGCGATGTACGCTTCGAGCTCCGCTTTCGTATGAAACGCATAACCGTACACACGCGTCATCATCGCGTTGCGCTCGTCACCGCGCCAATATGCGCCGGCAACCGCGTGCAGCTTGAATGCATCGGCCGGAATGTCGCTCGTTTTCTCCACATGCGGACCTTCGCACATGTCGAGGAATGGACCGTTGGTGTAGAAACGAAGTTCGCCGAGCCCATGCTTGTTCACAAGCTCGCGGGCATACTCCGCCTTGAACGGCTCGCCCATTTGTCCGTCGATACGCCCGAGCGCCGCGTCGACCGGCAAATCTTCAAACGCAAAGGTTTGTCCCGCCGCAATGATCTCGCGCATCTTCGCTTCGATCGCGGGCAAGTCCGTGTCGTTGATCGTCTTCGGCAAGATGAAGTCGTAGTAAAATCCGTCGTCCACCGGAGGGCCGAACCCGAGCTTCGTTCCCGGGAAAAGCGTCTGCACCGCCTGCGCCATGACGTGCGAAAGCGAGTGGCGAATGCGAAAGAGCTTATCGTCCTGGGGTTTGTCTTGAATGACGGGCATGACCTTGTGTCTCTCGAGGGGGGTTTGTCTTGTCTGTGTTCGTCGCAAGCCCGCACGGGCGAACTCGCGCGAGGGTGGGGAACGTGCAATGACGCGAGGCGAAATGCAAGGCCCAAGGCACGCGAAGCGAGAAAAAACTAGGACTTGCCCGTCGTTCGCAGCCCGCGCCCGTACCTGACCAGAGCGTCCTTGAGAAACAATGCTCCCCGCGTTCGATGATTATCCGCACGGTAAACCAAGCTGATGATGTCCGGGAAAAACGGCAACGCCGGATGCAGTCGAACGAGCTTGCCTTCGTGCCCATACGCCGCCACGCGCCGCGGAAGCATGCAAACACCCACGCCCGCCAGCCCCAAACTCTTGACGAGCTCCAAATCACCACACGAAAGACGCCGGATCGGCAACATCTGCTCCGCCCCGAGCCGGTCGATCAAGTCCTGACACTGCGCCACCCGACCCGCATATATCAACGGCCCTTGCTTGAGTTTGTCCACCGCCCACAAAAACGATCGTTCGGAATGACGAACATCTTCGAGGGGGCGGAGCGAGCTTTCGACGAACAGGTCCATCGCGTCGTCGAAGAGTTCGGTCAAAACGAGCGAAGCGTGAGGCCTGGGGTTGACGATCAGGCCAAAGTCGACTTTTCGCTCGAGAACCGCGTCGGTGACGGCGGCGGACGTTCCATTCCACAAACTGATTTCAATGGTCGGCGCGGCTTTGAGAAAGTCTTTCAAGAATCCAGGCAGAAAATACGCGCCCAACGATTCGTGACAACCGATCACGAAATGCCCCACGAGCTCTTGTTCGAGCCCCGCGATGCGCTGCTCGGCCCGACCCAAAATTCCCAGCACGTCACGCGCATGATCGAGCAGTTCCTCGCCCGTACGAGTAAGAACAACCCCGCCGCGACCACGGAGAAACAACGTCGTTTTGAGCTCTTCTTCGAGTTTTTGAATGGCGACCGTCAAGGTCGGTTGACTGACGCTGAGCGTTCGAGCTGCTCCGGTGATTGAACCGGATTCGGTGATCGCAAGGAAATAACGTAACTGGACAAGCTCCATCCGGCATTTTACACCAGATGTGCACAGGCGCGAGGAATGTCGTGGGCGGGTGACGAAAAGTCGAAAAAGGGGATTTACGAGCTGCGTGGCATTCCGATCAATGCTTCACGGATAGAAGCAGATATCGCCGCCGTTGGCACCTTTGGCGGGAACGGCGACGGTGGTTTCGTCTTCATCAATCGCGAGAAGGTACGCGACGAGTTGCCTGCGTTTGGTCGCGTCGATGGTGAACACCTGCGCGACGGCGGATTGATGATGTGCGGCGAAGATATTGTCGAAGAGTTCTTCGAGCGTTCGGGCCTTGCCGGCATGGAAATACGGCGCGCCGATTTGCAGGCCGAGCAGCGACGGAGGATTGTATCCACGACCGGTGTCGGCATTTCCTTGCGCCGCGGTCGTCATGTTCGACCGAACTTCCAATACACCGACGTCCGCGGGCGCCGTTCCGAACGTGCCTACGGGACGCAGAATGCATTGAATTTGCTCGGCTCCGGGCGGCGCGCCAAACCGCATACGAGCATCGGTCATGAGGTTCGCCGGAGGTGCATTGACGGGGAACAAAGCCGGCGGGAAACCATTCAATGCGGTGTTCCACGAGATATTGCTCAACGACGTCGCAGCCATGTCCGCGGTCGCCGCATTCGGAACATCGCCCGGCGTATAGAATCGCTTCGAGATGGTCCACTTGGCTCCGCTATGACAAGCAATGCAGTTTGCCGCTCCATTGCCCGTGAAAAGCGTGCGTCCCGCATCCACGTCGGCTTGCACCAAATTCGTCGGTCTTCGCGGAGAACGGATCCTCTTGATGTATTCGGTGATTTCCTTCCAATCATTGAGCACGCTGTGCGGATGCATGCTCGCGCCCATCGGATCGGCTGCGTCCGCCGCGGAACCCTGGAGGCCCTGTTGCGGAATCATTTGTCCGGCAAGATCGATACGCGCATCGTTCACGTCCACGATGGCGCCTTTGCCGCCCGAGGTGCCGCGCGTGTTCAATTCGAAGTCCGCGACCTCATCGAAAATCGCGGTCCAATTGAAGATGCGTTGATCCGTCGAATCCTTCGTGGCAAACGATCCGTCCAGGCTCGTCGATTGTCGCGGCCCGCGAGCGAAATACCACGTCACGTTGTCGGTCAAGCCATCGATATGACAAGCCGCGCAAGAACCCCAGGCTTCGCCATTGAGTGACCAACGGCCCAGCCCCGTATTGAAGAAGCGTTTGCCGCGCAAAGCAGCTTCTTCGGCCGTTCCTGCTCCCGGAAGCGCCGACGCCTGGAGAATGCGATAATCGCCCACACTGCCGGCGATCGATTGCGTGTTCAACGTAACTGCGGTGACGTCCCGCGAACCTTCATTCGCGACAAACGCGACCGCGCTGTTTTTCCCGGTCGCAATACCAATGGGCAAACGAATCGTTTTGTCCATCGCGTCCGTGCGCATGTCGATGAACTTGTTCGTCGCCGATCCCACGGACGTCAATTGTCCATTGGCCACCACCAAACGGAAAACACCATCCGCACCGTTCGACGACAAATAACCGAAGTTGTTGAAGAACCCGATGTCCGTCGGCAAGAGCGGCATGCGCGTCGAATTGATATCGACGAAGCGTTTGTCGAGGCTGATTGTCTCCGCGGCCTTGTCCGTCGCCAAATCAATGATCGTCAACGCCGGATGCGTCGTCGTTTTCACGTCCGTGTTATTCACTTGGCACTTCGACGTATTCGGATCGCAAACGCCGCCCAACGCCCCGCAATCGGCGGCCTGCGTGGCGACGGTGCAGGCGCCGTTGGCCGCCGTCCCCGTGAATACACCGATCGGACCTTTGGGCGATGCGCAAGTGCTCGTGACATACGCGAATCCACCGTTGATCGTAATCGATCCGACCTGATTCGGGAAACATCCGGTGGGATTGTTGTTATGGTCGGAAAAACCCGTCGAGGCGATGGGTGGCAAGTCCACCAACGACACCGAGCTGTCCGCCAAATTCACCGCATATACGAGGCCCTTTTTGTTCGTGTCGGTCGTCATGACGGACTCGGGTCCCGTACGCTGGGCAAACCATTCCGTCACGTAGAGCTTCTCGTCCGTATCGTCGGCGTCGCCGTCATTCGTGATCGCCAAGGAACGCGGATGCGCAAGCGCGGCGCGCGACGTGACATTCGCTCCGAGCAATCCGGAAGCCGCGAGCGCCGCATTGAGGTCGATCGTCGACGTGACGCTCATGGATAAGGCGTCGATCACCGATACGGTACCATCGACCCAATTGGCGACGTACAACGTCGCGTTATTCGGCGAAATCACAATGCCCGTAGGCTCCGAACCCACCGAAACACTGGCTCCGACCGTCGGAGTCGCCGTGGAAAGGCCGTTGATGGCATAGACGTTTTGCTCTTTTCGCGTGATGACATACGCGCGATCGCCACAAGCATCGATGGCGACTTGCCACGGTTCGCTCGTTGGATCGCCCAAGCTCAATTCCGCGACTTTGGTCAATTTCGGTTGCCCGTCGCCGTAATCGACACTGGAGATCGTGACGGTACCGACGTCACGATTGACCGAAACCAAGCGCTTGTCGTCCGGCGTAATGGCAATCGCGGAACCTCGCAATGCGTCGGTGGCGGTCGTGGCGCATAGATTCATTCCGCCGCCACTGCCGCCCGCGCCGCCCATTCCCCCGCCGGATCCGCCCATGCCGCCCATTCCTGCGGTTCCGCTCGAACTGCTCGACGAGCTCGAGCTGCTCGACGAACTCGACCCGCCGCCCGCTCCGCCTTCACCGGCCGCGCCGCTCGAAGAACTGCTGCTCGAAGATGTTCCCGTCGTCGTCGGATCTCCGCAACCGACGGCCGCTGCAGCTCCGGTTGCGGCAATACCTGCCAAAAGCACCGCCGATAAGATCGTGTCCCCACTCGTCCGATGTTTAACCCGCATGATTCCTCCTTCGGCCCTTATCCGAAAGTTCAAGAACGCCGTGCGTATTCATTGGCTACGCAGGGCAGTCCCGTAGGATATGCGGTTGATTCGCGGTCGAGTATCCGGAATTTGGCTATGGTTGCCATAGCCTGGTCCAATGGCTGAGAGACGCCGAAGGTATCGCAGCTGGAATCAACGCGCTGCTGATTACTCGGTCGAGTTTGATGTGTCACCGGGGCCGGCCAGGCACACGCACGACAAGCATCCACCGAATGTGACGACGATGATTCCCAAAATGACGATGAGGGCGATCGTCGACGGATGCATTTTCGATTTTTCCGGCGGCTGCTGTTGCGCCATGGCCGGTTGTTGTCCCGGATATCCGCCCATGGGCGTCGCTTGCTGCATGGCGCCGGGATATCCCGACGGCACGGGTGTTTGTCCCTGTGGTCCATAACCACTTTGTTGCATGTTTTGTCCGGGCGCACCATACCCCTGCATCGGAGTTTGTCCGTGCGGCGTAGGCATGGACGGCATCGGAGTTTGTGGATATGGCGTCGCACCCATCGTCGGTGCCGACGTAAACCCTCCACCGTAATTCGCTCCCGCATTCGGAGCTCCTGCGGGATTCATCGCGGGGATGGGCGCGGCCACGCCCGTGATTCGACCGATACGTTCCGCCGATGTTCGACCTGCGGGCGACGCAAATGGCGCCAGAGCCACGCCGAATTCGCCGACATTGGCAAATCGTCGATTCGCGTCTTTTTCGAGGCACTTGAAAATAATCGCTTCGACCTGAGGAGGTGCGTCCGGACGCACGCTCCGCAACGACTCCGGAGCGCCGGCCAAAATGGACGTATAAACTTCGGGGACGGTGGATCCTTGAAAAGCCAATCGTCCCGTGAGCAATTCGTGCAAAATGACGCCGAGCGCCCAGATGTCCGTACGCGCATCGACGTGTTTCGACGATCGTAATTGCTCGGGCGCCATGTATCCCGGCGTGCCGAGAACGCTGGATGTCTGCGTCATATTTTGCGGCGCCGCTTGATCCGGCGACAAGGCCGCTTTGGATATGCCGAAATCCAGGACTTTTACGCAATTCGATCCATCCGCGCGACGAGTCAAATACAAATTGGCCGGCTTCAAGTCGCGATGGACGATGCCCGCGACATGCGCCTCCGCCAGCGCTTCGCACGCTTGTAATAAATAATCAATCGCTTCACCGACGGCCAAAGGTCCGCGTTGACGCACGTATTTCGATAAATCGCACCCTTCGAGGTACTCCATCACCATGTATGGTTCGCCGGAATCAAACGCTCCGACGTCGAGCACGCGTGCGACATGCTCACTCTGAATTCGACTCGCACTACGCGCTTCGTTGGCAAATCGGGCGACGATGTCTTTGTGCGCCAGAGCTTCCGGCTTGAGCACTTTGATGGCCACCAATCTGCCGAGATGCAGATGGTGTGCGGCCAAGACAATCCCCATGCCGCCTTCGCCGAGCACTCGCTCGATACGAAATTTTCCGGCGATGACGGAGCCCGGTTCCATGGTGGTCATACGGGCGCAGTCTTCCACGAATTGCAGGCCGGGCGCAAGGGAATCGTGACGCGCGGGATGAAAATGATTTATGGGTCGAGCATCTCCGCGACATCTTTCGTCGCGGCATCCATCCACACACGCAATTCCGTTTCCGTCCTGGGGACATCGTCACCCCAAAGACGAACGGTACCATCTTGTCCCGACGAGATCAGCGTTCGACCATCGGGGGCGAACATCACCGACGCAACCCCGCCGTTGTGCCCCACGAGCGCGCGATCTTCGCGGCTCTCCAAATCCCAAAGCCGAATTTTCCCGTCGATGCTGGCCGTGGCAATTCGTTTGCCATCGGGCGCCACCGACGTGCCCACGACCATGCGATCATGTCCGCGCAAAATGCGTAAGGTTTTTCCTGTTTCAAAATCCCAAATACGCACCGACGGCTCGAAACCGGTCGAGGCAAACTTTTTCCCGTCAGGGAAAAACACGATTTTGGTCACCCCGTTTCCGCTCGCATCAATGACTCGATTCGTACCCGCCGCCAGATCCCACAATCGAATCGTATGATCCATGCTTCCGGCGGCCAACGTCTTGCCATCGGGGGAAAACGTCAATGCTCGGACGCCTTTTTCGGCTTTTCCGAGCAGTTTGACTTCGCGCGGATTCAAATGAATCAATTGCACTGAACTGTCGTCGCTCGCCGATGCCAATACTTTGCCATCGGGCGAAAATTCGAGCGCTTCGACGTTCTTTTCGTGCTCGAAGACAACTTCGAACGTGCTCGTGGACAAATCCCACAATCGAACGCGTTTGTCCACGCCTCCCGTCGCCACGTATTTGCCGTCCGGCGAAATGGCCATTCGATACGAATTACCTCGAAATGCGCGTAAAACCTGAGGTGGTTCGCCCGAAAACCCGAGGATTCGAACTGTGCCGTCGTCTCCTGTCGTGGCAATGCGATTTCCGTCTGGAAAAACCCGCACATCCAGCACGTGCCCTTCGTGTTTGGTCAAAATTTTGGGCGCTCCGGCTTCGACGCTGAGCAACGAAACGTTGCCCAAGACCCCGGTGGTAATGATGCGTTTTCCATCGGGCATGTACATCGCCGACGTCAATTCTTCCGCGCCCTCGGAAACGACGCGATCGACGCGATCGCCCATTCGCCATACGCGCATGGTTTGATCGAATCCCGCCGCCGCCAAATACCGTCCGTCCGGCGAAAACGTCACGCCGTGAAATGCCAGCCAATCTTGAAATCCACCCAAAGTCGTCCGTTGCCCATCCGCGACGTTCCAAACAATCACATTGCGATCTTTACCACCGACCGCCAATTGTTTTCCGTCGGGCGACAACGTCATCGTTTTGACTTCCCCGCCATAAAGACCCCAAATCTTCACCGCGCCGGAAATGACGTCCATCGACCGGACCGAACGGTCTTTCGATCCCGACATCAACGTCATTCCATCGCGCGAAAAAACGAGCGCCGTGACTTCATCGGTATGCACTCGCAACGTGCGACTCAAGCCCCCGGTCGTGCTCCAAAGTCGCACCAAGCCGTTGACGCCGCCTGTGGCGATCATCCTCCCGTCCGGGGAAATCGCGATACTCGAGCAAAAAGAGGTTTGGCCCGGCCAAAGATCCCGCCGACCGGTGGTGACATCCCAAACGACGAGTTTTCCTGTTTCGACAAACACGAGAATTCGACCGTCTTCGGAAAACACAGGTCCGCGACTCATTTCAATGCCCGGGTTCGTCGCGACGCGCGTGCCTTCCTTCGTGTTGACGTTCCAAAGGAAAATGCCGTCTCCCAGACCTTGCGAAGCGAGCCAATTGCCGTCGGCTGAAAACGTCACGTGCGTAATCCATTGCAAATGGCCCTCGAGCACCGACGAAGTGCCTTTGGCGATGTCCCAAATCCGCACGGTTTTATCTTTACCGCCCGATGCCAATCGTTTGCCGTCGGGGGAATATGCGGTCGCCCAAACTTCGTCCGTATGCCCTTCGAATACCTTGGGCTGGTCCATTTCGAGCGACCAAATGCGCACGGTGCGATCGTCGCTCGCCGTGGCAATGGTTTTTCCGTCCGGCGAAAAGGTGACGGCATTGATTCCACCGGTATGCGCTCGAAATACTTGCCCGATTCCTCGCGACAACGCATCGGCAGCCAACGTTCGGGCCGCAGGCCAACGCGGACTTTGAGCCGACAACGTTTTGAGCCACGCAATGGCTTGGCTCGGATCCCGATCCATGAGGGCCCGGGCTTGAGCCAGCGTCAATTCATCGGCGCGTTTGATGGCGTCGAGCTGTTTTTCGCGAGCTTCGGCGCGCTGCATTTCCGCATCGGCCCGTTGCCTTTGCGCTTCCGCTTCGCTCGCTTGCGCGCGATTACGTTCCATCACGATACGCCGAACGCTGATGGTCGCCATCGTCGTCAACAATCCGACGACGGCGGCGGCCACGACAAGACGTTTACGATTGCGCCGGACAAACCGTTTGACCAAGTCTTTTCGAGAATATTGGTATGCCGCGACAATCTGCCCGGTTTG
Source organism: uncultured Polyangium sp. (assembly GCA_964435055.1). Taxonomy (GTDB): domain Bacteria; phylum Myxococcota_A; class Polyangia; order Polyangiales; family Polyangiaceae; genus Polyangium. The sequence continues at coordinate 3,631 of CAYSYX010000095.1, read as the reverse complement.
AAATCGTCGTAAATCGTCGGCCAAGTCTTTTGCCGTGCGATAACGTTGTTCGACCTCGCGGCTCATGGCTTTTTCCACGATGGCCACGAGCTCCTGGGGCAAACCTTTTTGCTTGTCGGTCAGAGGTTCGGGCGGACCGGCCAATACTTTGACGGCCACGTCCAATCCGTCGGTGCCTTCATAAGGAGGGACCCCGGCGAGCGCACGGTAAATCAATGCGCCGATCGCATAAACGTCCGCGCGTTCGTCCACGTTTTTCGCGAGCGCCTGCTCGGGAGGCATATACGCGGGCGTGCCGACGATGATGCCGGCAATCGTCGCTTCGTAACGCTTTGAATATTCGCTGCGCTCCGTGGACATCGCGCCTTCTTCGTCTTCGGACTTTTTCGGCTCGGCTTCGTTCAAGTCTTTGGCCAAACCCCAATCGATGACGACGGTTTCACCGAATTGACCGACGAGCACGTTGGCGGGTTTCAAGTCGCGATGAATGATCCGTCGGTCGTGCGCGTAAGCCATGGCGTCCGCGACGGCATACAAATGCGGCAAAAGGGCCAAACGTTGATCGCGCGTTTCCGCGTCTTTCATGATATCGGCGAGCGGCCGTCCATGAATGAACGTCATGGCGAAGAATGGTTCGCCCGAGGGCCAACAACCGACTTCATGGACCGAGACAATCGATGGATGCTCGAGACGCGCGGTCATTCGAGCTTCACGAATGAATCGGCGGGCCAAAGATTCGGTGGGTTCGTGTAATTCTTTAATGGCGACGATGCGATTGAGGCGCATATCGCGGGCTTTGATGATGCGCCCGATGCCGCCTTCGGCGTGCACACCTTCGAATTCATACGCGTCGCGCGATATGGTCGGCAGCCCTTCTTCCTGCCCAACCTCTTGCCACGGCCGAGACGCATTCGGGATTGCCGGTGGACGAAACGGAGGGGGCGGCGCGCTGGGCGCGTTCGGGACGGCCCGGAGTTCGGAATCCGATAACTCGATCTCCTCGGTTCGTTCTGCCTTGAGAGTTTTGGCGGCGGCCGTTCCCATCGATGGGGCGACCGATTTTGTTGCAGAAGGTTTGGGAATCGAGGCCATGTTCGAGCGCACCTCTCGAGGCGATCTACCGGCATGCGGCGAGTCTTTCGAACAGCCTACCAAAGTTCGCGGTCGGAGTTAAGTGGATGGAGAGGAATTTTTGAAAGGCTTGGCTGCGTGCATCCACGTCAACGAACCGACGTCTCGACAAACGGTGATCGTTCTCATTCCACTCTTCCGTGCTCAGGAGATCGACGCCCGTATCCGCCGTCCTTTCGTATTCGTTGAATCAACAAAGCAGCACAGAGCAATGCCGCGTCGATACGCGAGATTAGGTTCATTGAAATGGATTGCTTCGACAAACAGCCTGAGAAAATTGATTTGGGTTTGGTCGTCATCGGTCGAGTGTATCCGGGAAAAACGCACTCGCGACGACGCGAACCATGAAAGCGACAGCTCGACCCGTCTCGCTCCGGTCCATGCATCCTTCGGATCCTCGACCGGGTGTGCGAGCGGCTGTGGCCACTCGACGACGTGCCCCGGCCGCCTCGAGGTGACTCCGGCTGACGTCGGCGCCGGTGGGTCTGGAAAGAAAAATGCATCCACCCCTCGCTCACCGGTTGCATCGGCCCCGGCATCTCGCTAGGGTGCGCGCGTTTTTCATGTTGGCGCGCATTGGGCGCGTTTTGTCCGAGGAGCACGACAGCGATGAGCGGCCATTCCAAATGGGCCACGATCAAGCGCAAGAAGGGCGCGCTCGATGCCAAGCGCGGCAAACTCTTCACCAAGCTGATCAAAGAAATCACCGTCGCCGCACGCATGGGCGGCGGCAACGTCGACGGTAACCCTCGCCTCCGAAAAGCCGTTACGGATGCGCGGGGCCAAGCGATGCCTGCCGACACGATCAAGCGGGCCATCCAACGCGGCACCGGCGAACTCGAAGGGGCAAACTACGAGGAAATCGTCTACGAAGGCACCGGCCCCGGCGGAACTTTGTTCATCGTCGAAGCGTTGACCGACAACAAAAACCGCACCGTCGCCGAAATTCGCAAAATCTTCGAAAAAAGCAACGGCGCCATGGGTTCGTCCGGTACAGCCGGCTGGGCCTTCGATCGCAAAGGCGTCCTCGCGCTCGCCAAAGACGCCGCGTCCGAAGACCAACTCATGGAAATCGCCGTCGGCGCAGGCGCCGATGACTACACCGACCAAGGCGAAGAGTGGCAAATCACGTGCGCGATCGAAGCCATCGATCCCGTCGCCAAGGCCCTCGAAGAAGCAAAAATCGCCGTCAAATCCAGCGGTCCCGCGTACGTCCCGAAGAACAAGAAGCCCACCGTCGGACGCGATGCCGAACTGTGCATGACCCTCTTCGAAGCCCTCGACGATCACGACGACACGCAAAACGTCTACGCCGACTTCGACATCTCCGACGAAGAACTCTCGAAGATGGAAGGCTGAGCCTTCACTTCTTACGCAGCGACACCTCCGTCGACGTTTCCCCCGCCAAATATTCCCGCCCGCCAAGAATTTGCTCTTCGGCGCTGAAGCTTTGCGCACTACGATCGTCCATCACGCGTTCACGCGCTCGTGCGCGATGTGGGCCTTCCGGTACGCGGGCCAGGTATTCTTGGACATAACCTCCAAAAGGACAAACCTCATGACCAACTTCGGCAAACTCGCTCTTTCGCTCCTTGCTCTCCCCACCATGCTGTTCGCTTCATCGGCATCAGCGTTCAACATGCCCGCCGAGTGCGGCAAGTTCGTGACCGACAGCGGTACCTTGGCCGATTGTCGCGTCGTCGTGAAAGGCGGATGCGACGTCGAATGCAAGCCCATCAAGTTCCAAGCGGGTTGCACCGGTGGTTGTACCTTGACCGCCAACGCATCGTGCACGAACAACTGCGGCGTCAGCTGCATCGCGCAGTGTGACCCGGCCAAACTCGATTGCGTTTCGGGCTGCCACGCCGAATGCGAGCAACCGTTTACCGCGGATTGTCAAAAAAACCACCCGGATCGCGATTGCCCGGCCGATGCGCAAGCAAGCTGTACCAGCTACTGTCGCAGCCAATGTCAGGTTCAGCCCTCGAACTGCACCGAGCATTGCGATACGTGCTGTACCGGCGCGTGCACCGCGAACATCAACATGGATTGCGACATTCAATGTTACGCCAAACTCGAAGGCGGCTGCCGCGGCCAATGCGAAGCTCCGAGCGGCGCGCTTTTCTGCAATGATCAATATGTCAACGCCACCGACCCGCAGTCCTGCATCGACGCCCTCATTGCTCAAGGCATCAGCGTCGACGTTTCCGCACGTGGCGAAGTGACCTGCGACCTGTCCGGCTGCAACGGTGGTGGCAACGTCAATGGCATTGCTTGCTCCGCCGCTCCGGGTCACGAATCACCGTTCGCCGCAATGGGCATCGCCCTCGGTCTCGCCGCGTTCGGCATCTCCGCCGCGCGTCGCGCCAATCGCAAGAACAGCTGATTCTTTCGTCTCACGTTCCAAGAAAAACGCCTGCGAACCTCGCGGGCGTTTTTCATTTCCTGGGTTTCACCCAGACCCACCCGGGGCTCCGCGCCCCGGGACCCGCGCAAGGGC
>CAYSYX010000094.1:17341-24590 GCA_964435055.1 uncultured Polyangium sp. | reverse complement strand
TTTGCGGCGGGGCCCACTGTCTGAGCCCCGAAGGGGCGAGTTTGGGGTGCCGCGAATGCCTGAAAATCAAGCCTCGACAAGCTCATGAAACGAAGTGGCGGAGTAGTGTTATCCGGACGTCGGCGCTTATTTCGGTACCGAAACCTGGCAACTGTCTTGCGGGCCGATCCACGCAATCATGTTGACCCACAGTTGTTCGATTTCCGGCAGTGATTTCCATTCGCTGTCGAATTCGATCCATTCATCGCCCCAAACGACCGCGCGCCCATTGCCGCGTTCGTGGGCAAACGCCACCGGACCGGCCGAAATGCTGCCGATAACGGTGCTCGTTCCGCCCATGCCACCCAAGTCTTTGACCAAGTATCCGCCGGCAAACGTTACCGACGTCAAACCCACGGTCACCGGATGCATGGCGAACATCGTCACCGGTTCGGTATACAACCCCGGCTGATATTCGAGTCCAATCGGAGCAAGCAACGCATTGGTATAAAAATCAGGCGCCGCCGCGCCCGTGTATCCGGTCATCGTGACAAACCCGCCTCGGGCTTCCATCCATGTTTTCAGCACGTCGGCTTCGGCGGCGGTGTATTCGCGCAAGAGGCGATCGAAAATGAGCACGTCGTATTTCGCCAGCAATGCGGCGTCGAAGGCTTCCCCCGGCGTCGTGTGCGTACGTTCCACCGTGGTCCCGCGAGCCTGCAACCAGCTCTGAAAATCGGCGGAAGGATTGGACCCCGGCACGCCGATGATGCCGATACGCAAGCAATCGCAAATGCCGTCTTTGCCGACATCCACGTCGTCAACGCGCCCATTGCAATCGTCGTCTTTGCCGTCGCACATCGTTTCGGACACGGATACCGGCGTGCAGGCACCTCCGCCGCCATCCGGCATGAAAATAAGCCCGCCGTCACCGCCCATTCCACTGCTCGAACTGCCGGCTCCACCCGCCCCGCCGGTCATCCCGGACGAACCGGTGCTCGATGCCGAGCTTGTCGATGTTCCGTTTGTCTCGGCCGTGCAACTCCACGCCCCACCCACCACCAATGCCAAGCCCAAAAATTGTCGCCACATACCGTGAATCGTCGTCGATGGCACATCCGGTGTCAAGCCATTTTCCCACGGCGAAAACGCTTTTCAATCGGCATCCCTACGTCTTTCTCATACAACCCGAGCTGCGGCGCAGACGTCGAGCCACGTGACGAGCATCGGCGCCCCGTGAAGCGCATCCGGGTTTGTCTGGGTCCGCACGCCCTCGACGACTGCCCGCGTCAGCCATCTCAAATCCTCCTTTGCCGAAATCCATTGCAACGATAAGCATAAATACACCGCCCCCCGCGGTTCGGGATATTGCATCCCTCGGAGCTGCTCGGCCGTCAAAATGCGCGGTGTTTCGATGACTTCGTACACATCGACCGACGATGAATCCGCGCTGTAAACAATCAAAAATCGCGCCCCGAGCTCGCGCCCGTCGACGCCCACCGCGCCCCCGCGTCCGGGATCCGCTCGCAGATTGTACATACACGTGCGCCCGATCCACGATCGATGCGCTGCATTTTTCGCCAATCCCAACAGAACCGGAACGTCCGCGGGAGGTTCCGTCAAAAATGGTGCGGCAGGTAAAACCGTATCGACCAGCCGATCCGCATGCGTGCGCTCCGTCCAATAACGCACGCGAGCGTCCTGCGTCGCTTGCATGGCCAAATGCGTGAACACGTGCTCGAGAAAAACCGAGAGCGCGTCGCTGCCCCACGATTCTCCAGTGTTCGACGGCCGAAGGACAAACGCCCCCAGTCCCGGAAGTAATTCGTGATATTGCCGATACGAGACGCTCGTATCTTTGCCGGGAAATAAAATGTACGCCCCTGACGAACGTCCGATTCCGTCTTTGTAAGCGTGCATTTTTAATAAATCCTCGCGACGATGTTGCGCCTTCTCCGGATCGGATGACTCGACGTCGTTTGCTCCGCCAAACACCTCCGCCAAACGCTCGATCCTGTACTTTGCGTCGAAATGAATCCACGTCACGAGCGGCGAGGACCCGTGGGAAGGCACCTCGATCCGCAACGATATGTCGGGTCGGAGCGGGCGCGTCCACGATCCCTCGGCGGGCGAGTTCGTTATGCCAAACGACTTGTTGAACCACGATTCCAAATGCAACGTTCGTCCGAGCCGCTCGATGGTCCCCGCTATTTTCGTCGCCTCGCCCGTACGCAAATGCAAGGTGAAACCATCGCGCCGTTTTTCCAGAAGCTGCAACGCATCAAAGGAACGACCGCTCAATCGCGCCATGATACGTCCGAATTGCATGTACACCCAATATTCGTACAGCTTGGCGACGTGACGTTGACCCGCCCGATATACCAAATCAAGACCCGGCCAATGAAGTCGAGCGGCCGATTCGAGCCGCAAGTGCATGCGAAAGATCGCTCGATACGCTTCGCGTTTTTGCAATACTTGATTGGCCTCCGGGAAAACATCCAATTCGCCGACGTTCCGGAAGAGGTCCTCTTCCAGCAAATGTTCCAAATGCTGCCTGGCCGATGCCATTTCATTTCGCCCGCGTCTGGTGCGCCCCGGGCTCTCCACGCCTTTTTTGAACACCGAAGACACGTGGTCGATCATCCCCAACCATTGGCGCAAAACCCATTTGATGAAGCGGTTCGGCACGTTGTCCACCGACGTGACGGAGCGAAAAACCGTCAATCGATGCGGCACGCTCTCGATTTCGCCCGGAAAAACATGGTTCCAGGGCAAACGCGGTCCCGGCCGCGCCAAACTCCGGGCCATACGCGAACTCGGACGCGCCGTGTGCCCATGCATGGCGACGTCTTCGTCTTCGTTCCACGTCACGTGCGGCGACGCGAGAATCTGCCGCATTGCCGAATGAAATTCGTCGCTCTCGAGTACACTGCGCAAAAATGCAAAACGTTGATAAAGCGTTTCCGAGTCCTGCCCATCATCCGCGGTAAACCGAGCCTCGGCCGGCGCAAAACGGTCCATGACGAGGTCCGTGCAGACCTCGGCGATATCGCGCAACATCCATTGATAATCGGAAAGATATGACAGTTTGGTGGATTGGACCTCGAAAAACGTTTGTCCGATGCTGCGTGATGTCCGGAAAAACTGCACCCGAACCAACCCCGTGTACAATCCGGTGCGTAATCGACCACGGTCGCCACGCTCCGAGTCCGCGAAAAACATTTCCGGATGATCGGTCTCGAAGCGCCCGTCAATATCAGGCAGATCGAGCGTGTACACGTACTCCGTACCCTCCAACAATCGAATCGATTCGGTTTCCGCCGCGGCGTCCTCCGACAAGCACAACGCGCGCTCGCGTTTTTCTCCGGGTAATGTTGCAATCGTCAATCGCGCGTGTTCGCGCCCCCATGCATCGATGAGCGGCAGGACGACGCTGGAAACGGCCCGCATGGTTTACTCGGAAAAACTCGTGAATTGGTTCGTCCGGAGCGCTCGCACCATGCGCTGTATTTTGGCCAGCGAAAGGGGCATCCGCACCCGAGACGAGGATTCGGCGAGCGGATTGAATCGCGCCGCGTCCACGAGCAGATCGCCATCCAGTGCCGGAATGACGCATTCGGCGGCAAGTGCACACAAAGCGGTTTCCAATTTGCGACGCGATCCGTGTAGACGCGGTAAAACCTTTTGCAGGATCTGCCGGTCGAGCGCCGCGTAAGGATCCGTCATTCCACACGCCGCAAAGAGCGCTGCAAAACGAGTCGCCTCGTAAAACACGCGATGCCCGAATTCGAGGTTGTGGTCGCTTAGAATGCGATGCACTCGCCGTAGGCCCGCAGCAAATTCCGCTCCTCCCGGGGCTGGATTTGTCTGGTGAAACGATTCATTTTTCGCTAATTCCAAGAGCCCTCGTCCGAGCGAAACCGGCGCTGGTCGACATCGTCCCGGCTTCTTGTAATCCGTGACCAAATCCTCCGTGCGCACCCGAAAATCAATCGTATTGGCCCGGTCGAGCACCTTGGGCGAAAAAAGATACGTCGTTTCGTCGATGTTCACCGTGCCGATGACGAATAAATTTTTCGGCATCGGCAACCGCTTGTCGCCTCCGGGTACCATTCGGTAAAACCCATCGTCACCATAATCGAGGTTTGGCAAACAAGGTTGACCGGTTTCCATGCCCGATAAAAAGTCGGCGAAATATCGCTCGACATGCGCCAAATTCATTTCATCCAAAACCAGCAGATACGGATTGTTGGGATCGTTCGCCGCGCGAAGCAGGAATTCGAGCGTATCGGGCACGTGCCACGCGCGAGCTCCATCACGCATCGGTTGCAATGCATCTTCATACCCAAACAGCGCCTCCGCGCCCGTCCAATCGGGACGAACCGGCGCGACGAACACCCGATCGATGCCCAGCCAATCGCCAAAACGTAACGCAAGCTGGGTTTTACCCGACCCTGACAAACCCGTGAGAATGACAAACGGCTTCGTGGCCACGCTCGCGACAAACGCCTTGGCCTGCTCGGTGTGGTCCGTTCCCAAAACGAGGTTCGCTTGCCGCAAAGCGTCGGCGAAGTCGTCGCAGATCCGCAAAAAGTCGCAATCGGCAGGTTCATCCAGCTCGGCACTGGCCACCGGTTGTTCGGGAGAAACCACTTCGGCCGAATCATGCGTTCCGTAAATCGCCGCGAAGAGCGGCTCGAACAAGCGATTTGCTTCCAAAAACATCGCCGCCGCGTCGAATTTGTCATTTTCGAGGTCCTCGGCGGTGATGAACATCGAAATGCTCGCCCGCCGACCCATGTTCGTCGAGGCGTAATAGAGCCATTGCGAGAGCGTCGAAAAATCGTTTGTCGTGGCGGGTTGCCAACGTTGCTTGCGGTATTTCCAGATCGTCGGTAAGGATCGCTCGAGACGAGCGATCACGGGGATCGGAACTCGCAACAAGGCATCCGTGTCGACGACGAGCTGGTCCCGTCGGTGGTGCCGTTTGGGCGGTAAAACTTGATTCGCCGGGTTGTCGTCACGCCCGAAGGATATCTCGAACCCTTCGGGCATGATGGTCATCGCGAGCTGCAAATGGGGCCCGTGTGGCAAAATTGGTTCGTCCGCGACTCGCGGACAAACACCGGCCCAGTGTTTTCCTTTGGCCAAGCCTACCGGATTCAGCGGCGAGACGAAATCCGTCAATGGCGTACGCCCGTGGTATTCCTTCACGGCCATGCGGGCGAGCGTCTGCAATCGCGTGCGTATGTCCAGCAGATACGCCTGATCGGCGGCGGGCAGGCGTTGAAACGATGAGCGCGTATCGACATGCCGACCCAAAAATCGACAATCGACGGCGGAAAACGTGGGCAAGGTGATCATGGACGAACGAATTGGGCGACAGTCCCCATTCAAGGCAGATTATCGTACACGCCGGGGCTGCATACGTTATGCTTTGCGTCGCACGAGGTAAAACCGAGCGACTTGCAATCGACTTTGCGAATTTTACCGGCGTCGCAGACGACGAGCGAATCTCCCTCGCATCGCACCGGATCCGAAGCTTCACATTCCGTGGCCAGCCCGCAACGTGTGGGAGTTCCGGGGATGCACGTGAACCCTTTGCCGAGTTGTGCGCAATCGACGAGATGTTCGCCTCGGCCGACGCAAGCCCGCATCATCGTTTCGCTTTCGCACGCAACACCTTCCCGGAAGCTGTAATAAGCGAGATTGTAACTCCAAGCCGGATCGACCTCGCACGCCGCGCCTTCACCGACACAATCCGGCGGGCCTCCAACCACTTCACTGGCGCAAACCAAACCGAAATCACCGCAACGGGGTTCCTGCCAGTAATACGCCTGCCCGCCCGTGGGCCAAGGTTTTTCGCAATAAAATGGCCTTGTGTCCCAACATGTATAGGTATCGACCTCCGGATCGCAGGCTGTCCTCGGAGTGCCGCACCATTCCCGATGATATTCCTCGTCACACGTCAGCCCCAAACCGGCACAGTTGAACCACGTGTAGACGTCGTAATACACATCGTAGCTGTCGTAGAAACTATTGTGACTGTATTTGGTTCCCGTGTCGCCCATACATCCCGAAGGGCGATCTGGATCGAATTCGAGATTCAGCGCAGGCGAACCATTGATTTGTTGAACCAGCCCCAGGCATTCTCGCATGGCTTCACAACCATTGGTTTTGTCCTTGAAGCAATCGGTTCTTTGTAACAACTCGTTGGAGGTTTGATTGCGCAATTGCTCGAAATAGGTGGATTGGATGGTCGAGTTGATCCTCGGGTCGAAGAAGAACAAGTTACCGAAACAACTGTTGACGAAGATGGCCGAGTTTACGACCCCAACAGGATCTTTGGGACCTGTCGTGGCCGGATGATCTCCCGCGACATCCGGATGATCAGGAGGTGGTGGTGGCGGCGGCGGTGGCGGCGGTTTGGTTGATTCGTAGTAACTTTCAGCGTAAGCACGAGTGCAAACCCAGTCTTTGTCGATCGTCGGATACGCCTTGCGATCGCGATTGTCGACAGGCGGTATGCCCCTGACTTCGCATAACGACGAATAACACCCGCCTCCGGCCAAAACCACACACAAGACAAAACCCGACGCCAGGGCAAATGCGCCCGCAATTGACCTCATGTTCGTTTTCCTTTGATTTCTTGCGGCAGCGCCGCAATGGATCGGGATGCTTCTCCCGTTAGGTTACCACGATTCCGATGGCACTAGTAAGATCGCTATCATGCATAAGCGCGCAATGACTCAACCCCACGGCCTGGCGAAATCTCTATTCGTTACCGAAATCATCTCGAGCGATAGATCGAATATCTTCCGTCGCCATAGATCCAAATGCGTGCTCTCCGGCGAACACGTCGTGGTTGCTTTGTTGTAATCGTCACATGTCTTCGGGTTCAACGAGCAAACAGCACCAAGTGACGGCATTTTTGGTGTCCACTGTTACGTCTCCCGACGGGACTCCGCCTTTGGGTTCACAACTTCCCGGGACATACAGAAGCTCGCCCATGTCCTTGCTTCCGATGCCCGCGCCCGGGGGATAAAAGTTATGACACTCGGAACCCGTGGAGCTCAGGGTTTCTTGCGCCAAGAGCGTCGAGCATGCGTTGTCCGAGTAGTACCGGATCGACCCGTAACAACTTCCACCGGATGCTTCGCATTCACACGCCGAACACGATCGATGATCGACAATGGCTTTTTCAGGGTAGACCACGATTCGTTCGGAATACTCGCTCCCCGGGGTGCAGTCGTATTCGCCGTGCTGCGGC
>CAYSYX010000094.1:0-17331 GCA_964435055.1 uncultured Polyangium sp. | reverse complement strand
GTACGCACGTTCTCCAGCCGGGCGTCTTTGGAAACGCAAAACAAACCTCGGAATCCACCGTTGAGAATTCGATTTTGGGTGTACACGACAAAGCGGATTGCTTCCATTTCGGCGCATCCGAAATCGCTTTGGGAACGGGTATTTCCACCGGCTTGCACCCCTCGATGGGGTCCGGCAATGCCGACATGTACGTCGATTGCAAACATTTCACGCCGCTGCCGGCCGGACACTCCGCATCCTGATCAATGAAATGGTTTGTCGTACACGAGCCGTCCCAATTCTCCGGCGGGCTGAAATCCGTCGTCGCGACCTGCGCCTCATCACATTTGCCCGCTCGGAAATGGATGGTTCCCTGGTTTTTCGGACAGGAACCGTCGATATCGCCGCAGGCGCATTGCGGACATCCTTCGGATGTCGGAATGTGTAAGTCGAAATAGTTTCTACTACCAAACGCCCCGACAGTCGGATCGCATTCCTTGGGGGCCTGATCGACCGGGCCGAACCATACCGGCTGCGGCTCGACATAAAAGTCCGGGTGATTGTCGACGCAATGCTCCGCCCGAGCACTGTTCGCGTCCGCCCCGGCATCTCCATTATCCGTGCCTGCGTCGGCATCAACCCCACCATCATTCTGTTGCGCAACCTCCTCCTCGAGAACCCGCACTACGATGCAAGTCGTCGAGTCGAATTTCTTATCCGTCTTGTCGTGACATGTCGCCGCGATCCAAACGAATATATCGTCACAGGTCGCAAGATCCTCGTACGTCTCCCCATCCCCGGGACGAGGGCCATGGCCGGCAGGGTCGACGCAAGCCGCCGCGTTTACGGTGCGATTGTATTCGCACCACTCCATCTCGTACTCGCTCGGGAAAACGGTCGGGTCGAAACACGAGCCAACCTCCCAACACGCCAAGAACTCACACCTCAACTCCTTGTTCGGATCACAGGCATAAACTGCCAATGAGGCAATCATGGCTGCCGCCGCCATGAACGCATTGCGCATGTTCATGGTCAAACCCTACATGACAAACGCGACAAACGCAAGGTCTGTCTAGAGAATTTTGAACAGCATGCACTGAAGCACGAATGCAGCCGAATTTGCCGCATTAGCAGCGTGTGGATCGTTGTTTGGAGACCCGTGCGTCCGTTCGAAAAAATGAACCACGACGTCCAGCGACAAACGCAACCGTACGCGTTCGTACAGGTGAAACTCGTACCCGGCACGCCCGCCTATGCCCGGCGCCGACCAAAAATTCGCAACTCCGTTGACGATGCCGCCATCGACCTGCAGCAAACCACATCCAAAGAATCCCCAAGGATGACGAGCACATGGCGCCGCGCCGATACTCCACGTCAACGCGCGTTTGTCGCTTTCGACCCATCCGTGCACGTTCCCGGCCAATCGAAATTCGATACCTGCGTCCCACCAAGAACGCGATCGCCAACCGGCGTGAAGCTGCCCGCCAAGGGCAAACGCGGGCGTCATGCCAAACGGAATCCACAGGCCAAGTCCTAACGCAAAATTTCCAAATTTGGCTTGATTCAATAGGTTTGGCCGTAGTTTGGCATCGTATAACGGCAGCGTCGACGCGACCGCTTCACGACGTTCGATGACCAGCGGTGGGTTTGTCGTGACGTCTTGCGCGACGATCGATTCCTCCTGCGCGACAGGCGCATGATGCAAGACGATAATCAGCGTTCGACGACATCCTCGCACCGTCGTCATCTCGGTATCGTACGGACGAAATCCTTGTGATTCCGCGTGAATCCGGTGACGACCCGGATTGAGGTAAATCCAAAACTGCCCCTGCTTTTCGCCACGTTCGAATCCGTCGATCACGACGCGCGCTTCCATCGGATCCACCACGAAATCAACGCGACAAACCTCGCGCAACGCCGTCTGCAACTTCCGGAAAAACCGATCGCGGTTCAAGTCGGACAAACTCGGCGACGGATCCGTGACTGCGCGTTGGAGGTATTGCGCCGCAAGTGCAAAATCGCGCAAGTTGAGAAATATTTCGCCCACCCGCCCCGAGACGAACGGATCCCACCGCACGTCCAGCGCCTTTTGATAACTCTCCAGCGCCTCGGACAAACGACCCGCAACCGCCGCGTCGTCACCCGCTGTCTTGTGCAAGACAAACGCGTTTGTCGTCGACAAGGTCGAAATCTGAGGGGAATTTGTGGAAGGATCGGCCGTCTCCGCCGCTCCACCCGCCGCCTGAGTCATGACGAACGCGGCGACGGCTGGAATGACCCAAGGATACTTCGTCAAACGTACCTGCTCCGGGACGAACGTTTTGTGACAAAATTCACGCTACGTTCGTACCAGAGTCGTTCGTCGTTGTCGAGACGTATGGTCAGTTCTGTACCAAAGGACGAACACGCTGCATGATTTTCCCGACAGACTCGGGCTGCTTGCGCATCAATTCCACCAAATGACCGATATCGTCACGATCGATATCATGATTCAGCAAATCCAGCGGCTCCACGCCGAGCGCCTTTGCTATCAACCGCAGCGTCTTCGTATTCGCCGCAAGCTGACCAAGCTCGATCGCCATGACATGAAACGGATGCACGCCCGCTCGGGCCCCGAAATCACGTAAGGAAAGCCCTTGCTCCATACGCAATTTGCGAATCCTCATGCCCACGCGAACCACCAGCGAATCTTCTGCATATTGTTGATTGCGCAACATGTTCCTCCCAAGCAGCGGACAAACCGCCCGTTTGACGCGAATATCCTCGCGCTCGACCCTCAGCCGGCATCACCATTCAAAAGTTTGTCGACGTACAATAACCAAAAGTTACAGCTTGAAATCAATCAACGAACGAAACCATCATCTCGATCAATGCGCCGCCTCCGGCCGATTCGACTTCAAAAATTTTTCATAACTTTCACGAGACAAACCCGCTCGAGAAGCTGAAAAACCACCCCCCATCGGCAGATTCTGCAAATCACCATGCGCGGCCTTGGAACTTCGTTTGGACGAACTTCCATCACCCGAAGTCGATGACGCACCCGCTTGCCCGGAAGGCTTACGCACATCATTGATGGGACGAACCGCGGGAATCTCCCGAGGCACCGTATGCGGCACATTCAAAATGGCTGAAAACGGATTGGCCGGCGAAACTGCACTCATACTGGCCGGCGCATCGGACGTCGCCGCAGTGGCCGGAACAAACGCGAGCGCACCCATGAGCGCCGTCGTCGGAACGTGCGGTGGAATGACGTGCCATTGACGGGGCTGACGGGGCTGACGGGGCGTCGGCACGAATACCGGTTTGGCTGTGAAAACATCGCGCGCCGCGCAAAACAATGCCCGCTCGAACGGATCGGCAAAATCGAGCATGAACCCGAAAACCATGACGCCCCGAACCACCCGATTCTCGTCGGGCCTGTCCTTGCCGAGAGCTGCCGCGGCGCCACGCATTCCCGACGCGATTCCCCGCTCGAGCTGCTCGATCTCCAGGCGCAACCGCTGTTTGGCGCTAAAAACTCGCTTCTCAACGGCGTCCTCTTTCAACCGAAGACGCTTCGCAATCTCGACGTTCGTTTGACCTTCAACCTCGTGCGCGTAAATCAAATCGCGCGTCGGCTCATCCAAATTCTCAATCGCCGTGAGCACCACGACACGCGCTTCGACTTGCGCCTGCTCGTCGCGATCACTCACCATCTCCACATCGTCGACATTCAAATAACGATCATTCGCCCGCTGAATTCGACGTCGCGCCCGAAGCGCCACCCGCGAAACGATACGCATCAACTCATGCCGCGCCCGCGCCTCGTCCCCCCATAAGACGGGATGGTTCGCTCGCATCGTTTCGAGCACCTCCAGATGAGCCTCCTGTACCGCATCCGCGAGATCCATCGGCCTTACGCCGCTTTTCCGCAGCCACCGAGGCAAAAGCTGCGCAAACTTCGCAACCATCGCTTCGCGGACAGCCGCAGATTCGACGGGCCCACTTGCGCCCGCGGATTCGCTGGATCGACTCACACCGCTCTAGGGCAGAGACCCCCCGCCATCCCGAAAAAAAATACCCGTGGCGAATGAATTAGGTGCGATAATGTGTGTTAATGTAAGCAATAATGTGGGTGATGGTGCCAAGTATTACAGTCGAACATCAAATGATTCCGCCGGTGGAGGTCCAATGTTGTTCGGCCGAAATATGCTCGACCGGCGCACGTGCCCGACGGAATGCGTGATTCGAGCATTGGCGACGCGCGGGCGGCGTGATAACGTCGATTCTTCGTAAAATGATACGCACGGACAAACCATGATGGCCGAACACGAATATGGCGAAACCTGTCCCTTGGCCATTGTCGATGTCGACTACCGACCGACCATTGCGGTGGCCGTCGCCGTCGTCGCCAAAACATGGGACGCTCCTTCCGCAATGGAGACTCGTATCGCCCGCATTGCCGACGTAAAACCATATCGACCCGGAGCATTCTTCGAACGCGAATTACCCTGCATTCTTCAAGTCGTCTCCATGCTTCAATCCGATATTCGCACGATTGTCATTGATGGATACGTTGATCTGGACGAACACGGCCGCCCCGGGCTCGGTGCGCATCTGCATTCTCATTTTCAAAATACCAAGGCGGTCGTGGGCGTCGCCAAAACAGCATTTCACGGCGCCGATTTCGCCGCACACGTATTGCGCGGGTCGAGTCGAAAACCTCTTTTCGTTACCGCGCGGGGAATTCAGCGCGACGTAGCCGCCGCGTTCGTCCGTCGAATGCATGGTTCTCATCGCTTGCCCACGCTGATTAAAGAAGTCGATACCTTGGCCCGGGGTTCCTGACACTACTTCGCCGGCTTATCGAAGCGGGGCTTGGAGAGTGCTTGAAAATCGAGCCTCGACAAGCGCATTATACGAAGTGGCCGAGTCGTGCTAACAGCCCGTTGATTTATCTGCTCGCACCCGAAATCGTCGGTCGACATCGCTCGAAATACCTGCGTATTCCTCGCTCTGTCGCCCTAGCTTTCGGGCGCTCGCGACGATAATTCAACGGGCTGCTAATCGACGTACCCAGGCGTCCCGACGAACGGTCCCCGAAGAAAAACTCGAGGGGCCGAAGTGAGGACTTGACAGTTCCATCGAGATCCCCAACGTCGATTCCCTTCGGATCTCATGGACGTGCACTCGCGCGCTCATGAAGAACGAACCACTTTGATGATCCTCGACAGCGGTTCGATTTGACCCCGACTTATGATCGGCCGGGACAGACGTTCGTCAAACGCCTACAAAAGCAAGTTTTTGGCGACGTGGACAATTTTGTTTGTCTGTGCGTGACATATCGTGTTACGCACTCCGCATGCCCAGGCGAACAGAACCTGAACCCTTTGCATCCAAAGTTGGCGCTCGCATCCGCGAACTGCGCCTTGAACGCAACATGTCTTTGGCCGAGCTCGCTGACATCAGCGGTCTTTCCAAGGGCCATCTCTCGAGCGTCGAACACGGCCTCGCCGCCATTACGATTCAGACCATTGATCGTTTGGCGAAGGGCCTCGAGCTTTCCGCGCTCTATGTTCTCACGTTCGCTGCCGACGACGAACGCGCGCAGGTTGCAGAACTCGTGCGCAAACTCCCGGCTGCGGAAGTGAAGAAACTGCGTCGCGAGCTTTCGAAGACGGTGCAAGCCTCCGCGAAAGCCCAAGCGAAAAGCGCGCGCTGAGATCCAGTCGATTTACTGAGATCTCACTCGTCGACGACTCGGTGTCGAGGTTGTTTCCAGCAACCGGGCACCGAGTCAGTTGTTTTGTGGTTTGGTGTTTTCGGACAAACGGCCGCGGCCCCTACGCGAACATCGCCGACATCGCCGATGAAATTGGCCGCGAGATCAATCAAGGTTTGGAGCCGCCGCAGGTTGCGGCAAGGATACCCAACGATTGCATTTCGGTGCGATGCGCAGGGCTCGTCGGATACGCCATGACGAATGTACTTCCCGACCAAACGAATCGCGCTCGCGCCGCGTGCGCCATCGGATCGGCTTCCGCCACGTCGATATCGTTCCCCACCGGGCGTTTGTCCCAGGTGGTTCGTCGCAGCTTACCATTCTCCCATTGCGCATCGACGATCGCGCCGAATGACTTGCCGATCTCCTGACTCTCGGTTTCATTCGCCATGCGTAGCGCAAGTTTTTCGATGACCGCGTATTGCGTCGTTTCACCTGTTTTCCGCGCCACTTCGATGCGATCTTTGGCCCCCCATTGACCTCGAACGATCATTTTGCCGGGCGCAGCCGCCGCAGTCGCCGATGGTTTGGCCGGTCCCGGCGGCGCCGTTTTTGTCGTCGGTGCCGTTTTTCCCGGCGTGGTCGCGAATTCGCCCTCGATATCGTGGATGCCGCGTTCATCGAATAATTGCAAAGAACCATCTTTGTCGAGCAGCAATATCGCCGGTCGCCCGACGCCGAGCACGGGAATCACCGCGTACGATTCCGGTAATTCGATAGCTTCCGAATCCAGTCGACCGTCGGGACGTTTTTGAACCCAAACGATTTGTTTTTTCGTCAAAACACCGAATGCGCGACCATCCCCGGGCAATATTTTTTCGATATCGACCACGCCCGTATGAAATGGTCGCCCGGCGCTCGGATTTTTGCCGTCGATGTCCGTCAGCTGCACGTAATACTCGTACCCCGTCGGAGTATCGCATGTCGGCGCGGCTTCCCCGGCCTTCGCTTCGGGACAAGGTTTGTCTCCGCACGACCCCGCACAAGGTCCGGACATAACTTCGATTTTTTTTGCCAGAATCGCAAATCCTCGGGCGACCGGCACGACCTCGACCGGATGGACTCCCTTGGGAAATGAAATCGAAACGGCGGAACCGGAGCTTGCCCCCGTCGGCGTGAGTGGTTTGGCTCGGTTGCCTTCGGGGCTCGACCACACCGCCAAACCCCCGTGCGTGCCAAAACCCAGCGCGAAAGTCCCCTCTTTCGCCAATGCTCCGATTTGCTGAGCATTTTGCAGGGTACAACGGTCGGCATTCGTATTCGTTGCCGCCGCCCAGGCCAACGGTTGGTTCACGATTGCCGGTTTGGGTTTGGGTTGCTCAACCGGTTTTACCGCAGGCGTAGGTGTGCAAGCTGCGAGAACGCAGGACAAAACCGCAAAAAAAACGGGCGGATTTGGCTTCATGGGCGCGAAACGTGGCCGATTGAAAGGACCAACCCGCGCACCGTGCCACGTGAAGACTCGCTCCGCAAGTACATTCGAAACCTCGTTGGACCATCCGAAGGCCCGTCATCCGATCGACCAGCACGACAGCCGGGACGCACTCTGCCGTTCGACGGCAAACACTCTTTCCGCCAAACCCCTGTTCCCGCTCGACCAGGACGGCAATTCATGAGACGCTCGCGGACGAAAATCCACGTTTGCCACGGTAAAACATCATGCCGACGAACCCTTCGGGCCCGCAAAAGACAAACCCGCGCAGATGGCTGCGGTACGTGGCTCCGATCCTGGTAACCTTGGTCGGGCTTGGCTTCATGAGCGTCCTTCCCGAACGACCTTTGCCCGCGGTGCCTACGGAGCATCCATCGCCCGACACGAAGCGATTCGATGATTTCGTGACGGAAGTCCAAAAAAGATCGCTCCAAGGCGGCGTGCGGCCGGGCAATGAAGAAAAATTCGTTCGACGTTCCGAAAAAACAACGCGTTTGGCATTCTTGTACATTCACGGATTCGGGGCGTCGCGGGCGGAAGGGGAGGGGATTGTCGACGGGCTTTCCGAAACGTACGGCGCCAATACGTATTATTTGCGATTACCTGGGCACGGCGGAGACAAAGAGGCCCAATTGGCGGCAAAACCCGAAGAATACTTTGCCACTGTCGAAGAAGCATTTCATCGTTTTCGCCCGCTCGGAGAAAAACTCGTGGTTTTCGGCTCGTCGTTGGGCGGACTTTTGGCCGTTTGGCTGGCCGCACAGCATCCGAATGAAGTCGACGGCGTCGTCGTGGGTAATCCTTTTTTCGATTTCGCCGATCCGACGGCGTTTTTGATTTCACGCCGGATTGGAATGCCCATCATCGAAGCTGTTTATGGCAAAGAACGTTTCGCCGGATGGCGTAATGATCCCGAACACCGCCGTGTGGACGGGTATGAAGCGCATTGGATCACGACCCAATACTTTCGCTCGTTGCATCACCTCGACGATTTGCGCCGAACCATTGCGACGACCGATACGGTGGCCGCCGTTCGCGCTCCGGTCCTGATGTTTTATTATTACGCCGACGAAAAGCACCAAGACACGGCGGCGAGCGTCGAAGCGATGCATCGGTTTTTCGGTGCATTGGGAGGCGGCTCGAAACAGCACCTGTCCCGCGAAATCGCCATCGCCGACGGCAACCATATTCTTTTTTCGGATTACGTGCGCACGGACAAAATCACGGTCAATCGAGAAACGAGGGCTTTTCTCGATGCTGTGAGCATCGGACATCCATGAGCTTCATTTGGGCGGCGGGACGTAACCTTGACACGCTTTGTCGATGACCGGTAATGCGTCCAGGAAAAACTGATCGTACGTCGACGCGCACACGTCGCCGATAAAGGCGTTATCGAAATTATTGGTAAAACCAAGCATCTTCGACGCGGGCGTGGCTCCGCACGGATTGTCGAGTTTTCGGCCGATCAGCGATAACACGACGATGTTCTGCGCAATTCCACCCTTGTGCTGAATGACGGTCGACGACCATTCATCCGGCGTTCCTCCGGAACCGTAACTCATACACGACACACCATCACAACCATCTTGCACATCGTCTTCGTCGGTAATGACGACGAGTACCAAAAGCGAATCTTTTCGGCTGAATCCCGCATTACACGCTCCGGGCGCATTACGCACGGGATCGAGGGCGTTCATCAGCGCTCGCGCGGGGCGCTCGTCACTATTGCCGCCCGTTCCGAGCTGCGCCACGCAAGAAAACTTCGCCGCCAGGTTCGGTTCACCGTCGGTGAGAAACCGGCCTCCGCCCACAAATGGCGTACATGTCGAATTGCTCGAGCCGGGACCATTGGTTTGCGTAATCAAATCGCCGATCAATCCACAGCCGTTGTTTCCACCATAATCGTCGGTCGACACGACGCCGACGTGGTAGCTCTTTGCCCCGGACAAACGATCCTGCATTCCCTTGACAAACCCGTCGAAACTCGCAATCAGACTTTGCTGCTGATCCGCCATACTTCCGGAATTGTCGATGACGAACAGAACGTCGACGTTCGGACATGCGGTCGGGGCGTCGCCTCCTTGACCACCCATTCCGCCAAACCCAAATCCTCCGTCTCCCCCGGTTCCATTCGACGCACCGGTGCCTTTGGATGTCCCGCGCGTATCGTCCGAAGCCGAACACGCAAAGACAAACGATGCGGCTGACATGCCGACCACAAGTGAACGCCAATGCGTCTGAAACATGGGTGAAGCCTCCTGCGGGCGAGTGTACAGGAAGCTTCGTCAGGCGAGGGATACGTGAATCATTCCTCCGCGCCGGGCGCGGGCAGAGGCTCTTCATCCGGCGGCGCCGATGGCAAGAGCCGCGAGACTTTCACGGAAAGATCGTCGAACAGCGAATACGCGACGGGCGTGGCCAAGAGCGTCAGCAGCAGCGCCAGCGATTGTCCGCCGATGATGACGAATCCCGTCGCCCGGTTTGTCCCGGAACCAGCGCCGCTCGAGAGCACCAACGGAATCATGCCCGCGACAAACGCCGCCGTCGTCATGAGGATCGGACGAAGACGATCCTTGTTCGCCTGCAAGATCGCGTCGAGTCGCTCCATGCCCTTCGCGCGCAGCTGCAGCGTGTGATCGATCTGCAAGATCGAGTTTTTCTTGACGACCCCGAAGAGCACCAAGATGCCAAGCATCGAGAAGATGTTCAGCGACTGACGGAAGATGATGACGCTGATGATCGCGAACGGAATCGTCAGCGGCAAGCTGAGCAAGATCGTGATCGGATGCAGCCACGATTCGAACTGCGCCGCGAGCACGAGATACATGAAGATGAACGACAACAAGAACGCGAGGCCGAAGTTCTTCGCAGCTCGACCAAGTTCACGCGAACGCCCCGTCGCTCCCGCCGCATAACCCGGCTCCATGTTCAGCTCTTTCGCCGCCGCATCGAGCTCCGCAACGATCGCTCGCTCGGAAAAACCCTTCTGCAAGTTGCACATGACCATGACCTGCTTCTGGCGATTGAAGCGGTCGATCTTTGCCGGCCCCGTACCTTCGGAGAACGACACGACGTTCTCCAACGTCACCGGCCCGAGCTTCTGCGAAGGCACCGTCAGCCGCTCGAGGCCCTTCACGTCCGAACGATACGACGGGATCGAACGGACATGCACCTCGTACTGCTCACCCTTCTCGTTGTAGTTTGTCACTTCGTACCCACCGACGAGAAGCCGCAACGAGCCCGCGATGTCTCCGACGTTCACGCCGAGATCCGCCGCCTTCTTGCGGTCGATGTGCGCGCGAAGTTCGGGTTTGCCCAAGATGAGGGACGAGTCGGCATCGACGACACCGGGCAACGTCTTGAGCTTCTTGAGCAGCGCCTCCGCGTAGCCCGAGATCTTCGTCAGATCCGGCCCCGTGATCTGGTACATGACCGGAAAGTTCGCTCCACCTCCAGAGAACGCGTTCACCGGACCGACCGACATGCGGTAGTTTTTCCCGTACTTCGGGATGAGTTCCGCACGGGCTTTGTCGATGATTTCGGTTTGGGATAACGAACGCTGATTCGCCGGCTTGAGCTTCACGTACACGCCCGCGAGGTTCGGCGTCTTCTGCGGATCGTCGCCGATCGTCGTGATCGCATACAGCACGCCCGGCATCTGTTCGATCTCGGCCGCCATTCGCGTCACGAGCAGACGTGTTTCATCGAGGCTCGTACCTTCGGGCGCTCGCACCGTCGCTTGAAATTGTGACTCGTCTTCTTCGGGCAAGAAGTTCGCATTCGCGCGACCCGCAAGCACCGGGATGGAGAAGAGCGCGGCCACGCACGATAAGACGATCACCCAACGATGGCCCATCGACCAACGGAGAATCTTCACGTACGTACCTTCGATCGCCGCGTAGATCCCCTTGGATTCTCCATGTCCGTGACCCACGGGCGCATGCGCGCCGGGTTCGTCCACGCGATACGGCGACGCCGGCTTGTGTTTGTCAAGGACACCGCGCAGCCACTTCGAACACATCATCGGCGTGAGCGTGAAGCTCACGAGCAACGACACCATGATCGAGAACGACATGGTTAGTCCGAACGAACCCATGAAGCGCCCGACGATGCCGCCCATGAAACCGACGGGAAGGAAGACGGCCACGAGCGAGAGCGTCGTCGCGAGAACGGCGAGACCGATTTCCTTGGTGCCGTTGACCGCCGCCGCCATGGGTTTTTCCCCGTGCTCCTCCATGCGCTTGTAGATGATCTCGAGCACGACGATCGCGTCGTCGATGACGATACCGACGGCGAGCGTGAGCGCGAGCAACGTGATCGCATTGAGCGTGAAGCCGGCGGCGCGCATGATGCCGAACGTGCTGACGATCGACGTCGGGATCGCGACGGCGGCGATGACCGTGCTGCGCACGTTTCCAAGGAACGCGAGCACGATGAGCGCCGCGCACAAGGCACCGAGCACGAGGTGCTCTTTCACCGCGCCGACGGCGTTCTCGATGAACTCGGATTGATCACGCGCGATGTCGATCGAGTAACCCTGGGGCAAACGTCCCGTGACTTCCTTCAAACGGTCCTTGATGAGATGCACGACCTCGATCGTGTTCGTCCCACTTTGTTTGCGGATGTTGAGGATGACTGTGGAGCGTTGTCCTTTGAAACCGGCGCTTTCCGGCTCGGCCATGCTGTCTTCGACCGAGGCCACATCGGACACGCGCACGGCGTATCCGTCTTTCGTGGCGATCACGATCGCGGCCAGTTGTTCGACGGTTTCCACTCGACCGCGCGTACGCAGCGTGAGTTGACGCGCGCCTTGTTCGACACGACCGCTCGGCAGTTCGATGTTCTGCGTCTTGAGAGCTCGTTCCAGTTCCGGGGCGGAAATGCCGTATTTCTGGAGTTTTTCCGGATCAACCATCACGTTGATTTGTCGGGGACGACCGCCGATGATCAACACTTGGCCGACGCCGTTGAGCGATTCGATTTGACGTCGAAGCGTCTTGTCGGCGAACTCGGTCACTTCACGCACGTTGTCGGGACCGGACAGAGCGAGCGTGAGGATCGGGCTCGCATCCGGGTCCATTTTCGTGATGACCGGAGGTTGCACGCCGGGCGGTAATTCCGCCTGGATCGCGCTGACTTTGTCGCGAACTTCTTGAGCGGCGACTTCGACGTCTTTTTCCAGGACAAACGTCACGAGCACCTGGCTGACACCTTCGGCGGAGATGCTGCGAAGTTCATCCATGCCGCTGATCGTGTTGACCGCTGCTTCGACCTTGTCCGAGATCTCGCTCTCGACTTCATCCGGCGCCGAACCGGGCAGCACCGTGACGACCGAGACGACGGGAAAGTCGACTTTGGGGAAACGATCGACACCGAGTTGGATATAGGCAAAGAGTCCGATGACGCTGAGGACGAGGATGATCACCGTCGCGAAGACGGGCCGCTTGACGCTGATCGCAGCAAGCCATTGCATCGTCGCACCTACTTCCTTTCAGCTGCTTGTCCGGCAGCTGCTGCGACGTCCATGCCGTCGGCGAGTTGTTCGACGTTGTCGATCGCGACTTCGTCGGTGATCTCCAAGTTGCCGTGCACTTCGATGAGTCCGTCGATTTCGCGACCGAGCGTCACGATGCGTTCGAGCACGCGGTTACCGACCCGGACAAACACGCGCGAAGCGCTGCCGGAGTTGCCGATGGCCGAGCGAGGGACGAACTTGGCTTTGCTCGCGGTTTCCCCGAGCTCGATGTAGGCACGCGCGAAAAACCCAGGCTTCAAGGATCCATCGGTGTTGGGAACTTCCGCTTCGATCGGCAAGGCGCGGGATTGAGCTTTGACGCTGGCGCCGATGCGTTTGACGACGCCTTTGTAGACGCGCGAAGGAAACGCCGCGACCGTCAACGTGACCTCTTTGCCTTCGGAGATTTTGGCCGAGTCCGTTTCGGGAATGTCGACGCGCAAGCGCAAGAGATCATCACGAACCACGACGGCCACGACGCGGCCCATTTGCGCAAACTCACCCGATGAGATGCGACGTTCGGCGACCGCGCCGTCGAATGGCGAACGAATCGACGTATCGGAGACGTTTTTCCGGGCCAGGTTTGCCTGAGATTGCGCTGCGGCAACGCCCGCGTATGCCTGCATCGCTCCGTTGTACGCGGCTTCGTATTGCGCCTTCGCCTGCTCGGCGCGCGTACGCGCTTGGTCGTACGTCGCTTGTGCGACGGAACCACTGTCAAAGAGCGTCTTCGTGCGCGCAGCTTCGTCGACCGCGAGATCTCGGCCTTCTTTGGCGGCTCGAACCTCCGCCACTTTGTCCGGGTCGAACTTCTCGCCGGCCTTGATGCCGAGTTTGGCCAGGGCTTGCAGGGCCGACGCATCTGCCGCTTGTGCCCGAAGCGCCGGATCGCGGTTGTCGAGCTGCACGAGCACGTCGCCCTTTTTCACGCGAGCGCCCACGTCGATGTTCACCTTCGTGCAAATGCCCGCGGTGGCCGAAGCAACTTCGCTCGATTCGTCGGCGACGAGTGAACCGCTCACTTCGAGCGTCGGAGCGAGCAACTTCTCTTCGACTTTGGCAAAACGCACCGTCGGTGCCGCTCGCGTGGTCGTCTCCGCGGCGGCTTTGGACTTGTCATCGGTGTTTTTCTTGCCACACCCCGGCGTCGCGATCAGCAAAACGGCAACAACCGGCAGCATGGCTCGTGCACGAACCTTCATCGTCGTGAGCTCCTGGAGCGCCACGGGCGCTCGATTCGTTCCACGCTGGTCTGCATTTCCAAGTTTCGCAAGGCTTGGCGTCTCAAACCGCGTGCAAATTCGTCTCAAAATTTGAGGTGGATGGGGCAAAGACGAAAAAATTGCCGCCGCTCCTTCGCCCGCTTGACGGTCTCGCCGCATGTCACTTATGATGACCGGCCGGTCAAGAATGTCCGACGTTCGAGCCGACCTTTCATCGGAAAAGCGGCTGAAAATAAGCGAAATTTTGTGTTCGCAGCGCGGCGCGATCGGTCCCGAAGTTAGTTGACCACGCGGTCAAAGCCGAAGGTTTGGAATGACCAACTTTGCGCCTTCGTGCATAAGTTGCGCCGATGGTTTGTCTTCAAATCAATCCTCGACGAGCCCAATGAACGATGTGGTGGCGCCGTGCCGATCGGGCCTGTCGAGGAAGAACTCGTCAAACCTCATCTTCGGTCAATTCCTGATACAAGCGCGCCCCGGCGCCCATTGCGCCCGCGACGCTCGGCATTCCCGCCGTGGCATTGGCCATCCACAAATTGTCGAGCGATGTGCGATAGGGCTTTCGGTCCAGCGTGACGTTTTTCGGGACGAGCGCTGCGCCATAAGAATTTCCGTAGGGCGCTCGGCAAAATCGTTCATTCGTTGCCGGCGTGCCAACCACCTGCAAAACTACTTTTTCGCGCAGACGCGGGACGTAATGCGCTTCGAGGACATCGAAAATCGTATCGCGGATTTTTTTCTTTTCGCGATTGTACCGACGCCGATCGTCGCGACGTAATGCCGCGTAAAATGTGTGATCGCAAGCGGTGGCCACTTCGAGGATCTGATGCCCAGGTGGACATGTACCCGGCGTGTCGGAATGCAACGAAGGCGTCGACATGAACAGCCACGGATTCGATAAATCATTTCGCAACAATTGATTGTCGTATTGCCGTTCGATGTTTTCGTCCGGGTAATGCCAGACATTGTACGAGCCAAACCCGTGGTCGCGCAGGTCGATCCCTTTGACGCCCAGGTACATCGTAAAGGTCCCCGCCGAATATTCGTAATGCAGCCTTTTGTCTTCATCGGAACGAAAATGGTTCCATCCGACGAGCGACGCGGTGCGATGCGGATCGACGTTGGAAATATACCGCGAAGCCGTGAAGGTTTTTCCGTTTTTCGTGCGCACCCCGGTGACTCGACCATTCTCCGCAACGATTTGAGCGACTTCATGTTCGAGCAGCACGGCGCAACCCGGCGCGTTGCGGATCGTGTCGGTGATCGTCTCGACGAAATGATAAAAGTGTTTTGTGGGATAATACGCGCCGCGATCGTATCCGTGCACCAGCGCGACGTGCAACAGAAAGGACACATCACGAGGGGGCAACAAATAATCGCCGCATTGGCCGGCCAAGATGGCCCGAAGTTTCGGCGGCGCCTGGATTGAATCGTAAACATCGCCGAGCGTCGACCGCGCATATCGAATCAAATGCCGAAATCGATACGCCGAACGCGCGACGGCCCATGGGGACAATTTTGCCGGTAGTTCGTCTGTCCGGTCGAGCTCTTCGGCGACGGCGGTGACAATGTCAAAATACCGCACAATGGGCTCGCGCCACTCGGGATAACGTCGCAACAAACGCTCCCGGAATTTGGACAAACCATTGGGGATGCGAAACCTGTCTCCTCCGACGACGATATGGTCGAAGCCTTCGGGATCGAGGCGGACGAAGGGAATTGCGGAATCGATTCCAAGTTTGGCGAGAATGCGCCCGATCGATTCGCCTTCACCACAGCCGAAAATGTAATGAACTTGGGCGCAAAAACGAAAATCGCGCATGCGGAACGTATGCGCGTATCCGCCCGGCGTGTCGTGCGCTTCGAGCACGAGCACTCGCCTGCCGGCTCGCGCGAGCAATGCGGCAACGGACAAACCCGCCATGCCCGCGCCGATCACGAGATCGTCGAAATCGTTCATGATGGCTGCAATCGCTATTTCGTGGCTTTTCCAAAACCTTTCAAGAAGTCGTCGACGACATTTTTGAAGCCGCTCACCCCCGCACCAGCCACGCAACCCATGGCTTCGCCGCATGTCTTGGCCGTGTCCACGCACGCGATTCCCTTGTCGACCGGGGCATCTCCGGCAACCTTGCGCCACTGCTCGATTTCCGAGGTGCATTGATCGAGCTGTTCTTTGGAGCCTTCTTTGTGTCCGCAAAGCTCTCCCACGCGTACACACGCAGCTCGGTTGGGATTGCGTAAGTAGGCGAATGCGCCGACGCCTACGCCGATGATGACCAGCAGCACGATGATGGGAAGGGCTTTTTTCATGGTGGTTCTCCTGCGCCGCCCTGTCTAGCACCGCCGGCAACGCAAGGCTACCGAATGTCGCGCAGGTTCGAGTCTTCGCACATTGCGTCGAAGCGATGTGATATCGTGGCCGTCTCGCCATGCCTTTTCGATCCGCACGTCAACAACAAGTCATCGAAAGACCGGAAACCGGCGCCGTTGCCGAGATGGTGCGGCAGTTTGCCGATCCCTACGCGTTTGTCCGGGAACTTGTGCAAAACAGCATCGACGCGGGCGCCAAGTCGCTCGAAGTGCGCGTCGAACGTGCCGGCGCAATTGCGACCACTGCGCTTCACGATGACGGCGTCGGTATGACGCGCGAAACCATCGACGGCCCATTGCTTACGCTGTTCAATTCGTCGAAAGAAGGCGACTCCACGAAAATCGGTAAATACGGCGTGGGGTTCGTGAGCGTTTTTGCGATTGATCCGGAAATTGTCGAAGTGGATACATGGCGCGATGGTCAGCATCATCGTATTCGACTGTTTCGCGACCATCGTTATGAAATTGAAAAACTCGAGCAGCTCGATCATTCCGGTACCGTCGTCACGCTGCATCAAACCATGGATGCCGCGACGTTCGACGAGCATCGTCGGCGCATTGAAATGGCCCTTTCCCGCTGGTGCAGGTTCGCCGCGGTCCCGATCGAATTCATCTCCGTCGATCATGATCGCAACGACTCCCAGGCGACACGTCGGATTGACCGACCGTTGACCGTCCCTTCCTCGCTGTATGTGCAAGCTCATCGGGAAAAAGAGCGGTTTGTCGTGGGACCCTCGGCGGGCACGCAGCATTTTTCGATCGCCGGCGCAACCGATGACGATCCTGCGAACAATAAACCGACATTTGCGGGATTCTACAATCGCGGGCTCACGTTGTTCGAAACGGACGAACCATTGCACGCATCGCTGGCCAACGTCCGAGTGCGTGTGGATAGTCCGCACTTGAAACATACCTTGAGTCGGGACAATGTTTTACGAGACAAAAATTTTGATCGCATCATCGCAAAAACCCGCGAACTCGTGCAAAAATCATTACGCCGGGAACTGACGTCGCGCCTCACCCGAGCGGCTCGGGACCTGGTCGAATC
>CAYSYX010000093.1:0-24637 GCA_964435055.1 uncultured Polyangium sp. | reverse complement strand
CGATGTTTCCGGCCTTTCCTCTCCGTCGGCAGGCGCGGCGCTCGGCGGTTCGTCTTCTCGAAATTCACTCGAACGCGCATTTGCGGATCTTGCCACGTCGCTTGCGGCTAAATGGAGCGTGCAATACAGCGACGAAGTGCAGCGGGTGGCTATTCTTTGCACGAAGGATCCCGCGTGTCTCTACGACATCGTTTTGCGTCAACGTTCGGGAGAATTACCGTGCGAAATTCCGCTGGTGATTTCCAATCATCCGACGCTCGAAGCGGTCGCCGATAGTTTTCGTATTCCGTTTTTCTGTATGCCGGTGACGGCGGCGACGAAGCGGGACCAAGAAACACGCATTCTCGAATTATGCCGCAGACACCACGTCGACCTCGTCGTGCTTGCCCGCTACATGCAAGTGCTCACGGAAGAATTCCTCAATGATGCGCCGCCGGTCATCAACATTCATCACGGATTCTTGCCGGCGTTCCAAGGGGCCAAACCTTATCATCAAGCCCACGCTCGTGGAGTCAAAATGATCGGCGCCACAGCCCATTACGCCACCAAAGACTTGGACCAGGGTCCCATTATCGAACAGGATGTCGCTCGCGTCACGCACGCCATGAGTCCCGAAGAAATGAGTCGCGTGGGTCGGGACGTCGAACGAATGGTGCTGTCACGAGCAGTACGGGCGCATTTGGAGCGTCGAGTCATCGTGGAAGGACGCCGCACGATCGTGCTCTGATGCGTCGAAAAGCAGATTTCTTCGCTCAGTTTTTCTTTGCGTGAGAGGTTGCCGACGCAGCCGCTTTTCCGCCACCGCTTCTGGTTTGTCGAGACGCTCCCGGCATGGATTTGCTTTTTTCGGCTCGAGGTTTCCGGCCCACGGCCGTAACGGGTTTGGCCGGATGATCCATTTCCTTCGGATTCGTCGAAGGTTTGGCTTTGAGAACCGACGCCGTCTTGGGTTTTGCTTTCGAAACCGCTTTGGCAGCGACTTTCGGCTTTGGCTTCGGGTAATACTTGGCCAAGAGTTCGTCGTAGTATTCGATCACCCGCGTCGTTCTGGGTCCCGGAACGCAATAGGTGTGTTTGATGGGATCGACGTAGCCTTGGTATCCGGCAAGCCAATGTTCGGTTTTCGTCTTGCCTAATTTTTCGCCGCAGAACTCCATGTTCGCACGAATGATGGAACCCATGCGCCGAATGTTCTCGACCCCATCGAGCAGAGATAGTTTTACCTGCAAACACGCCGGGCTCGGAGCATTCAAGGGATCTTCGTCCTGCCGACAAGCGCCGATGAATCGCGCCCGCACCTGACCGAGCCCATGATCTTCGCCGTCATCGGAGACGAGCTGCGGCAGCCAATGCGTCTCGTAATGAATCATCGCCACGGCAAGAAGCGGATCGAATTTGTTTTGAGCTGCGATTTCGTTCAGCGCGGTGGCGTATCGTTTTGCCTCCGCCGTTGGAATCCCCGGACGCGACAGCGCCATGGCGGCAACGAGCACGGCAATGGGTCGAATCAAGGCGTTTTCTCCGGGTAAGAAGGTTCGTATACTGCATGGCACGTTTGATCGTATCGGGCCAAAATTTTTGCGTCGATCGCTCCTTCGTCGCCAAGTTCCACGGGAACTCGAGGACACGTCGTGATGTCCGCAACCGGATGATTGGACGGACGACATTCTCGCAACGCTTGCAGCAGGATCACCAGCTTCATCTCGTCGGCGTGCGCGTCCTGAGTCGCACGAGCTTTGCGCTCGTCATGCTGCTCGCAGCGTGTTTGAACGACGCGGATCAGCTTGCGCGAGCCAAAGGATTGCTTTCGGTACGGGTTGAAGCCCCGACGATGTTTTTCGGGACGCACGCATGTATGCAACCGGAGGCCGAAGATCTACCGGACGAACCGCCGCCCAAGCCTCCGTGCCCGAAAAAAGCGCCATAGACTCCAACGCCGTTGTGATGTATGCCGAAGGGCGCGCTCTTCGGTACGTCTGCGCCTACCTGCACGAACATCATGAAAAAACGGTGACGAGATGCATTTATTTTATACGCCGCGTTCCCATTTTTCCCGCAAAGTACGCCTGCTTCTCGGTGGTCTCGGCAAAGAAGTCGAGCTTGTCGACGCGGGTAATGTGGCGGAATCGAATCCGACGCTTTTCGGCGCGAATCCGCTCATGAAAGTACCGACGCTGGTCGATGGCGAACGAGCGATTTTCGATTCGGATCATATCGCTCAATACATTGTCCGAACCTACGACCCGAAGGATCATTTTCGCGTGCTCACGACGGATGTGGGCGAATTGAATGTTCGCTCCGTGATGAATGGGATCATGGCCACCGAAGTGGAATTGATTCTCGCCGAACGTACCGGGATCGACACTCGGGCTCACCGGCGTTTCGACAAGATGCGTGAGTCGATATCGGCGGGTTTGGCATGGCTCGAACGGCATGTGGATGTTTTTCCAAGCGAACCCACGTATCTCGGTTTTCATTTGACCGCGATGTGGGATCATCTGGAGCTTTATCAAGTATGCGCGCTGAATTTCGAGCGACTTGGCGAGCGCGCGGCGGAATGGAATGCATTGCCCTACGTGACGGCGACAAAACCCACGTAATCGCTGTTCTCGCATGCAAAGATTAGAATTTTCGATGTTCGCCGGTGGGCCAAACTTCTTCACCGGCTTGGCCTTCTCGATAAAGCGTCGCGCTGATGGGATAACCATCGTCTTCCCATAACTTCGACCAGCCGTGCCGCGTACCGTGCCAATAATACGTTTGCGCGACGATGGTACCATTGGGGGCAAACCGAGTGAACAGGCCATGCTCACGATGCTGTCGCGGCTCATCGTCGGAATAAAACGATACGGATTCGCGTCGCCCGGACGGATGCCATTCAATGGCCCAGCGCAAACGACCGTGGTCGTAAAATCGTTGAGAACGAAGACCGCCGTGATGATAAAATGCAATGCTTAGACCATGACGAACCGGAATCGAGCCCGGAGCGGCGGGAAATGCGCATTCGTACGCGTCCCCCGTCGCATATACACGCGCTCCTTGGGGACAGCGCAGCATATCTTCCGTTACGTAGGAAAGCTGCAAATCATCCGGCAACCATGTCTCGACATTGGCCGGAGGCTCGGGCATAAAAAATGTCCGCACGTCATCGCGTAATGGCGCTCGATTTGCGCGTTGTTCGGCGATTACCGGCTCGACTCGCTGGAACATCGCGACGGTTTGCCGAGCATTCGCGATCTGCTGCTCCAGGAGGCCCCGCATTTCCGGTGGTGCGTCGGCCAGCGATGCCTCGAGTTCGGCGATCATGGCCTGTAGATCCTGCGTCTGACTACTCATGGCCCGAACCTATCACGGCGTGAAAGAGTGCGAAAGTGCAATTGCCGCAGTCGTCGCAGCATGCAGGGGTGCAATTTCCGCACGAACCGCAGCCAACGATTGACGAAGCCATGTCTCGAGTTGTACCTATGGCATGACGGCCGTCCATCTCGCCCTATACTACTTGGACAAACCTACGCCCCGATGGCGCGTGTTGTGCAGTGACGTGCAGGCGGCGCGGGCAGACGAGCAGCGCCGGGCTTCGAGCAAGAAAGATCAAAAATCGGCGAAGGGTTTCTTATCGACCGGGCAAGAGGCCCATGAACGCGAGATGGTGACACGACGGTGACAGCTACAGTGGTTGAATTTGCAATCAAAATCACACCAGAAACATCATCCACGGGATGCCGGGTTGACGGGGACAGAGGAAAGGCGCATGGCAAAACGAATCGAATTCATGAGTGATATTGCGGCGACCCAGGTTCACGGGGTCGAGGGTGCGGGGAAAGTCCGATTGCCTGCGAATCGTCGTATGTTCGGGGCAAGGGCCGAAGAAGGGCTCGCCATGGGCTCGTCACGAAAGCTTCACGAAGGATCCTCGAAACATGCGAGTTTCAGGAGCGATGCCCTCGCGGCGACGGTTTTTCTTGGCATACTGACGATGGGTTGTTCATCGGGCGGCGAAGGGAATTCGACGAGCAGCAGCAGCGGCGGCAGCAGCAGCGGAGGAATGGGCGATTCGAAGATATTGGTCGGATCGTTCCAAGTAAAACTCATTGCGCCGGTCGCGGCAACGCCCAATACGCCGGAAGTTCCCGGAAGCACGGCGGTTTTGGGCAAGATTTACGACGGCCCATCACCTTCGCAGATCATTTGGGAACAAGCATTGACGGAAGGCGCATGCACATTGTCGACGCCGCGTGTTCCTTTTTGCAGTACGCCGTGCGGCGGCAGCGCGGTTTGCGTCGAAGATGAAAAATGCCAGGATTACCCGATTGCGCACAGCGCGGGGACGGTAACGGTAAAGGGTCTGCATCCGCAGGCGGGAGGAGATTCATTTGCGATGAATCCGATCGTCAATGGGTACCAGGCACCTGCCGATGTGAAATTGCCCTATCCGGCGTTCTCTGAAGGGGAAGCCATTACGTTTACCGCGGCGGGTGAGTTTTACCAAGCATTCAGTGTCGCGTCCGAGGGCGTCGCGCCGCTCGTATTCGGCAGCTCGACCATTACGATCGAAACGGGCAAACCTCTGGCCATTTCGTGGACGGCGCCCGGTAAAACAGATATTTCGAAGATCTACGTGAAACTCGATATCAGCCATCACGGCGGGACCAAGGGCATGATCGAATGCGAAGCGGACGACACGGGATCGCTCGAGATCCCCTCCGCATTGGTCACGAAATTGTTGGATTTGGGGGTCGCGGGTTTCCCGACCATCATTGTCACACGCAAAGCGACGGGTTCGACGACGATTGCGCAGGGGCGCGTCGATTTGGTCATATCCTCGTCGATTGAGCATCCGGTGGAGATTCCAGGATTGACTTCGTGTACGGCAAATGAGAATTGTCCCATGGGACAAACGTGCCAACCGGATTTGACCTGCAAGTAGAAACTACGACACGAGCTTACGCATGGGCGAGAAAAGGGGTTTTCCATGAGGATTGGTCTTGTTGCAATATCGTTGGTCGGGTGCGCATCGCTGCTGTTCACGGGATGCGGAAGCGACAGTCAAATTTCGCTCGGTACGGGCGGTAATGGCGGCAATTCGACGTCTTCGAGCTCCGGTACGGGGTCGTCGAGCGGTGATATGACCGGCAGTTCGAGCAGCTCGGGGGGCAATTCGAGCTCCACATCGAGCAGCTCCGGTGGTCCGACGGAAAAATTCAGCTTCTTCGTGACGAGTCTCAAGGCATTGCAAGAATTGTCGGGTAATCCCGAAGGGTTTGGCGGGGATTTACGATTTGGAGAAACCGGGCCGGGCGCCGGACTTCGCGGGGCGGATAAGATCTGCGCGGCGATCGCGGAAAAGAGCATGCCCGGTGCCGGTCAAAAGCCGTGGCGCGCGTTTCTCAGCGCGGTGGCCGACGAAAATGGTCAACAAGTCAATGCCAAGGATCGTATCGGTGAAGGGCCCTGGTACGATCGTCTCGGTCGGTTGTTGGCCGCGAACAAGACGGATTTGCTGACGGAGCGACCGACAGGAGCGGATCCGGCCATCATCAATGATTTCCCCAATGAAGACGGTGTGCCGAACCATCAGCCGGATCCGAATCAGGGCCAAGTCGACAATCACGATATGCTGACCGGGTCAAACGCACAGGGCATGCTGTTCGGCCCGACGGCGACGTGTCTGGATTGGACGGGCGGTGCAGGAGATTTGGCCACCGAGGGACGTCCTCGCGTCGGGCATTCCTGGCCGCGATTCGGCCCCAAACCGCCGGGCGGCGACGGAAGCATGGCGAATTGGATGTCGTCCCTCAACGAATCCGGGTGTGCTCCGGGCGTGAACCTGATTGAAATGGGTCCGCCGATTCCGGGAGAAGTTACGGTCGGTTCGGGTGGTGGATACGGCGGATTCTATTGTTTCTCGCTGGTTCCGTGATCGTTTCGTTACAGCGTCGGACTTTACTTCGGAGAACAACATGACCTTGAACAAGCGCGCCTTCGCGACATTTGGATTGCTTCTGCTGACTGCATCGCTGCCCATCGCGTGCAGCGATACGGCGCAAACACCCGCAGAACCGGTATTCGAATGTCAATTGCCGAGCGGCGGTGAATCGCCGGAATTCTTGAAAATTGTCGGATGCGACGGCGATTTTCAAGCCCTGGCTTCCGTCCCCGTCACGGTCGATCTCCCGGGGGCGCGCTCGACCAAGGTCGTTCTCGACCAAGCGGACAACAATGCACTGTATTTCCAAAACAGTGTGAAATACCAGATCCACTACGAGTTTGCCTCGACGCACCTTTCGGGTAATGGTTTGCCGATTGTGCCCGACCTGGCCAGCTTCAACACGACCGAATACTACACGCCCGATCGTCGCTTTATTTTGGGCGCCGTGACCTATTACGAGGGGCCTCAAATATGGGCGCTCGAAGTTTCGCCTTATGACACGGCCTCGGCCGCAATGATTACGCTGCTGTATCAAACGGTCGCCAAAAACGCCTTTTTCGGCAAGAAACTGCGATTTCATCCCACGTCGGATGCGGTTGCGGTCGAAGCTGCCAAATTGGGTTCCGCGGTTCCCGTCGTCACCACGGACGAGCTGTATGCGGCAATCGATTACCAGCCGTTATCGTTGGCCACCGCGATTGGACGATTACGCTTCGAAAAGGCAGCCAATCTGGCGACGACGTATTTGACGCATGAAGATATCGTGGTGCTCGACGAAGCGCCGAATGATATCTCCGTCGTGCAGGGACTCATTACGGAGGAATTCCAAACGCCCCTGTCGCACATCAATGTCCTGTCGCAAAATCGGCACACACCGAACATGGGCTTGCGCGGAGCCATGACAAACACCACGTTGCGTGCGCTCGAAGGAAAACTGGTCGAACTGACGGTAGGCGCTTCCGAATGGGCCGTCCGTGACGTCACGGCGGCCGAGGCGCAGGCTTACTGGGAGGCGCACAAGCCGACGCCGGTTGTCCTTCCGCAACTCGACCTGACCGTGACGGGATTGTGGAACATCGAGGATGTAACGCCGGAACCGGCCGCCGGAGCGTCGCTGCGTGACGCCATCAAGAAGTCGGTGCTCGCGTTTGGAGGCAAAGCGGCGCAATATTCGATATTGGCGCGAACGGAAGGCGTGCCCATTCAAAAAGCCTTCGCGGTGCCGGTCTATTATTACGACCTGTTCATGAAACAGAACGGGTTTTACGACATGATCAACGGCTTTCTTGCGGATGCAACCTTCAAGTCCGACGCGGCGGTACGGGATCAGAAGCTCGCCGAACTTCGAGCGGCGATGGCCGTTGCGCCCATCGATATGGAATTCCAAACCCTGCTCAAGGCCAAGATCGCGGCGGACTATGGGATGCACAAAATGCGTTTTCGGACGAGCACCAACAGCGAGGATCTCGATGGTTTCCCGTGTGCGGGTTGTTATGAATCTCATTCGGGAGATCCAGCCGTTTGGGACGACGTGCTCAATGCCATACGCGAAACGTACATGAGCACGTGGTCGTTCCGAACCTTCGAAGAGCGCAGTTATTACAGTATCGCGCACGATTCGGTGGGAATGGCGCTCCTCGTGCATTGGAATTTCGCCAATGAAGAGGCCAACGGCGTGGCGATTACGGCCAATCCCTTCGACGATACGGGCGTGGATCCGGCATTTTACGTCAACGTTCAGGATGGCGGAGACATCGAAGTCGTTGCGCCTCCGCCGGGCGTGACGAGCGACCAATTCCTTTATTACTTCAGCCAGCCGAACCAGCCGACGACGTACTTGACGCATTCGAGCATCATTCCGACGGGAAAAACGGTCCTGTCGAATGTGCAAATTCATTCGCTCGGCGTAGCGCTCGATGCGATACACAAACGGTTTTCCCCCGCGTATGGCCCGGCTGCCGGCAATACGGGTTGGTATGCGATGGATGTCGAATTCAAATTCGATGACGAAGCGGCGCCGGGGAAGGAACCGACCTTGTACGTGAAGCAAGCGCGACCTTATCCGGGACGCGGAGGTCAATGACCGCAGTTGCAAGCCGACAACGAGGGTGTTTTGTCAATGTGCTGAAACTCGCCAAATCGTTGATCAAATACCCTCGTCGTCGCTTGACAACACTACACGATCTCGTAACATGAGCGTCGCAGCACCGACACAAAGATGAGCTGCCGGGGAACGTTCGCGGCTCTCATACGGACGAAACGCGCGGAGTGCGGGTTGAAGTCAGGCAATTAACGTTGCGATGCCAAATGGAAGCAACGGCATCATCGGTACGTCATCACGTAGAGCGTGAATCGAATTGCGAGATTCGGTGGTTGAAGAAACAGGATGAACGATGGAATGGCTCGAACCACTGACGCAGAGTGACCCTTTTGAATGGCGAAAAGCGCTCATTTCGTTGTTACTTGCATTCGGCCTGGGCCAAGCGATTGCGATCATTTACATGGCGACATTCCGAGGGCTGTCGTATTCACGCTCGACGGTGCATGGCATGGCCATGGGCAGCGTGATTGCATGTATGTTGATGCTTGCGGTCGGTTCGAGCATTGCGGCGGGAATTGGAATGGCCGGCGGCCTGTCCGCCGTTCGATTTCGCACTTCGCTTCGGGATCCACGGGATGTAATTTTTATTTTTGCGGCCCTCAGCGTGGGAATGGCCACGGGTGCACAAGCCCACGGAGCGGCCATTTTAGGCACCATTATTTTCTCACTCGGGTTCGTCCTTCTTCATGTCACCGGATATGGCGCCCGACAAACCCCCGACGGGTTATTGCGTTTTGCCGCGCCCGCGGGACCCGAAGCCGAAGAAGCCATCGCCAAAATCATGCGCTTGCATTGCCGCACATTCGCCTTGGTGACGCTTCGTGAAGCCGCGCAAGGCACGATGATGGAGCACGCCTATCAGATCACCGTACGCGCGCCGGAACTCCGAGCCAAACTCGTTTCGGACCTTCAAGCCATCAAAGGAGTGCAAGACGTCGCCTTGCTGCTCCAAGAACCGACGTTGGACCTGTAGCCATGAAATCAAAAATCTTGCTCTACTCCATGCAAGCAAGTCTACAGCGATTCGCACCGATCTTATGCCTCGTCGGCACGCTTGGGGCCGCAGCTCTGCTGCATTTCAGCGCCGATTCGCGCGGACATGTCGTGGCTTTCGCCCAAGCGCTTCCCGAAGCCATTGCCCCGACGGAAATCGCCAAAGTCGTCAAAATCGATGTGCAAGTCGGCGACGAAGTCGAACCGGGGCAAATCGTCGCCACGCTCGACGCAACCGCGGTCGATGCGGAAATAGCGCTCGCTGAAGCCGAAAAAGTACGCCTCGAAGCCGCCATGCGGGCCGAACAAGCTCTGCTCGCTCGACGCCTCGACGTGGATCTCGAGACGCTCGAACGAGAACAAGCTCTTCAACGCGAAGATCAACGGCGCGCAAATGCGCAAGCCAAAGCGCTCGAAGGTGAAGTTTTACGCGTAAAACATTTGGTGGATGAACGACAAGCCATTTACGATGACTACGCGCGCCTCGATTTGCAGCGCGCGAGCGTCGCCGCCGTGGCCACGGAAAAACCCAAAACGTTGCAGCTCTTGGCCAAACAAATCAAAGCGGCCAAAGATCGACGCAAACAAATCAGCGCCGGCGACACCGAAATCGAAGGAAAATTCGACGCTGATATTCGCGTGGTCGAACGGAGCATCGAACGATTGAAACAACGTCGCGCCGGCTACGTTCTTCGAGCCACGCAGCGCGGACGCGTCGCGGCGATCGGCAAGCAACCCGGCGAAGTCGCCGCGCCCGGCGATCCCATCGTGCGCCTCGTAAACGCCGTCGGGCGCGTGGTCGCTTGCGTTCCCGAGCGAGTTGCCCTGGGTATTCGCGAAGGCGACCCGACCAAACTCTGGATTCGTGGACAATCGGGGAGCGCATTGCAAGGAAAAACCGTCGTCCTCGGCCCACTGGTGACCGAATTGCCGGCTCGCTGCTGGACCACCCCCAAAGTTCCAATGTGGGGCCGCGAAGTAACCGTTGAATTGGTCAATCCGGTGAACGTTGTGCCGGGACAAGCATTCGACGTCGTTTTCGAGCCCTCCGTCGTCCCGGTGACTCCTGCGCTGCAATCAAAAGCGGCGGCGAACACGACCACGACCCCATTGCCCATGAAAATGCCGGCTTCACTCGCTCGACGCACTCGATTCGAAGCTTCGGGCATTCTTGCCCAAAGCGCGGATGGGCGATATCTCCTCGTGAGTGATGATACCGGTCGTGACGGCGACGAGGGAGTTCCTTGGCTCTTCGCGTTGTCCAAAACCGGCGAATTGCAGGCCGATCCGGTACCGGTGCGAGGCGTTGACGAGTTTTCGGACGTCGAAGCCATCGCCGCCGGAGACGGCGGAGACATCTTCCTGCTTTCGTCGCAAAGCTACAGCAAAAAAGGCAAACGGAAAGCGGCCCGTACTGCGCTTTTGCGGCTCCGCAAAGACGGCGACGGTTATCGAGTAAGCGGTGAAGCGCATCTCGCCGAATTGCTCGATGCCGACACCGCCAAAGCAACGGCGCTCGGTTTGCCGGATGGTACGCAAAGCCTCGATATCGAAGGCCTCACGGCAAAGCAGGGCGCGCTGTATTTGGGCTTGAAAGCGCCGCTCGATGCGGAGGGCCGCGCAATGATTTGGAAACTCGGTTCCCCCGGCGCGTTATTCGAGGGCAAGCCATTGGCGCAATCCGACGCATCATTATGGGCCCGCGTTCGTGTGGACGTAGACGTGGAAGGAAAAACCACTCCCGGTGGTATTTCGGATTTGACGTTCCTCGCCGATGGCCAACTCGTGCTGACGTCGACTCCATCCACTGCGGATGGCGATGCGGGGGCGCTCTGGCGCGTTGACAGCCCCGACGCAGGTGCTCTTACTCCCGTACTGATCAAGAAGTTTCCGGGACTCAAGCCGGAAGGCGTTACCCCCTCACTTTCACCCGACAAACTCATGGTCGTCTTCGATACCGGCGGAGGAGCACCTCTGTTCGAGGAAATCGCGTGGAAGCAATAAAAATTGGTTTGTCCCGATGCTGCATTGTATTGTTCTTTTCCGCAACGGGATGCGCGACGAACTTCTCCCAAACCGGTTCCGAGCAAGCTGTCGCGATGTACCGCGAAAGCCTCGGACCGCAGAATGTGAATTCACATCGCATTGCGTCCGCTGGCCGTGAAAAGGACAAACCTGCGACGAATGCCGAAGAATCGACTCCGACGACGCTCACCGTGGATCGAGCTATCGAGCTGGCCAAGAAAAACAGCTCGCGCCTGTTGGCTTTGCAAGCCGCAGCCGCAGCAGCGGAAGCCAACATCGCCGCCGCTGATCGCATCAAGAACCCTGAACTTCGCGTTTCGCAAATACGTCTCCAGGAACTGCTCGCCGATAAACCTCAAGTGCGAACGGCATTGCGGTTTTTCCCGGAAAGACCGGGGGCGATCGCCGCGGACGTCGCCGAAGCTCGGGCCAAACACGCTCTCGCCCTCGCCAATCTGCGCGCGGAAGAGCTGACGATCGAAGACGACGTGCGGTGGGCATTCGACGATGTGGCTTTACTCGATGCGGAAATCGCCGCACTCAACACAATGGCCGAAGTGCGTCGGTCGATTGCGAAGCACTTTCAATCCCGTGTTGCGGGGGGCGAATCCACGTCATTGGAAGAAACGCTCGCGAATTTGTCCGCAATTGAAACGGATTCCGATGCCGAACGACAATCGGCGCAACGAAAACAAGCCATGGCTTCGCTGCTCGCCGTCGTGGGTATTACGACAATAACGAATATCGAAATCAAAAACGATCCGACGCTCGCCTGGCCGCCCCCCGACTTGCCTTCGGAACAGACGCTGGTCGAGCGAGCATTAAAGCGCAGTCCGGAAGTGGCCGTCGCAGCCGCGCGCTTGGATGCCACCGATGCCCGGGCTTTTGCGGAACGAGCCAAACGATTTCCTTGGTTCTCTTTTTTGGAAGTCGGCTACGAATTTGCGCCGAAATCGAATCCAGGATACGCATGGACTTTCCAAGGCGGCATGGATCTTCCCATTTTCGATACCAATCGCAATGGCATCGCCGCCTCGGATGCCGCCAAAACAGCGGCATTGCGAGCATTCGAAGCGGAAGTCGAGCGAGTCGCCAATGACGTCCGCGCACGCGTGCGCGACGTACGCGCCGCCGAGGAGCTGGTCACGCATTACCGCGAACGAGCGCTTCCCTTGAGCGAAAAGGCTGAAAAACAAGCCCAACAGGCTCTCGAAGCGCGAAACATCGATACCTTGCGAGCCTTATCCATCGCCGAAAAACGAGCCGTCGTGCATCTGCGACTCGTGCAGCTGATTCGACGTTACCGCACGGCGATATCGGAATTACGCCGCACCTCGGGTAGCGTAAGTTCGGCGGTGACGCCATAACAATATTTGGAAAACGAATACCGAATCAAATCGAGCCGTTGCACCAAAGCGACCATCCATCGCGGAGGCCGACGTTCGAACTTCAATTCCAATACCGAGACAGGTTCCGGTGTGCGCGTTTGCGCCTTGTGATCCACAAATCGCCATCGATTCGGAATCGCCTCCAAATCCAGCTCTTCCTGCTCTTGCACGGCGATCTTGCGATCGAACGTCAAGCGGGCATAAGAATCGACTTCGCTGATATATGCTTCGCGTTCGTATTCAACGAGCAACACCGGACGAATATGATGTCGGTGGTATGGCGCGAGAAACTTCAACGCATTCGCGCGAACATGCGGAGCCAGCCGCGCAAGAGCCGCGTCTTTTCCCGCAACAATATCTTTCCAAGCGTCCGCAGGCACCGCCGCTCGAGACTTGATGATGACATCGAGCGCTCTTCTTTTGACCTCCAAAAAAACGGGACTGGTTTTTCCCGGATATGTACGGGCGCGAAGCTTGAATCGATCGGGTTGTTCCCGCTCATTGGCCCAAAACAGATCGAACTTGTCGGTATCGAAATACAACGAACGAATCCGATAAGTACCGTCGGGCCCTGCATACCGATCGATCTTGGACGTGGTTTTCACCGCATTTCGAATCGCCGGTACGACGGAATCCGGGACCAAGTATTTGTATTCGTAACGCTCGATGATTTCGTCCATCGCCGACCCTGCCGCGCAATTCGTTGTAAACGATGTCGCAGGTTAGCACAAGCAACGCCGATTGTCGCAATGCTTCGAGCGATTTTCCCGAAGATGAACATCGACCTCCCCGGTCGCCGCATCTCAATGAAACACGAGAAGCGTTCCGTGTTCGAGGCAAAGCTTTGCCGCCTCGTACAATGAAAACCACACGATTTTCTCGCGAAACATCGGATCGGCGTCTTCGACGCGCGCCAGTTTGTCCGCCTCACCCGCGACAAGTTCGCCATTTTTCAGCCCGATGTCGAGCGCCGGCGCCACCCGCTCGAGCTCTTTCAATAATCGCGGTAACGATCCGGCAAAAGATCCCGGCAACGAATCGTCACAAAGCGGATCGGCGAAATCTTGGGGGACGTAATATCCCTCGGCATCCGAATGGCTCAAAAGATGGGAGTCCATCAAGTCAATAGCCACATCACTCACGAAGTCCATGTCGCGCTGGGACATTTCCCCCGTGCGAAGGGGTTTTCCTTCGACAACGCAGGCAAACGCGCGACGCAGATAATGCAAGAAACTATAAGGGTAACTCGACACGGATTGTCTTGACAATCGCGGTAATTTTTCGGGTTCGTTGTGCTCCGCCAGCCCCTGTTTCTTCAACACTTTGTTCAATCGGTCGATGTTGGAACGCATCCATTGCGCCCCTTCTTCATCATGCACGATGAGATCGGCCAGCACACCCACGCCAATCGCCAAACCCATGGTTCCTCCGAATCCTGCATTTCGCCTGCAAACTTCGCCAAAACGCCACCTCCGTCGTCGCAGACCAAGGCCACAAAGTCAATCCTTCAAAACCCCGCCTACGACGAAATTGCATTCCATCGCCTCGTCGGCAAATCCCATGATATGACCCGAGGCGCATGTCGTCGTCGAGGTTTACCGCTGTTTTTCTGGGCACCATCGCCCTCACGTCGTCGTGTACGGGAGCTCCGGCGCCTACCCCAACATCGGTCCCCACGGCGATCCCAGCCCCGCCAAAACAAGTTGCTTCCACCGCCTCGCCCGTGCCTTCCTGCGGCGTAATGGTCGAGACAAACCCTTCCGGCGTCCCCACAGCGACCACTGCACCTTCTCCACAAGCGCCGTCGCTGGAAGAGCGTCTCGACAAACTTGGCGTCACGGACCAGCGGTTCGTCCGAAAGGAACTGTACTCGTGGACGACCCCCGATCAGATCGCTAAATTGCGTCAAACAAGGATGTTGCTCGTGGCTACGGCGAAAACGCGTGGAGGCCCGTCGCCTTACAGCAGCCTCTTGATACGTTTGTCACGAGGAACCGGTGAGTCACGCGACGTAGCGAGGCTTCTTTCGGAGCATCCGGGTCTTTCGAAGCGCCGATATGCGTGGCCCTCCCCTTTCGCCACGTCGGTCCCCCTTGGAGAACGTAGTTATGGTCATGCACTCGTGCATATCGTTTTGAAAGACAATTCGTTTGTGGCCAAACTGGATCCTTTGGAGAAGAACGTTTTTTCGTTTGTCGACCTCGACAACAACGCCGTCGCCACCTCGGAAGCCATCGCCCATCCGGAACGAATCGCCGCGGTTTTTCACGTCCGTCGCAAACCCGATGCAGGCCCGCGCTTTCGCGAATACATCGTCTGCAATGAATCCAT
Organism: uncultured Polyangium sp.; assembly: GCA_964435055.1. Lineage (GTDB taxonomy): Bacteria > Myxococcota_A > Polyangia > Polyangiales > Polyangiaceae > Polyangium. The sequence continues at coordinate 9,870 of CAYSYX010000093.1, read as the reverse complement.
GATCGAACAGTGGTCGATTGGTACGCCGCACGAACGAGCCATCGTGGCGGAAAATGTCGCCCTCGTCGACGCACTGCTGCGCAGCCCGCTCATCACCGCGCTCGACACGAACACACCCCTCGACGCTGCTTCCGCATGGTCGGCCCACTCCGACAAACCCACGCTGCTCGACGCGTGGCGGAGGGCTATCGCCTTCGATTCCCCCAAATACAAACCGAGTCGGGACACGCTCGGCGCCATCTCCACTTCGCTCGCCGCTTACGACCCCGCGGGAGATCCGTTGGAGCACAAACCATCGGTGGTCTTTCCAAACGCGCCTTGACGGACCGGCATTGATTCCATTTCCGCCTTCAGTGCCGCAGAGAATGCGCTGCGAAGTTCCTCCCATTCTTCGCGTTCGGCAACGTAAACCCCTTCGGCCCAACTGAAAATAGAAGACGGTTTGTCGTCGACGTCGTACAACGGAATCACGTGCACATGCAGATGCTCGGACGATTGCGTGATCTCCCCCGCGCTGCTACCCGTCGAAGCGACATACACGCGCCGAGGTTTTTGAATACGCTCGACCATACGCGAGCAATGAAATGACAACATGCTCATGCGCAGATACGAGGACGGATCCATTGCGGAAAATGCGGTGAGATGTTGCTTCGGCATAACCATCACGTGCCCCCAACGACGCACATATCGCGGAAGCGTGACGAGCATTTCATCGTCTTCATGAATCACATGGGTGTCGCCGACTTTATGGTCGCGAATGGCACACATGAGACAAACCGGAGATCCACCTTCGGCAATGATTCGCGCGAGCGCTTCGTGGCGGGGAATGAGCTGCGGCATGGCAAAATTCATCTTAGTGCATTTTCAATCGTCACGCCGGTATGAAACTTCGTTATGCACTCAGTCAAAGACGATTTCGCGATGCTCGAACGCCGCATGCAGTCATTGCGTCGAGCAATGCTTGGCTCAATCGGCGAATTCGTGGAATCGAGTCAAGGCGGCGAGCCGAGATCGATCATCGAAGGAACGAGTCCCACAGCGTCGATTTTGACGACTTTTTCGACACTGGTTGCTCCGACAAACACACGGACCCGGCGCTCATCGCCCACTTTGCCCACGATTTCGACAGCTCCGTGACGGCGACGAACCAAAGCGTCATCCACTTCGACGATGGCATCCGCCGGGATCACCACGAGCGGCAAACGGACCTCATTTTCCGCGAGAAGAGGTTTTTCCACGCGCAGCGATTCTTTTGACGTCGAACGAGTTCGTTGCGGAGATGCGGAGGTCCCCGACGTTGCGGGCGCTGCGGCATCGGCATCCGTATTGGTTTCTCCGGGCGAAACACATCCGACGACAAAGACGACAAACGAAAGCATCAGGAGCGCATGTCGACGTTTCATGTCAAGGCTCCTCCCTGGTGTTCACCGGTCGCTTTTTCGCCAATCGTTCACAGGCTTCATACAATGTCTCGGCAGTCTCCAGGGTTTCGCCAAGATACGTGACGCGCTCCTGCGGCGATAAACAATCGCGATTGGCTGCTTCGAGCTGCCCCATGAGCATTTCGATATCAATGATGAACGTCCGAATCGTATCGTCCTCTGAAATAGCAACGATACGTCGTCCGCCATCGAGAAACATCATGGACATGACCGGAGAATCGACGGGCAATTCGAGCGGCTCTTCGGTGCCGTCGGCCTTCCAGACCCGAATACCGTGGTGCACCGTGGACGTCGCCACGCGTTTTTCGTCGGCCCCAAACGCGGCCGTCAACACGGGATCGGTATGCTCGAATGACGACAATAATTGCCCGGTCGCGGCATTCCACACCCCCGCCGTGTGATCCTCGGACGCTGTGACGACTCGAGCCGAATCCGGGCTCCAGGCCGCAGAAACGACGCCGCCGACGTGACCGCTCAGAATCACGGGTTGTCGCGATCCATCGGCGCGCCAAACGCGGGCCGTACGATCCATGGACGAGGTCAAGACAAACACACCGTCGGGACTCCACGTGACGCTCGTAATGAGATCCGTATGTCCGGACAACTCGCGTTCCATCGTTCCGCCGTCGGTTTTCCAAATACGAATTTTCTTGTCGTCCCCGACGGTCACCACACGTTTGCCGTCGGGACTGAATGCACCGGCGCGAAGCGCCGATTCCGAGCCGCGCAAAACAACCGCCTCACCCTGACCATTGGATTTCCAAATTCGAGCGGTTTTGTCAAAAGAAGTGGTCAAGATCGAAGAACCGTCGGCGCTCGCAAATGCGCCCGAGACCCAACCTTCGTGCCCGGAAAAACGAATTCGCTCCCCTTCACCATCGAGCTGAAAAAGCAGCGCCGAGCGATCATCGAACGCCGCCACGGCACGTAATCCGTCGGCCAGGATCGAGGCTGTATGAAAATAAGGTTTTCGGCTCCGGGACAAACTCTCGAGCGTCTCGAGTCGCCAAACTTTGACCGTGGCGTCACGCGTCGCCCCCGCGGAAACAGCTCCGGACGCCGACATCGCGCGTTTGCCGTCGGGGCCCCACTCCGCCGTGACGACAGGCCCGTCATGCGCATCGATGCGCAATGGACTGCCGCCCGAAGCGGGCCACACCGCAATGGTTCGTTCCATGGAACGCGTGAGAATGTATCGGCCGTCTTTGCGAAACGAAGCCGACGTCATGGTCATGCCTTCGGCCGAAAAAACAATCGGCGTCGATTTACCGTCGGAAGCCCAATTACGCACGGTTTTATCGAGCGAAGTCGTCACGACTCGCGATCCGTCGGGGCTCCACGCGGCATGAATGACCGCATCTCCATGCCCTTCCAAGAGCACCGGCGCAGAGCCGCCCGCCGTGGGATACACACGAACCGTCTTGTCATCGGAAGCGGTCACGACAAACTTTCCGTCGAGACTGGGTGCGGCATGACGAACCGTCCCCTGATGTCCGCCGAGCACAATGACCTTGGGCGGTCCTTCGATCGAAGTAATTCGCGCGGTTTTGTCGGCGGATGTGGTGAGTATGGATTTGCCGTCGGGAAAAAACGCGAGGCTCGTCAATGCATCCAAATGACCGCGAATCTCGAGCGGTGCCGAGCCGTCCACCGGCCAAACTCGAACGACGGGATCCGCGGCAATGGCGGCGATACGTGTTCCATCAGGGCTATACACGGCCTGCCGCAATGGGCCGGCTTTCGGATCGAAAACACGAGGTTTGTCACTCCCATCGACGGCAAAAAGCCGGGCGGAGCCGTCTTCGGACGCCGTCAAAAGTCGCGAATCATCGGGGCTCCAAGCGACCGAGACGATGCGATTTTGATGAATGGGAAGCCGCAACGTGGCCCCATCGCCCGTGACGCTCCATATCCACACCTGACCATTGGCGGCTCCGGCGGCAATACGTTTGCCATCGTGACTCCACGCAGCCATGACAAACGGCTCGTGCTCGCCGCGCAGGGTCACTTCGAGGACGCTCCGACGCAAACCTTCATTGGCCAAGGCAATCCATTCGTGCGCCTGCTCGGGCTGCTGGACATCGTGCAAAAGCTTCAATCCGGCGGCGACATGGCCTCGGCTGCGTAATTCACGAAAACCAACCAGAAGCCGAGCATCGGAGGCTTCGACAGCTTTGGCGCGAGCTTCGGCTTCGGCCAATTTGGCCGTCGATTCGGCCGACTTTGCCGCCTCGAACGCCGCTTCCGCCAAGTTTTGTTGCTTTCGCGCCCATAACCCGAGCACCAATGCCCCCAACGTCAGAACAACCGAAACCGCCGAGAAAAGTCGAATACGACGACGCTGACGCCCCTCCGTCGCCGATCGTTCGCGCAGCGCCACCCGCTCGCGCCCCACTTTTTCCGCTCGCTCACGCGCTTGCCTCTTGAGGAACACATATCGGGCAAACCCTTCGTGAGCAATCTCGAAATAACACGTCCCCTCGTGTTCGATCGTTCGTAATATCGCCGCGTCCTCGAGGAGTTTCAAGAGACGATCCAATTCATGCGCATCGGTGACGACTTCGGCAAGCTCGTCCGCCGATCGCAATGTCCGTGTACCGCCGTTGCGTGCAACCTGAGCTTCGAGGAGGGCTTCGACGTTCGTTCGTTCGGCGCCCAGGTTTTTCAGGACGGACTCCAGGTAATTACGCAAAATCGGCTCGATGTCGACGACGTCGATATGCTTGCCCTCGGCGCGTTCGGCGAATAACGCCCGACAAACAATTTGCGCATGAGCCGCCTGTATCTCCGCTTCCTCGGAATTAATTTGTCCAGGCGTACGAACTTGAAGCATCAACGCGTGAACTTCATCGACGGACCATTCCTGCGGCGCCTCGGCCCACGCCAAAGCCTGCATCGCCGCCTCGACGGCTTGCCTCACCAGCAGCGGCCCCACGCGAAAGCTATGTTCTTCGAGGGTTTGTCCGTGACGCAATCGCCTCCGCAATTTCGGCAATAGTTCGTCACGTATGACCAATACGATATGCAACGTCTGAAAGGACAAGTCCAGAAGCTCATCGAGGCATTCGAAGAATTCCGCGAGTTCGGGGCCGGAACGATAAGCGGCGCAGACTTGCTCGAGGTGATCAAGACAAACCAGCAATTTCCGCGGGGACGTGCGAGCGGCGCTCCTCACGGTCTTGACGACCAATTCTTTGGGCGATTCCTCGACCGCGGTTTCGCTGATGCCAAACTCGCCCCGCAGCACCGACGCAAGACGCGCGGTCGGCGATTCGGATTCCGGCCATTCTTCCACGCGAATGACGCGCGTGTCGTGTTTTTCAGCCATGAGCGGCAAAACCGCCGCATACAACAGAGACGACTTTCCCGCACCATTGGGACCGTAAATCGTCACCCGACGCTGCGTGACGATCGCGTCGCACAATTGCTTGGCAAGTTCTTCCCGTCCAAAAAATAAGCCGCGCTCGGCACTTCCATACGCCCGTGGTCCGAGAAACGGATTGTGCCCCATCACGCCGCCCCTCGACGAACCGTTTCGGACGCTCGAACCGCTTTGCTTGGACATCCAACGAACAGACGCATGAATTCGCTCGTATCGTTGCGCCGTCGAGAAGACTCGCGCGCAGACTCCGTTCTCCAAGATGAACACATCCGCAAGGCGCTGTCCACTGCCATTTCCCGCCGCGATGCGGCCCGGTGCCGAGCCGACGTAACCCGTGGCGAATCGTGAGGAACGTCGATCACCGAGTATGGGCGGCCTGAAAAACCGCGCTTCTTTCGCAATGTTGCGTAATGGAGCGTTTGGGCCCGTCGATACACCTGCCGCCCGTACGTCTTGGTCGATATTTTCATTTCAATAGCGAGTAAAACTATTTTCGATCGCGATTGGGACGCCACCCGGCCCGCCGAATCCGCGCGTGACCTTCATTTCGCCGGCGATGTCCATGAAAAACCTTGCGCCTCGGTACATCACGCGCTAAGGCCCCGCTCATGAACGCAGAAGACGAAGACATCGTCGCCGCTCGAACGCCTTCACGATTGAAGATTGCCGGCGGCATAGGCATGTTGGCGGGCGCTATCGTTCTGCTCACCGGGGTCCAAACACTCTCGGGTTTTCGCTTGACCGGATTGTATTTTCTCGGCCCCATTACGCTGGTCCTCGTCGGCGGAGCGCTTGCCCTGACGGGACTCATGCTGGCACGAGCCCGCGCGATGGGCGCGATTTTGCAGCTGACGCTGGGCATTTTGACGTTGCTCCTCTCCGGCGCATGGTTGGTCTTGAGTCTCGCCGGAGGCCTCGCGTCGCTGTTTGCCTTGGCCGGTCCGTGGCTTGCCGCAGCGGCGCTGGCGCTGGCCATTGCGTCAATCAAGACGTGTGACGAAGTCAACGGAGCTCGCCGCCGACTTGCCGACCGCGGGCTGGATCTGGGCGTATAACCGCGCTTCTTTTGCGCTCATACCAATTCCGCACGTGCACGTTGCGAACCGATGGTGTACTTGTTGGCGCGTGCGAACCTCGATGAATTCCCTTTGGCGTCAAACGATTTCGCCGACCTATGTGGTTTGTCTTTTTGTTCTCGGCTGTTCACGAGCCCCCGCGGAACCGGATCCTCCGCCGACGACATCGAACGCGACGTCGACCCCGACCCTAGCCCCGCTGCAATGGACGAGTCCCGGTTCATGGACGGCGCTCGATGTACCGAAATCCGGCCCGCAAAAGGCCGGTTACCGCATTCCCAAAGCGGGCAACGACAAAGAAGAAGGAACGCTCGAAGTATTTTTCTACGGGACCGGCGCCGAAGGCAGCCCCGACAAACAGTTTTCCGCTTGGTTCAAGCAATTCGACGGAGACGTCGGAACCGGCGCAAAACGCGAAAAATTCACCGTGGGCAAACTCGAAGTGGAAATGGTCGAAGTGGCGGGAACGTATAAGATCCCGCTTGGTCCGGCTCTTGGACCCAAGAAAAAATCGCCCATGCAAATGGTGAAGGAGAATTTTCGATTGCTCGGAGCCGTGGTCAAAACGCCGGATCGAGGAAATTGGTTCTTCAAACTCGCCGGACCGACCGACGGCGTGGAAGCAGCTCGCGGAGCATGGCGCGGAATGCTCGAAAGCGCCAAGTAGCCAGGTTTGTCAGGGAACGGGACCGCCGGGCTTGTTATGGTCCCATGGGAATGCCAACACCGAACACGGCGCAGAAAAAATACGTACGTCGCCATCGGTGCCGATTTCCGCGGCCGACGTGACATTCGACTCGAAAGCGACGGACGTCTCCGCAAATCCCAGCAATTCGCACATCTCCTGATCGCCGAAGCCCCATTTCACGACCGCATCGCGATCGCTGTGATATTCGCACCCGAAGCGATATCCCGTCGCCCCGGTCATGTCGATCGGCTTGTCATATACGCGCCCATGCGCTTCGCCGTCGTACGGCCCGAGCTCGATGATTTTCTCGCCGTCGCGCGGTCCGCCGAAGATTTCCAAGAAAAACCCGGCAGCCAGCGCGTGGGTATGCGGCAAAATAAAATACACTTTGGGATCGAAGACCGCGTTCGATGCGGCATAAGGTCCACTCAAGTCGCATTCTCCGACAAACCTGGATTTTTCATGCGGTGGAATGGCCAAACCACTGTAATTGAGATGAAACGGAACCATCTTGTGCGCCACGTCGGCTTTGGGAATTCCGTAGATGCTGAGCTTGAGCGTTCCCGTCGCGGGCGTGTTTGATGGATTCAGCAAATGCACGTCGCCGATGATTCGTGAATAGGGCGGGATACGCACGGCCACTCCATCGGGAAACTTTTGCACTTCCCGCGTCGCCTGCGTCGATTGCGCATAAAGCACTCCGCCGGCCAACGCGGCGGTAACTTGATCATAATCGCGATCGCCGCATTTCCAAACTCCGTCCGGCCCCTCGAAGCGATCGCTCGGAACGAAGGTCCAATTGGAATGATGCGACCATTCATTCTGTTCGAGCTCGACGGCATTGACCCAAATTTCTTCGGCGTTGTTCAAGGTGAAACTCTGGCAAAGCCCCAGAATTTCTTCTCCCGGTTGAATGTTGAATTCGGAGAATTCGTGGACGATCGGCGTTCCTTGCAGGTCTGCGCATGTATTGGACGAACTCGCGAATTGCCCCGTCGGACAAGGTTCGCAATGCGGGCCCTTTGCGTCCTCGACGCATATCTTTTGGCTCGCCCCACAAGCCAGCGCAGCGCATGGAGATACGAGCGCGGGATTGGATTCGCCGGGTCCACAACCCGAAAGCGTCGTGAGCAATCCGGATAAACCTACCGCAAACCAGCCGATGGAACGCGTCATGGAAGCACCTCAGTTGAGAAGGGGCGGAGCAATTCGATAATAGATGGCCCGTTTGGTTGCGCAAGCGGGACACGTTACGTGCGCAATACGCAAGCGCTCCGTTCCAATCGTCTCCGCCGTATGTTCATCGACTCGAACAATGCCGCCGCATTGAATACACGGCGTTGCCCGAGCCGCAATCTCGACTTCGGACGCCGACGTCAACGAAATGGGCCGATCCGGCGCCCCGCCTTTTTCGAGCGCGGCGAGCCGCGTTTTGTCCCGCATGAGCTTTTGCACGTCCCGATCGGCCTGACGCCGAGCCGCCCGTGCCCCGAGTTTTTTCTTGGCCGTCATGCGCGAACGCTTCCTTCTTGGTCAAACGAGCAAATCGATTCCCCGCGTCAGATAATCGCGAGCAATCACGACTTCATGCACTTCATCCGGCCCATCGGCCAACCTTGCGCTGCGAGCATGCCTGTACCACGCGGCAAACGGCATATCATCGCTATATCCAAGGCCTCCGTGCATTTGAATCGCATCGTCCAGCACATTGCACAAAAGACGCGCCACATGCAATTTGGCCATGGACGAATACGGACGGGCTTCCTTGTCGAGCCCCTTTTCGATCATCGATGCGCAATGAAATGTCATCAAATTGCCGGCATGAATTCCCAGCGCATGATGCGCGATTTTCTGCTGCATGATTTGATGCTGCGCCAGCTTCTTGCCAAAACTCTCGCGCGTGACGAGATACGGTTTGCACAATTCAAGCGTTCGATCTGCCAAACCAAGCCACCGCATGCAATGCGTGAGACGCGCCGGCACGAGCCTTTCCTGCGCCAATCGAAAACCATCCCCCACGGCCCGAACAACCGCCTCTTCTTTCACGCGAACCGCATGAAAACGGAATTCGCCTTCGCGATGATCCAAAACCGGCTCGGACATCGTCGGAATATCCCGCACATACTCGACGCCCGGAGCATGACGATCGACGATGAACATCGTCGCGCCATTTCGTGGATCGTCGCTCGTTCGGGCCATTAAAATGAGAAATGCCGCGTCACGGCCGCCCGTGGAATACCATTTGTGTCCATCGATGACCCATTCATCGCCGTCTTTGACGGCCCGCGTGCGCAGATTCGACGGATCCGCTCCCGCCCCCGGAGCCGGTTCGGTCATGCAAAACGCGCTCGTGATTTCGCCCGCAGCCAAGGGTCCAAGATACCGCTCGCGTAAAGAATCGCTCGCCGCACGCAGCAACAAATCCATGTTGCCTTGATTCGGTGCGTCGCAATTGAACACTTTGGCTCCGACGGGAGAACGCCCCATTTCGCGGAAAAGAATACACATGCCCATGATGCCCAGACCCAGACCGCCATACGCCGCGGGCAAATGAGGCACCCACAATCCGGCCGACTTCGCTTCCGCTTGCAAACGGCGCAACGTGTCGGGTTTGCCCTGACGATCTTCTTCAACGATCCGTCGCTCGTTTGGAAGAACGAACTCGTTCATGAACGCCCGCACTTTGAGGCGCAGGTCCGCGATAGCCTGGGGAACGTCGAAATCCATGGCGCGTCGACCTTTCTGCGCAGACCATATCGTCAGGTCCGTCGCCCGCTTCATATCACGACACGCAGCAGAAAAGAGGAACGGGTTCATGAGTGTACGCATCGAACAACAAGGTCCGATCACGACCGTGATTCTCGATCGGCCCGAACGTCGCAACGCGGTTGATCGCGCAACGGCGGAAGCACTCGCCGACGCGTTTCGCTCCTTCGACGCGGATCCGCACGCGCGCGTAGGAGTGTTTTGCGGCGATCACGGGACGTTCTGCGCCGGCGCCGATCTCAAGGCGATCGCGTCTGGCACGCCAAACCGAGTGGACCCTGAAGGTGACGGGCCGATGGGACCTTCACGCATGCTCTTGTCGAAACCGGTCATCGCCGCCGTTGCCGGTCACGCCGTCGCCGGAGGCCTCGAACTGGCCTTGTGGTGTGACCTGCGCGTGGTCGAAGAAGACGCGGTCTTGGGAGTGTTTTGCAGGCGTTTTGGCGTTCCGTTGATCGACGGCGGCACCATCCGTTTGCCCCGGCTCATCGGTTTGTCTCGAGCGCTCGATCTGAT
>CAYSYX010000092.1:23791-24658 GCA_964435055.1 uncultured Polyangium sp. | reverse complement strand
ACCCGGGTCAAGGGCCTGGGCCCTTGCGGGGTCGAGGGCGAGGAGCCCTCGTGGGGTTTGGGGCAAAGCCCCATTTCGCGTGCGGTGATACCCGTGGGCACTTTGCCGCAATGGCTCGAGCCTTTGCTTGGAAGCTCGATGCATTGCTGTGGCGAACCTATACTGAAGTTTTGGCTGCCTTCTTCGCCGGTGCAGCCTTCTTTGCCGCAGCTTTCTTTGCGGGTGCGGCTTTCTTTACCGGTGCCGCTTTCTTTGCTGCGGCCTTCTTCTCCGCAGCGGCCAGCTTCTCCGCAGCTCTCTTTTTCGCGGCCGGAGAAAGCCACCGACTAGCTCGACGCTCGATGATCGCCAGTTCTTTTTTCGATTGCCGTGTCGGATCGGCCCACCACGCATCGAACGCCGTCGTCCCGTACGAAGCGCCCACTTTCAGCCCCTCGAGCCATTTCGGATCCGTGACCCGTACGCGCAACACAAACTGATGCAATGGGTGCCCCTCTTCGTCTTCGTGCTCGAATCGACCAATTTTCCAAAGCTCCTCATCGGCGATGATCCCGATGCGCTCGATCAATTTCGATTCCGCGACAAACTTGGCCACGTGTTCCTGGTGAAACCCGAACTCCCAGATGGGCGGCGTCTTGCCCCCCGCAATCGCCCGCAATTCCTCTTGCAACGGCGTCCCTTTTTTACCCGTTGCGACGTAAGGCATGCCGTCATCGATGATCATCAGGGCGAACGACCGCGTGACGGCGTAGTCATTGAGCCCTCCCGCCGTACTTGTTCGACAGAGAAACTCAACCTGATCTCCCTCGATCGAGTTGACATGAATATGGAACGTATCGCTGGACATGACCCGGCAGCATACTCCCT
>CAYSYX010000092.1:0-23781 GCA_964435055.1 uncultured Polyangium sp. | reverse complement strand
CGGACGGAAGTACCACGCTTCTTGCAGGTGCCACAAAGATTTGGCGTTGGTGGTCGCGGTGGATTTCCCTACGGCTGCGGCGTATCGTCGTCCACTGTTTCGGAAATTGCCTTGCTTATTTGAAGCCGCCGCCGGGGGCGCTTCATGTACATGACGAACCCTTATTTTTTTCTTTTGCTTCGTCTCGACGTCTGCTAACGTCGCGCGCATGTCAAGTTCCAACGCAACGGGCAACCCGGCCCTCGACAATCCCGGCGTGACCGCCACTCTTTTTGCCATCGTCGTCTTTTGCGGCTTCGTCGGGGCACTTTACAACGCTGCCACGAGCCATCACGGCGGCGGCGATCATGCTCAGCCCCACGGCGGGCAGCATCAATCCGCCCCCGCAGCTCACTGATTTCGCCCGCTTCGGCCGACGATTGCATTCATCGCGCGCATCTGAAATCATCGGCGAATGCCCACCGCCCCCGAATCCGATCCCGATCTTCCCCGGCATATCGACGAGACGAACCCCTACGAAGATCCCCCGATTTCGTCGGTCAGAAGCGAGCCGCCGGCGTCCCTCATTTCGTTGGAGCTCGAACGTTTTCGGCAAGACAAACAGCTGCTCGGAGTCGCCGCGGGCAAACGCTTGAAGGTGGGCGCGCGAGGCACGGGTGTCAAAGCCGTGCAAAAGGCGTTCATCGACATGGGGTTTTTGTTGCCGAACACGGCTGACGGAATTTACGGAAAGCAAACCGCCAAAGCCGTTCGGAATTTCCAAACCCACGCGTCGAAATGGTTCGCCGATGTCACCGCCACGGGTATCGTTGATTCCGCCACGATGTCGGCCTTGGACAAGCTTGCCCCTCTGGAAGGTGTCGCGGGCCAATCGCAACATATTCCCACGCCTTACTTCAAAGGAACGCGTCTACGCGTGCTCGTCGTCAAAGACGAACATCGGACCTTTCTTTATGACAAACAGGGCGTCTTCCGCCGCGTCTACATGAACGCCGTCGGATCCGCGACGACACCCACGTCGACGGGCCTCAAGATCATCTCCGCCAAACTCGATGAAGAGGCGGCGAAAGAAGTGGGCGAAAAGTTATGGGGCGGGCCGGTTTTCGGCGCTCGAATCTTGGATTTGACCTGGGCGAACGGGAAACGCTCCGGCGAAGAATTGCATGGAACCATCAGCCCGGAAGCTTTGGGGGAAGACGTCTCTCACGGCTGCATTCGCCATGCAAATCCGGACATCATTGCGATGTACGACGAACTTCCCGTCGGAGCCAAAGTCGCCATTGTGGAGAAAGCAACCGATCCCGACTTGCACGCGTGACCATTCATCGTGAAACGTTTGCCTGCGTCGTCCACGCCTTGCGATCCGCCAATACCACTGTTCCAAGCAGAACGTACACGGCGACGTTGATCCAAAACGGCGTCGTATTGCCCGGCAAAACCTGATTCGGATTGTTCAAGTGCACGCCCGCGTGGGCGAGAATCGCGAGCAGCGTACTGCCCCCGGATCGATTGTAGATCCACGAAAAGAGCACACTGCCCGGAATCAGAAAAGCGATCGAGGCCACGAGAACCGGCGTCGAAATACCGACCATCAGATACATCATCAAATGCCACAGGCCCCAAAGCGCGCCGAGAATGATCGCCGCTTGCAATCTTGAATAACGAGCTTGAAGACGCGGCAACGCAAAACCGCGCCAACCAATTTCTTCGCCGATCGGAGCGATGATCATCGCCGCCACCCTTTGCGCATCCCCGGGAGGAAAAAGCCACGGCCCGGCGTCTTCCACGAAAAATCCCGCCTTAGCCCGCACGACGACGTATCCCACCGCGGGCAGAAACAACGCAATCGCATACCAAAGAGGTGATACACGCCAAACCCAAAGCGAACGGAAAAATCGCCCCGTCCCGCCCTTTCCTCCTTCCACACGCGCCGCGACGAGCGCCGCGATCATCGGACCGAACAACCCGAGGCCCGCCAAATTCCTGTATTGCTCCGGCGGCCCGGAGAGCACGCCGAAATGCGCGAGCACCGCAGGAAGCTGCACGGACCACGTAAAACCAAAAGCGAGCGCAAAATAAAGACCGATCATGGAACCTCGAATCGCGTTGTCAATGCTTGCCGGACGCTGAGGACTCCTCGGGTCAGAAATCCACGTCGATGGGCTGAGTCTTTTCTTTCGCCGAAAGTTCCGGCAAATCGCCTTTGACCACGTCGATCTCGGGAACGGCACCGCGCGGACGCGCCACGAGCGCGCGTTCGAAGTAATCGTTTTCGTCGCCGTACCCAAGTTTGTCACCTCGAACGTACAACAAAAGCCCGACCACTCGCGCCATGACAAACGGAATGTAGGTCATGAGCGTCGCGGCTATCGCCACCGGAACGAGCGGAAACGGAATACGCAAAACCTGAAGGGCGACGAATGCCACGACGCCTTGCAACACGGTCAAAAACCCCAAAGTCAATACGGCAAACCAATAATCACGCCCGAGACGCAGAGCGCAACTCACCATCCACACCGGATTGAGCAGTTTCCACAACGGCGTTCGTACGGCCGCACCAATCACGGCCATCGGCGCATACACCACGCCGAACACGATGCACAACCACACCAGAGGACTCGTCAATGCGCCCATGAAAGTTGGTTTTACCGTCCAAACGTACCACACGAGCGGCAACCACGAAGCGGTGGTCGCCATGAATGCTCGAAACAACACGGCGAGAACGCTCTCCCAAAGCGAACTGAAGTCCGGGGGACCGATGTCGTCTTCTCCGCGCGCCGATGATTGAATCAGCACGAAAATGAATCCCCAGAAAATGGCGAAAGCCAGCGCCAAATAGGGGAAACCAATCGAACCGATCATGAAAAGCACGCCGATCGCCACCATACCCACGATGCCGCCGAGCGAAAATGGATACCGCCAGCTCGCCCGCACACGCGCTTCGTACGACGCGATCTCCGCGCGATGATGCACGAGACGCGCGACACGTTCGCCGCACGTCGCACACACCTCGACGCATAATTTCTCAATCGTTTTTTCCGCCACGCAATCCAAACAAAGTTTGGCATGGCATTGTTCGCACGACCAACCCGCTTCGGCCTGGCGATGGTTTCGGCAAAAGGATCGAATCATCGACGCGTCACGCCCCCGCCAAATTCAAGAATCAATCGGTACACGCACCGGAGCCGTCCCCTTGACTCCGTGCTCCCAAGCCTCGTGCGGCGGAATTCCCCAGCACCAAAGTTCGGTATTACGAACGATGGCGCACGACGTGGCCGAACCGAGGGAAAGACCGGTCACGTCCGTGGGCAAACCGGGCACGATTTCCGCCTCGTGGGTATTGTAATCCTCATTCGCCGGTCGTCCCAGTTCGCCGTGGTTGTTCCAGCCAAAACAGGTGACTCGCCCGTCCTGCAAAATGGCGCATCCGTGGTATTTCCCGACAACCAGTGTTTTGGCCGGGGGCAACATCAACGTCAATGGGCTGTCGGCATGTAATGGCCGGCCGGGAACGAGGCTGAATACGCCCGATCCCCAACATCCCGCGTGGCCGTCTTTGAACAGAGCGCACGCCGTTTCCTCGTTGAACGCGAATTGTTTCAGCTCGGCGAGCTCTTCGACCGGGTACGCTCGATTGTCGCGATATCCGCGCGGCGTCGCTTGCGATCTGAGCATCGATTCGCCCCAGCAATAGACGCCGGCTTTCAACATCGCACACGATTGACCTCGTCCGGCGGCGACGGCGGTTGCTCCCGAAATTCCCGCGACTTCTTGCGCCACCACGAGCTCCCGAGCGTCGCGGGTATATTCGGCGTCGCCGCCGGTTTGTCCGAGAGCATTCCAGCCCCAGCAGCTCACGCGGCCGTCTTTCAGCAAAGCGCACGAATGCATCATTCCCGCGGTAATCGCGACGGCGCCTTCGAGCCCTTCGACACGCACGGGCGAATCAATGCGTTCTTCGACGCGGCGGGCTCCAAGTTGTCCGAGCGAATTTTCGCCCCAGCAATACACCAGCCCGGCGTCATTCACCGCGCAAACGTGCCTCATTCCGACGGCCACATCGACGACGTTTCCAATATCGGCGATGGGCGGCAACGTCACAATGGGCGTCGGCACCGATTTGGCTCGCGACCAACAACGTAATGACGTATCCAGTCGGAGACAAACCCACGAATCACCGATGGCGATCTGCATTCGAGGTTTGACCGGTACAACCACCTCCGGCGCTTCCAACGGACCATCGGGCATTGCGGAGTTCGGAGGTTTCGGGATGACGACGGCGGTCGAGTTTGTCGGAGGTGGCACGGACGGACCACATCCGGCGAGGATCAGGGCACCGCCGGCGAGCAGCAGGTATTTCATGGTTGCGCTTCCCGGGGTTTGGACATGGTCACCGTTACACGTTGCACCGCGCTGCGATTGCCGGATTCATCGAGCGCGGCGACGGCGAGCGTCAACGAACCTTGCGTGGGCAGGGGAAATTCATCGAAATCGCAATACGAAAGACGTCCTAATTTGAGTTTTCCTTTTTCTTCCTGAATGAACGCGGTCGGCGGCGCATTCAGATCGACGACCCCTCGCCCATTCGATGCCCACACTCCGTACAACATTTGCGCGTCATCACGAGCTGGATCGACAGCCGTTTGCAAGGTCATTTCGATCCACGGCGTATTCACGGCGCAACTCGTCATGGTGCTCCAGCGGTGCCCATTGACCACGGTGCTTTTGATTTTCGGAGCGGACGGGGCCTGGGTATCGACCGTTTGTCCGGTTGCAAATGTGCCGAAAACGAGCGTGCTGGGATGTTGCTCGGGACGAACCAACGCCACTTCATAACGCGTATTCGGAGCGAGAGGTTTTTCCGGAATGATGTCAATGTGGCTGATGCTCGACATGGGACTTTCGACCAATTTGGAAGGAACTTCCACGCCCAGGTGTTGACGCAAGACCAGCCGGCCTTTGAGGTACTTGGGCAGAACGATACGTACGTGACTGCTCGTCGGAGCGTTTGTCGTGTGCATCGGGGCGAGCAACTGCGGCTGCGGGGGCGAGCACGAACACGCGTGCGCGTGATGCGTCACGAAAACGCCGGAAGCGATAAAAAGCGTGGCGACGACCGGCAATGCGGAGCGGATCATGAGCGAACCTCGGGGAGAGCCGGGAGATGATGCCGGAGTTCGACGACGATGCCAAGGAATTCTTGGGACAGTTTCCTGTCGCGTTCGAGCGAGGCGCGTGAGAGCACCGGCCTGCAAGAAACGGTGAGCATGAGCGATTGACACGAGCCCCCTCCCATCGATATCATCGTTCCATCGTGCCGGGGGTGCCATGAAATCCGCAGCGAAGGACGAACCATTTTTGCTCGTGACGATTCCTCAGAGCCACTACTGCGAAAAAGCGCGGTGGGCGTTGGATCGGCTCGACATTTTTTACACGGAAGAAGCCCATTTGCCGATGTTGCATTTACCGGCGACTTTGTTGCGCGGGGGCAAACGCACCACGCCATTGTTGAAATCCCGCGGCGGTAAATTCGACGATTCAACAGACATTTTGCATTACCTCGATACGTTTGCAGCGCCCGATCAAAAACTGTTTCCGCTGGAAGAACCATATCGGACCGACGTGGAGAAACTCGAAGCGCGATTCGACGAAATTCTTGGTCCGGCGACACGTTTATGGGTGTATGTGCAGCTCTTGCCGAACAAGAACCTGGCGCTTTCCATTTTGGAGAATTACGTGCCGGGTTATCAAATGTTGATTGGTAAAGTGATGTTCGGCTTCGTCCGCATGTTGATGGCCTGGAGGTTGGGGATGAGTCCCGAAACGGAGATTTCCTCATTACGCGACATGCGACGGATTTTCGATGAAGTGGGGCAACGTTTGTCCGACGGTCGCAAGTATCTTGTCGGCGATCGATTGACCGCGGCGGATATCACATTTGCTTCGTTGGCGGCGGTGATCCTGTTGCCTGCGGAATATGGCGGACCGTTGCCGACGCTCGAGGTTTGTCCTCCGAAAATGAAAGTGATGGTGGAAGAATTGCGGGCGCATCCGGCGGGGCAATTTGCGTTGCGACTTTTTCGGGAAGAACGGGGAGCGAAAAAGCCTTCACCGTAATTCAAAGATTTCGCCAGACGTTGTTGGGATCGTGTGGATTGTAGGGCAACGGCGCACAATGCGCGCGGTCGAGAAACGTGCCGACGGCCGGATCATGAACGCATCGAGCGACCATGCCGGCTCATCCGCTCGCCTCGAGACACGCCGGATCATCCGCTCGCCTCCGGACACGCCAAAGCATCCGCTCGACCCGCCCTTACCACGTATTCCCTACCCCACCGCCCGACTTTGCGCTATGAGGCGCCTCGTCATGCCGTCCACTCAATCCAAGCGCGCCGGTATCATCCTCGATCGCGACGGAACGCTCATCGACTTCGTTCGCGATGAAGAGCTCGGCGCCGTCGTCAGCGCCTTTCATCCCGATCATGTGCGCTTTTTCCAAGGCGTCGTGGAAGGGTTGCGCCTGTTGCAGGACGCCGGGTTCGTCTTGGCCATGGCCACGAATCAACCGGGCGCGGCCAAAGGCCAAGTGTCCCTCGAAGCAATCAACCGGACAAACCAGGCCGTCGTGGATCGCCTGGCCGAACATGGCGTGCGAATCGAAGCCGTCGAGGTTTGTCTCCACCATACCGAAGGCGGTCCGGGCGGCGACGCATCGTTGGTCCGCAATTGCACGTGTCGAAAACCTCATCCCGGCATGCTGATCGCATTGATTGAAAAACTGAACCTCGATCCGGCCAAGTCCTGGATGATCGGCGACGCCTCGGTCGATGTATTGGCTGCTCGAGGTGCCGGAATGCAGGCGGGACTGATTTTCGACCTCGGCCGCTGCGAAATGTGCCCGGTCAAAACAGGATTCGACGAAATCCCCATGATTCGCCCGGACGCCTCCGCCGCCCGTATCGACAGTTTGGCGCGGCATATCTTGAATCCTCTCCATCGACGCGCCTGAACCGTACATTGGTTTTTCTGGGCCATGTCACGCGCGCCCGCATACGCGCCATGACAATTGTCGACGCCCCAGCGTTGACGGCTTGACAGTCGAGCCCGCTTCCTGAACATTGAAACAATGCCTCTACCTTCCCAGCCTGTTCCCGGCGTTGTTTACAACGTCCAAGTTTATCGTGGAATCTCCAACGATCGTCGTCTGCTGAGCACCAATGGCATTGGTGAAGTCAGCCTTTGGAACATCGACGATGATTCGAACCGTCAGAAATGGCGTTTCGAAAAATTGTCCGATGGAACCTACAACATTCGCGTTCTGGGCGGCGTAACCAACGGCCGAGTGCTTTTGAGCACCGGGGGCGATGGCGCACGCGTCGACTTGTGGACCACCGACGACAACTCCGGACGCCAACGCTGGATCCTCGAACCGCTCGAATTGGGCGCTTTTCACGTGCGCGTCAAAGGCGGCGTGAATACCGGGCGCGTGTTGCTCAGTTGCGCGGGTGACGGCAGCCGCGTCGACTTGTGGACCACCGACGACTATTCCGGCCGACAACAATGGATGCTCATCCCGGAAAACATTGAAATCACGTCCCTCCAGTTTCACACGAGCTCCGGCTTGGCCGCCACAATGCCTGAATTCATCAGCGAAGCCTCGGTGTTCAACGACACGAGCTCGACACAAACCATGACGGCGGTGTTCACCCGCAAAGCCACGGAGTCATCGAGCTTCGAACATCAACACAGCCTGAGCTTCGGCGTTTCGGGAACGAAAAACTTCGGAACCCCCGTCTTCGCTCAAGGCTCGATCACGATCAGTGCATCCACGACAAACACCTGGACGTATGGAACAAACCAGTCCCGTGAAGACACGCGATCCTACAACATGCCCGTTGTCGTTCCTCCGGGCAAACGGGTCTACTCGAAAGCCGCCATCAGCATGACGAAGCTCGATGTTCCCTACACCATCTCGGGGTATTCAAAGTTGACTGGACAAACGTTCACGGCCAATGGCATCTGGCGCGGCGTCCAAGCGGGCAACATCGACTATACGTTGACCGAACCGAAATGAAGCTCTGACAGGGACGATCGGCATCCCTGCACCTCCGATACCCCGCCGCTCAAATTTCTCGCCCTCCGGACAGAATGATCTATCCTTCGCGCCGCTCGTCCACGGCAGAAGGTACGCATGCTTTTTCTCGACAGTTCGGACCCGCGTGAAATCAAGGATATTTTCGCTTGGGGTGTGGTCAAGGGCGTCACGACCAACCCGCTCATCATCGCGCGCGAAGCCGGCAATGTAGACCTCGAACAACGCATTCGCGAAGTCATCGCCGTGTCCATCGGGCCTGTCTCGGTCGAACTCACCAGCGAAACCGAAGAAACGATGATGGAGGAAGCCCTGCGTTATCACGCTTGGGCGCCTTCACGCATCGTCATCAAAGTACCGTTCAGCGAAACGGGTTTACGCGTCACGCATGCCCTTGCCGCGATCAACATCGCGACGAACGTCACCTGCTTGATGAACTTCAACCAAGCCTACTTGGCGGCTCTCGCGGGCGGCACCTACGTGTCGATCTTCAGCGGACGCGTGCGCGACATGGGGTACGACGTACGCCCGATCATCGCGACAACCCGCGCACAACTCGATCGCGAAAAACTTGGGGCTCAAATCATCGTCGGCTCCGTGCGGCACTTGATGGATGTCAACGAAGCCCTGGAACAAGGCTCGCACATCGTCACGGTCACCCCGACCATCCTTCGCAAAATGCTCCACAACCCCAAAACCGACGAGACCATTCGCGAGTTCAACGCGGCATGGGCAAATCGTGGTAGGTAGCCGCGCGTGACCGAGACGTCCTCCAGTGCCGATCGATCCTTCGCGTCGAGCGACGTGAAGTACACGGTCGAAGAAGAAAACCTCGCGCTCATCAGCGCGCTTGGACGACCACGCACCGTGCTCGACGTGGGTTGCGGCGTAGGCTTGAACGGCCTTGCCGCAAAGCGAAAAGGCGCTCGGGTCACCGGCATCGAGATTGTCGAGGCCACACGGGCTCGCGCCAAAGAACGCCTCGACGAAGTCCTCTCCATCGACATCACGAGCGACGAAGCCGTCCGCAAAGGTCTGGAAGGACGAACCTTCGATCTGATGCTTTTCGCCGACGTGCTCGAACACGTCCCCGATCCGGTCGGAGTCCTTCGGCGCCTACTCCCGTACTTGAGCGACGATGGTCAGGCCCTTGTTTCTCTGCCGAACATCGCCGCCTGGCCCATTCGGCTCAACCTGATGCGCGGCCGATTCGACTACACCAAGAGCGGCATTCTCGACGACACGCACTTGCGGTTTTTCACGCGTGAATCCGGGCAACGCATGATCGAAAGCGCGGGCCTCGAAGTGCTGCGTACCGAGCAAAACCCGATGGTCGTTCGCGCGGCCAAAGACCTCGTTTTGTCGGCGACGACGGCGCTCGGAACGACGACTTCGGATCCCGAAAGCATGCGCAAGTCCTTGCCTTACAAGGTTTATCAAGGATTGGTTCGTCCGGTCGAAGATGTCGTCGCCGCTCGAGCGCCCGAGTTATTGGCATTTCAGCACGTATTCATTGCGCGAAAACCGTTTCGTCCGCGGAAAATGCGTCTCACCGTCGGCATGCTGACGATGAATGAAAAAGAGAGCATTGAAGCGATGATTCGGGAAATTCGGCAAGTCGCGCCGGATGCCCAGATCCTTTGCGTCGACAGTTCGAAAGACGAAACCCCGGAAATCGCCGCAAGGCTTGGAGCGCGCGTATTGCGTCAGGTTCCTCCTCGAGGCCACGGGCCGGCGATGGAACTGCTGATGTACGAAGCCGCCGCGCAAAGCGATTTGTTGATTTACCTCGATTGCGATTTCACCTATCCGACGAACTACATCCCGGTTTTACGGAGAATGGTGGAAGAAGAAGGCATTGACGTGGTCAATTGCGCTCGCACGCGGACCAAACCCGAAGCAATGCCCCTGCCAAACTACATCGCCAATCGTAGTTTCGCCGCAATGGCGCATGCGATGCACGGCGTTCCCACGTGCGACGTGCACAGCGGCATGCGCGCCTATCGAGCGAGCGTCATTCGCGCATTCGATTTCGATGGCGAAGGCGACGCGATTCCGATCGATACGTTGCTCTTTCCGGCGAAATGCGGTTATCGCGTCGTGGAAATGCCCATCGATTATCAGGAGCGTGTGGGGCAATCGAAATTGCGCAAATTGGCCGGTACGGTGTGGACGATGATTCGACTCGTCGGCGCATTACCCGTCGGCACTCGCGGCGCGCCGGGATTCGAAGTGCGCTGAGTTTCCGCGCTTCAACGATGCATCAGCATCAATCCCGCAATCACCGTTCCCAGTCCGATCATCACCAAAACGGCCATCAGCACCGACGACGACGAGCGTGATTTGGGACTCGCCGCGATGACGGTCACGCCTTCGGGAGCGACGTCTTTTGCGGACAAACCCGTTACGGAAACACGGCCGACGCCGAGATCCGGCACGGAGTGAAGGGCCCCACGCCCGCCCGCGACCGGCGGCGCAAAGGATGGCCTATTTAATCGTTCATGCGGGTCGATCCCCGCCGCTCGTGCGAATGCATCGGCCAAGTCTTTCGCCCCGCCAAACCTGGCCGAAGGATCCCGCTGCAATGCTTTGGCAAACCAAGCATCGACCGACGCGGGAATCGACGGCACGATTCGCGACGGCGGATCGAACGTCCCTTCCTCGAGGACTTTGGAAAATGCTTCGATGTTTTCAGCTCGAAAAGGAGTTCGTCCGGTCAAAGCCTCGTACGCGACGATGGCGATCGC
The DNA here is from genome assembly GCA_964435055.1 of uncultured Polyangium sp. Classification (GTDB taxonomy): domain Bacteria; phylum Myxococcota_A; class Polyangia; order Polyangiales; family Polyangiaceae; genus Polyangium. The sequence continues at coordinate 12,942 of CAYSYX010000092.1, read as the reverse complement.
CCACAAATCGGCGCGAAAATCGACTTCTTTCACCCCGAAAATTTGTTCCGGACTGGCATGCGCGGGCGGAGCCATTTCGGCTTTGGATCCTGTAGGAATTCGCCCGCCCATGGCCGGCTCGAAACCACTCGACAAACCAATATCCAATACTTTGGCGTCGAAGGATCCATCCGCCGGCACCAAGAAAATATTCGATGGTTTCACGTTTCGATGCACCAGCCCCAACGTATGAGCTTTGCCGAGCCCTCGCGACAATTGGCTGACGAGTCTGGCCACGTCGTGCAGCGACATCGGCCCATCCCGCTCGATCCGCCGCGCCAAGTCTTCGCCTTCGAGCAGTTCCATTTCGAGAAACGGCACGCCCGATGCCGTCGTTCCATGCGCCCATACGTGCACGACATGGGCGCTCTTGATGTGCGCCACAACCTCGGCTTCACGCTGAAACCGGTGAAATTGAGGCGAATGACGCGGCAATGGTTTGTCGAGCACCTTGACGGCAACGTCCTTGCCAAGGTTTTCGTCCCGAGCAACCCAAATACGAGACGTCCCCGGCTTTCCAAGCAACCGCTCGAGCTTCAATTGCGGCGTTATTCGATCGCCTTCCACCATGATGAGCCTGCAAAAAAGCCAATAAAGAATCGCGCTGCGTCGAGCCGCAACGGCAAGACCGTCAAACCGTCAACAGCCGACTACATCATACCCACCGGGCCACTGTAAAGCCTGCCGGAGACTCGAATTTCCCCTTCCGCGCGAGCGTCATTTGGTACGCGGCGGCAACACGGCATCGGCGGGAGAAATCCCCGCAGCAACGGCTGGAATTTGTTCGCTCTTGGAGCGCCCCTCGAGCTGCGTCACGAGCAGCAACGAGTATCCTTGACAAACCAGGACACACGGTTGCCCCGGACCGAACGAACCACTGAACACCGGCCCCACGGCTCGTTCAAAGGCCCCCGCCACAGGATCGTACCGGGCGGCCAAACCTATCGCGCGCCGATCGAGCGCGTCCTGCGCTTCGTAATACACCCGCAACACACTCCGCCCTTCCGACGATTTCCCCAGCACCGGATAAGGCGCGCCCACCGAATCGCCATCGTACAGCGGGTCATCGGGATTCGTATCGACGCGAGGTTCGAGCGTCGGTGCATCGCCCACTCGCATCCAGGACAAACCATCCGTCGACGACGCTTCGCCGATGCGCCGAACTCCGCCGGCATCGGTGACGTCGTAAAACATCCGGAAAGAACCGTCATCGAGCTGCACGACGCCGGGATTTGCAGGCACGGCCCCGCCTTCCCACGTGCCCGACACAGGCGCGAGCACCGGCCCGGACTCGCGCGTGAACGTCTTCCCGTCGGTACTTCGCGCCAAACCTACGCCTCCTGCGGCTGTGTAGTAAAGAAAAACCTCACCCCCGACACGAATCGCCGCCGGCGCTCCAAGACTCGCCCCTTCCCAAGGTTCCTGCACTTCGAGGACCGTCACGTAATCCCGCTCGAAGGATCGACCATCGAGCGCATCGACCCTGACAATCGCCCGCGGAGGAGCTTTCGGATCGGGTTCGGTCATCGGAACTCTCGGCGTCACCGCGAAGTAACCGAAAATTTCCGGCGTACCGAGATCTCCATCGGCATCGAGCACGGTGCCGTCGCGTGGAAACACCTGATCATCGACGAGCACGTTCGGAGCGGAGCGCAAATTGCCCACTTCTTCGGCCTTCAACGCGCGAAACGGACCGGCGCCGGCGTTCGGCAGATGGTCGCCTCCAGATGCGGCATCCGCGAGCGTCGCACACGCCGACGCAAGCAGCGCCAAAGTTCCCAGCGCGAAGTGCTTACGAGACAAACCCATGAGCGAGGCTCCCAGATGCGTGTCTACCAGGTTTTTCTGCTGTTCGACGCAGCCCTGCGAGTGGTTTGATTTTTGGGCGTTTGCGGCGGAGCCCCGCTGTTTGAGCCCCGAACGGGCGAGTTCGGGGTGCCGCGACGCCAAACAAATCAAACCCTCCCGGGCGGACAAACCGAGAATGGACCGCATTGCCAACTCAACTTTCCCTCAAAACGAAGCCGTGACGGTCGCACCACCGGTGATCATCGTCCCGTCGGCCCGATAATCGCCCACGAAATCCGCAGGGTTTGCCTTGTACGTGATCCGTTCGGGCAACACCGACACCGCAGCGTGCACGTCGAGCCGCAACGATCCCGGCAAAATCGCTGACGGCGCGTTGAGCGCGATGCCCGTACCGAACGAAACCGTATGCCGATCCGTATCGACGAAGTTTGTCCGGCCCGTCTGCGGCGGCACCGGCGACTCTTCGTAGACGTACCCCAAGCGCAACGGAACCTCGAACGCTCGCATGGGTTTTTCATGACCGCTCACCTTACGTTCCGAGCCAAACCCCAGCATGTATTCGACACCCACACGCGGCACGAGGCGATCCTTGAACGCGGGTGGAACGACATCCACCGCCTTGGGATCCGCCGGAAGTTCGATGTTCACCCCGGGAGGCAGCTCGGCCGCCAGATGCGCCGTCGTTTGCGCCGTCGGGCTTTCATACGCCGACCAATTGACCCATCCCAGATCCACGTTGGCATGCAAATGTTTCACCGCCTGGAATGACAAACCCGCCACGACCTGCTGCGGCTGGAACGCATCGATCGTGCGCGTCGCGAGCGCGTACGTCAGCGGAACATCGATACCCGCAAAGTTCACGACGCCCGCCAAGTTCGCTTCGAGCGACAAATTCAGCTTCGTTTCGCCTCGGTACGTCAGGCCGAAATACCCAAACCGCGCGAGTTTGAAACGAGCGCCCGCGATCGGATAACGAATCGAAGTCAAGTCCGCGTCGACTTCGTGTTCGAGCAGCGAATCGTACGGATGTAAAATATTCGCTTGCCCACGAATCCCAAAGCGACCGCGTGTTGCCGCCAAAAATCCAAGACCTCCGCCGATCTCGAGCCACGGAAACGGACGAAACGCGATTTGAGCCGTGAGGAAGAGGATCGTGGGGCGATCGTTGTACAGCTCCCAGCGCGGTGTTTCTTGACGCAACGCACGGATACGCGACAAACCATCGTCGGGCAGATAGGTCGCGATGCCGAACGCGAACGGTGTACGACCGATCTTTCCGGGAGCGACAATTCCCGCGGTAAGTCCATGCACATCGACGACATCGTTGTCCTTGCCGTTGATCCGCAAGCGATTGTCCGCGTACATGTACCCGACGGACAAACCCAGACCCGGCGCACCGACAAGCGCCGCCGGGTTGTAGAAACAGGCTGAAGGATCCGTCGCATCCGCGGCAACCGCTCCACCCAGCGCGGACGAACGCGAGAAGAATCCGTACGTACCGGGCGCGCCGGCCCGAGCTTCACCAGCCTGCCCCAAGACAAGCGCGACAAACGCCGCAGCGACAAACTTCACGCGCGCCATCAGAACCCCACCCCGAGCGTTGCTCCGCCTGCGTACACAAAACCGCTCGATCGCACTTCGGGCGCTCCGGGATTGTCCGGAGAAACGTCACCGTCTTTCACGTGCGTCCGCGGATGCAGCACGTGCACCTGCGTCGCCACATCGAAGCGAATCCGCGGCATCGGCGCCTCGAGCTCGATGCCGTACCCCACGCCGAACACACTGCGCGTGTTGTCGTAAAGGTTGCGCACTTTCGTTTGCTCGGGCGAAGGCGAGATCTCCAGGAAATACCCGGCCCGCAGCGCCATGCGCACACGTGTTCCAACATCGAGCGAACGTTCCACACCCACGCGCGGGACCACCGTGTCCGAATAGTTCACGGGCGTAGGAACGAGCGCTCCACAAGGTTCCGTCGGCGGTTCTCCCGTATCGGGATCGATCTCGGGACAACGCACGGTCGCTTCAGCGGGCCCCGGATACGCGCTCCAGTGTTTGACCGTGAGCCCCGCTGTGATTTGCCAAGGTCCGCGAATCCGCGCCGCTTCGATGGCCACTTGCAGCGGATCGTATTGCGCGAGCCCCGAAATGTTCAGCGGAGGAACCACGATCTGCCCGAGATCCCGCACATCGATGACGACGTTGAAGCGCCCCGAGAGTTCGCCCCGGAACGTGAGCCCCGCGCGATATCCTCTACGTTCGTAGGACAAACCCAACAGCGGTCCGTAGGCCGCGACGAGCGTGTCTTCCACGACCGTGCCGATACGTCCCGAGGCATCCGTCGCCACGAGCACCGAACCGGTCAGTGCGGCAAGCGCGGCAAAACCGCCGCCGACACGAATCCCGTGCCCGACGTCGATCCCCATCGCGACTTGCACGGCGACCGACGCCGTTCGATCGGCCAGGAGAAACTGTTTCGTCTCGGGATAAAGGATGCGGCCGCGAACGATCACATCGAACGGCGTGAAAAACCCGAGGCCCAACGTGACGCGATCTTTGAGCGCCCCGCCAAACGGTACAGGTAAAACCGCGCCGATGAAGCTCCCGGCGAGCGGGTTGTAACTGATGCGCCGAGGAGCTCGCAGATCGAAAACCGCGCCGAGAAACCCCACGTTCAGTTCACGTTCACGCGACACACTGAGCAGCGCCGGATTGCCCCACACCGCTTCGAATCCGCTTCCCAAGGCCGCGCCTGCGCCACCCATCGCCATGGTTCGCGGCCCGAAACCAAACACGTCTTCCGGCGACGCCTGCGCCTCACGTGCGCTCGCGAGCGCAACCATCGCCGCCAGCAAACCCCAACCACGACGAACGACCATGCAGCCCTGACGGTAGAGCCCCTGTGCGGCGCGGGGAAGAGCGAACCGTCGATGCACCCTCGATTCGCACCGGCGCTTCCGCTAAGAGAAAGTCCCCTCGTGCCGATAGCCCTTCAAGCCACTCTTCCGGACGAACTCGTCCGGGTTTGCAACATCGAACTCGTCGACGCGCGACGTTTGGTGTCTCTCGTGCATCGGACCGGCGGTTTGCCCACACGCGCGCCGGCGACGATTCGCCGAGTAGCCCTGGATGCGGTCCGTGCCGCCGGGCACGTGCCGTCGATCGACTTGGAGATGCGCTCGGCCAGCTTGCAAGATCCGTTTGTCAAGTACGCCTTTCGTCTCGCCGATGGAGCGATCATCGAAACCGTGCGTATCCCGCTCGAAGAACCGGGGCGTTTTTCGGTTTGCGTGTCTTCCCAAGTGGGCTGCGCGCTGGCATGTGCCTTTTGTGCCACGGGCCGCATGGGCCTCGGAAGAAACTTGGAGACGTGGGAGATCCTCGAACAGGTTCGTCGCGTACGTATGGATCTCCAGGACGAACCTCCCGCGCATCTCGTGACGGCGGGCATCAAGCCGCGCACGCATGGAGTGCTTTTCCAGGGCATGGGCGAACCGTTGGCGAACGTCGAGCGGGTCATCGCGGCGATTCGGGTGATGAGCGATCCCAGCGCGATGGCGATCGATATGCGCAACATCACGGTGTGCACGTCGGGTTTGCCCACGGGCATTCGTTTGTTGATGCGGGAAGTACCGGGGGTTCGTCTTGGCGTCTCGATCGGTTCTGCTCGGTCAAACCGTCGTCGTTCCATCATGCCCATCGACGATGCTCATCCGCTCGCCGAAGTGATGGAAGCTGCGGGGGAACATGCACGAGCGACGAAGCATTCGCCGATGTTTGCGTACACGCTCTTGGCGAACGTGAACGACGCGGAAGAAGACGCGATTGCGCTCGCGGATCTGTGTCGTTCGTTTGCCGCAACCAACGGGGTTCGTCCGCGTCTCAGCTTGATTCCGTACAACTCCATCGGGTCGAGTGGCGACGCGGACCCATTCTCACCGTCGCAGCGCCTGGAACTTTTTCGGGCGACCTTGTTGGAGCGTGGGGTTGGGGCAATTGTCCGATATTCCGGCGGTGGAGACGTGGGAGCCGCCTGCGGTCAACTCGCTCGTCCCCTCGTGAAAGAGCGTCGTCGACGGCTGCCGGTGGATCCGGACCCCGTAGCGCGCTAGTTTCGTCGCGTGTTCGGCCTGAGCTTCGGAGAAATCGTCCTGCTCGCCATCGTGGCGATCGTCGTGGTCGGCCCGCGTCAATTGCCGAGCATGATGCGCACGGCGGGACAGTGGGTGTCACGTATCCGCCGCATGAGTTCCGATCTGCGTGCCCAAAGCGGCATCGATCAGCTCATGCGAGAAGAGGGCATCGATCGCAGTATCCAAGAGATACGCTCGCTTCAGAACATCAACGTGCTCGATGGCCTCGAACGCATGGCGCAAGCGCCCGCGATACCGCCGTCGAATCCTGGAACTCCCGTGATCACTGCGGCAAAAACAGCCGCGATCATTCCTCCCATCGCACCGGCCAGTCGGCCGTCGCGGCCTGGAGTGACATCGTCGATCAAGCTGCCCATCGAATCACGACCGGGCCTTGGAACGGGTTCGTCGCCGGGCATGCCGGCGCCCGTGGACAAACCCGCCGGGTCAAACCCCGGTTTGGCGCAACCAACGCTCAAGATCGAAGAACAAGTGGGAAAAGTCGCGCGTGAACGCGAATATCCGATGCTTGGATGCGACGCGTACGGAGCAACCGCCGATGAAGCGACCCCGTATGGCGCTGTCGCAACCAGTGATCCCATGAATTTCGGAGCCACGAATTCGAGTTCGGGAGGCGCAACCTCGACATGAGTTCAACCGCGCCCAAGGGTGGAAATTCACCGGCCAAACCTGCGCCGACGATCGACGAAGAGGACGACGGCGGCTCTCCGATGAGCTTCTGGGAGCACCTGGACGAACTTCGCAAGCGCCTCACCGTCTGCATGATTTCGCTCATCGTCGGAGCGTTCGGAGCGTTTGCGTTCGCGCCGCAGCTGCTGAAATTGATGACGATTCCATTTCAGCGCGCGTGGAAGGAGCAGGGCCTCACGGGCGACGGCACGATGCACTTCAGCTCTCCGGGCGGTGCCGTCATCGCGTACATCAAGCTCTCGATGGTCGCCGGTTTGGCGGCGGCAACGCCGATCATCGCCTACCAAGTGTGGTCGTTTGTCGCGCCCGGACTTTACGCGCGCGAAAAGAAGTTTGTCATTCCGTTCGTCTTGCTGTCGACGCTCTTGTTTGTCGGCGGCGGACTGTTTGCCTACACGACCGCGTTTCCCATCACATTCAACTACTTCCTGAGTTTGTCTGGGCCGCTCGGCGAAGGTGGCATCGCCATCGTCCCGACGGTGATGATGGGCGAGTACATCGACTTTTCGTTGCAGCTGCTCTTGGCGTTCGGGATCGTCTTCGAGCTGCCGTTGTTCCTCTTGTTCTTGTCCATCGCGGGCATCGTCAACTACTTGCACCTCCTCCGATTCGCCCGCTGGTTCGTCTTGCTCGCGTTCATCATCGCCGCGGTCTTCACGCCGCCCGACATGACGAGCCAGATCATCATGGCCGTGCCGATGATCGTCCTCTACATCCTGTCGATCGGCCTTGCGTACATCTTCGGCAAACCGCCCACGCCCGAACAGCGCGAGGCGTACAGGCGCGCGAAAGAAAAAGAAAAGGCCCAAGCGAAAGCTTGAGCCTCCTACATTGTCCCGACAATCGTTTGTCTTGGATCAATGCGCGTACGGTTCATTGCGCAGGATCGTCATGGCTCGGTAGACTTGTTCCACCAAGACGAGCCGCGCCAAACGATGCGGGAATGTCAGTCCGGACAAACTCCACCGATCATGCGCGGCTTGGGAAATCGCCGGAGGAATTCCATCGGCACCGCCGATGAGAAACGCCACGGTCCCCTTCCCGCGTGACCCGCCGCGTTCGAGCTCTCGGGCAAACGTCGGGCTATCGATCGTTCGTCCCAGAACTTCCATGGCGATCGTCGTAGCTCCAACGGTTTTTTGGCTGAACTTTTCGATGAGACGTGCGGCGGGAGCGTCTTCCAATTCCACTTCGTCACACGGTACGAAGCGACGAACCCTCCCGACGTATTCATCGATGGCCGCGCGCAGAGGTTTGTCCTTCACCTTGCCCACGGCCACGATGAGGATGCGCATGGATCAGACGTCGTCCACGTCGTCGTCGGATTCGTCTTCTTCATCCGACGTTTCGGCGGATTCTTCGGGCTTGGGGGCCGCGACACGAGACGCGGTTTGTCCGGGCTCCGCAGGCATCGTCACGCGACCGGCATCCATCCACAATCCTTCAATGTCGTACAATTGCCGTGCGTCCTCTTGGAACACGTGCACGACGACATCGCCGTAATCGATGAGCACCCAAACGGCGGCGGTCATGCCTTCGATCGAGATCGGCGCCATCTTCTTTTTGCCGAGTTCTTCCTCGATACCTTGCGCAATCGAAGCGACGTGCCGGTCGCTGCGTCCGGTCATGATGACGAGGAAGTCGGCATAATCGACGCGTCCGCGCACATCGATGAGCTCGCAATTGACGGCTTTTTTCTCGAGGCCGGCGGCGGCGATATCGAGGGCCAATTGGCGCGCGGCGCTCGGCGTCTCCGGCGGAGCTTTCCGTGGCTGCGTGCGTTTGGGCGAGGCCAGAGGCGCCTTGCGGACCGCGGGTCCTCGAGCGTTCGCGCCACTCGCTGAGCTGCGTCCGATCGTCGTGCGTCGAACCGCTCCGCCGGTGCCTCGTCCACCTTCGGATGCGTTCGCATGGGACGCACGAAGTTTGGGACGACCTGTTTTTTTCGTCCCCGTCGAGACCGCTGCTTCCACCGCCCGACGCGGTTCTTTTGCCTCACCCGTTCGCTTGGAAGCCGCTTTTTTCGTCGTCCGTTTTGCGGGACCAGGGGTTTGCCCCTCGTCCTCCGACCGCTTTTTCGTAACCAAAATTCTACCTCGCTGCCCCTGACAAACTTACTTACGTCGCGATACTACCGAGTTTGTCCTTCGCCGAACACGATCCACTTTCGAGCCGTCAGGCTTTCGAGACCCATCGGGCCGTAGGCATGAAGCTTCGTCGTGGAAATGCCAATCTCTGCACCCAAACCGAGCTGTCCGCCATCGTTGAATCGCGTCGATGCGTTGACGAGCACGCAGCTGGCGTCGACATCCCGCAAGAATCGCCGCGCTTTCGCGTGGTCCTTCGTGCAAATCGCTTCGGTGTGTTGTGAACCATAGCGATCGATGTGGGCGAGGGCGTCTTCATACGATCCAACGATCCGCACCGCCAAAATAGGCGCGAGAAACTCACGCCCGAAATCATCCGGCGCCGCCGGCTTGATCGCCGGCTGAACGACGCGACTCGCTTCGTCCCCCCGCAGCTCCAAGTTCCGATTTGCGGCCATCCGACAGAGTTTCGGCAAAAAATCGATGGCCACCTGTTGATGCACGATCACGCATTCGAGCGCGTTGCATACGCCCGGACGGCTGAGTTTGCCGTTTTCGACCAGCTGCAGGGCCATCTCGAGATCCGCGTGTTCGTCCACGTAGAGATGACAAACCCCCTTGTAATGCTGAATCACGGGCACGCGCGCATGTTCCGTGACGAACTGAATGAGCCCCTCGCCGCCACGCGGGATCACGAGGTCAATCATCCCCGCCAAACCCACCAGCGTCTTGATTTCTTCACGATCCGTCGGTGGAATGATGATCACACCGTCCTCGGGCAAACCAGCGGCAGCGAGCGCCGACCGTACCAGGTTTCCGAGCACCAGGTTGGATTTCGCCGCTTCTTTGCCGCCGCGAAGCAAGGTTGCGTTGCCGCTCTTCAAACAAAGCGCCGCCGAGTCGATCGTGACGTTGGGCCGAGCTTCGTAAATCATCGCGATCACGCCGAGCGGGATGCGTACTTGACCAACCTCGATCCCGTTCGGGCGTTGCTTCATCCCCAAAACTTCTCCGACCGGATCGTCGAACGACGCGATTTCACGCACCGCGCCGGCCATCGCCCGAATGCGCGGACCGTCGAGCACGAGACGATCGACGAGAGCTTCGGACAAACCTGCGGCTCGAGCTGCGGCAACGTCCTGCGCATTGGCCTGCGCGAGCTCCGACCCCTCCGCCGCCGCGGCTTCGAGCTTTTCAGCCAGCTCGAGGAGCACGCGATCCTTCTGTGCGCGACGGGCACGCGCGAGCGCGCGAGCGGCTGAACGAGCGCGCGAACAAGCCTCTTTCAAACGGTCCTTCGACTCGGTGGTTTCCACGGGCGCGAAAGCTAACGCGGAGCCGCGCGATGAGCCAATGCCGTGCTAGCGTAGCCACGTGCGAAGTTGTCTGCGGTCGCTTGCGCCCCTTGGGTTCGTCGCTTTGGCGCTCGTTTCGCTGGGTTGCGGGAGCAAAGACGAAGAACTCCAAGCCATGGCGGTCCCGACGTCCACGGGCATCCCGATGGCCCCTCCGGGCGCAGTGGGCGCCGACGTCGACCCCAAACCCGTACCTCGCCCCCCACGGCCGAATCGTTCCGAAGGCATCGAGCAGAAAATCGATCCCAAACCGGGAAATACCCTGGAGCCGACGCCACCATCGGAGCCGGTGATTCCTCCGAGTCCTTTCGGTACGCCGCCGGATCCGGACGACGACGAACCGACGCCTCCGGTCACCACCAAAAAGAAGCCTCAAGGAACGAAAATATGAAGTTTGTCGCGCCGATCATGTTTGTCGTGGCGACATCGCTCCTCGGCCTGGCATGCGGCGGTCCGCCGCGTCCCAAGGGCAAACCGCCTTCAGGTCCACCGCCGCAGTACGAAGCTCCGCGAACGTTCGATTTGCCGGGATCCAACCCGCCGGAGCCACCGCCCGCACCGCCCTCCAGCGGCGAAGAACAGCCCGCGCCCCCGACTCCTTGAAGTGTTCGTCCGGGGTCGATTCGTATGAACTCCAAGCATTTTCATCGACAACATCTCCGACAAACGTTTGTCGCTGCAACCTGGCTCGCGTTGGCTTCCCTGCCCGCTTGTTCGCGCTCGTCGTCATCGACCGAAGCGGCGCCTGGTCCCGCAACGAGTGCTTCTGCTCGGCCAAACCCTGTCGTTGCTCCTGCGGGGCCGAATGAACTGGCGCTCGTCGCCCCGCTCGTCGTGGGAGGTTCGCTCGATGGGTGCGAAGTGACCGAGATTCAAGCGATTCATCGCGGCGTGCTCAACGTGGTGTGTCGCAAAGAACGGTCGACGATGCGTTTGTGGATCGCGCTGGCTTCGGACAAAGGCCCGGAGCCCCCGGCCAAAGCCGACAAATACGCAGTGTTTTACTCGGCGAGCGGCCTCGAACCGGCCGAAGCCGAACGGTTGTCGAAAGCTCTTGCCGAGATTGTCGGAAAGCACGCGGATGTCCCCGTCCCCAAAGGCATGACCGAGTTTGTCCCTGCGGCCATTCCGCTCTGAACTGCTGGCGATCCGACGAGAACGGTGCTAGCGCGGCGCGCATGCTCACGTCCCGCCGCGACACGATCCTAATCCTCGACTTCGGTTCGCAATACACCCAGCTCATCGCCCGCCGAATCCGCGAGTCGTCCGTCTACTGCGAAGTGCATCGGTTCGACATGCCGATCGAGCGCATTCGAGCCATGGCTCCGCGCGGCATCGTGTTGTCCGGAGGTCCGGCGAGCGTCTACGGTGACGGCGCACCGCGTTTGTCCCCGGACGTACTCACCTCGTTGAACGTGCCGATCCTGGGCATCTGTTACGGCATGCAGCTCATGGCGCATCTGCTCGGCGGACGCGTCGAGCGAGGTGCGGAGGGCGAATACGGCCAGGCGTTTGTCCGGGTCGCGCGGGCGGCGGGTGTGTTCGAAAGGTTTGTCGACGGCGATGTGCTCGATGTGTGGATGAGTCACGGCGATCGAATCGCGGAAGCGCCGCCGGGTTTTTCCACGTTGGGCACGACGGACACGACTCCGTTTGCCGCGATCGCTCACGACGAACACCGTATGTACGGGCTTCAGTTTCATCCCGAAGTCGTGCACACCAAACGCGGCAAAGAACTGCTCGACGCGTTTTTGTTCGACGTGTGCAAGCTCGAACCGACGTGGACGCCGGCCTCGTTCGTGGACGAATCGGTCGAGGCGATCCGAGCGAAAGTTGGTCCGGACGCACGGGCCGTGTGTGGTTTGTCCGGGGGCGTCGATTCGTCGGTTGCGGCCGTGTTGTGCCACAAAGCGCTGGGCGACAGGCTCGTGTGCATCTTCGTCGACAACGGCCTGTTGCGGAAAAACGAAGCCGAACAAGTCGTCCGCACGTTTCGCGATCACGAACATTTGCAGCTCGTGCACGTGGACGCGCGCAAGCAGTTCCTGGATGCGCTCGCGGGCGTCACGGATCCTGAACAAAAGCGCAAGATCATCGGTCGCGTGTTCATCGACGTCTTCGACGCCGAAGCGAAGAAGATCGAGAACTGCCGCTTCTTGGTGCAAGGCACGTTGTACCCGGACGTCATCGAGAGCGTGAGCGCCAAAGGTCCGAGCGCAGTGATCAAGAGTCACCACAACGTGGGTGGTTTGCCTGAGCGGATGAACCTGGGTCTGGTCGAACCTTTGCGGGAACTGTTCAAGGACGAAGTTCGCGCGGTCGGAGCGACGATGGGCATTGCGCATCATCTGTTGTGGCGGCATCCCTTCCCCGGTCCGGGCCTTGCTGTGCGTTGCCTTGGGAACCTCACGGAAGAGCGTTTGCACGTCTTGCGCGAAGCCGATGCGATCTTCGAAGAGGAGCTGCGCGCGTCGGGTCAATACGAGCGAGTTTGGCAGAGTTTTTGTGTGCTTTTGCCCGTGCGAACCGTGGGCGTCATGGGGGACGAACGCACGTACGACGAAGTCATCGCGTTGCGGGCGGTGGATTCGAAGGACGGTATGACGGCGGATTGGTCACGGATTCCGCATGACGTCTTGGCGCGAGCGAGCACGCGGATCATCAACGAGGTTCGTGGGGTGAATCGAGTCGTGTACGATATCTCCTCCAAACCTCCGGCGACGATCGAGTGGGAATGATGCGTAGCGCCTTGACAAACTCAGGTTTTTCCGCTGTGATTCAGCGAATTTTGCCGACCCCGACGTGGAAACG
>CAYSYX010000091.1:0-25002 GCA_964435055.1 uncultured Polyangium sp. | reverse complement strand
CTTCGCGGAGCGCGCTTGTTAGCGCGCGGAGCGAACGTTCAAATCAAGGCGAGCGTAATCAATTCCCTTGCGCGCAAATCAAGGCGAGCGTAATCAATTCCCTTGCGCTCAAATCACAGCGAGCGTACCCAATTCTTTTTTCTTCAATACCCACGCACAGATTTCGATTGAGAAATCTTGTTCCCCTTGATAAGAACGCCTCATGGCTCCGCCCGACCTTGTTGTTCCGCCCGTACCTTGGCCTGTTCGATCGACGCATCCGCCGCGTTTGCTTTTTCTTTATGGCTCGTTACGCAAACGATCCTACAGTCGTCTGCTTGCCGAAGAAGCCGCGCGAATCATCGAAAGCCTCGGCGCCGAAGTCAGGTTCTTCGATCCTCATGAATTGCCGGTATATGGCAGCGTGCCCGATACGCACCCCAAAGTCGTCGAGTTACGCGAATTGTCGTTATGGTCCGAAGGCCAAGTCTGGTCCTCTCCCGAGCAGCATGGGACGATCACGGGCGTCATGAAAAACCAAATCGATTGGATTCCGCTCAGCATCGGCGCCATTCGTCCCACGCAAGGCCGAACGCTGGCCGTCATGCAGGTTTGCGGCGGATCGCAATCGTTTAATGCCGTCAATGCCTTGCGTATCCTCGGCCGCTGGATGCGCATGTTCACCATTCCCAACCAATCGTCGGTCGCCAAAGCTTATGACGAATTCGAGCAGGATGGCCGAATGAAGGATTCTTCGTATCGGGATCGCGTCGTCGATGTGATGGAGGAGCTTTACAAAATCACGCTCTTGATGCGCGATCACGTCGATTACTTGACCGATCGATACAGTGAACGGCGCGAACGCGACGAAAAGGCGGCCCGAGACGCCGCCAATCCTAAAAATCGAATCGGCAAAGAAGGGCTTTAGCGCCTCATCATTTCGAGGTTTCGACTTCGGGGTTTTTTACGACGTATGCTCGAATCTCACCCGTCCAACGCGCGTACGTGCCCGCGGGCACGGGATCGCGATTCCAAAATGCCAACATGGGAACTCCGCAATCGATGAGCACTTGCTCTTCGTCGACTTCCGAGGTCGTTACGCCGTGAACTTCCCAATCGAGTTCGTCGATTTCACGTATTTGTGATTCGACGGGCGGTTCGAGCACCGTGGCGACGTGTCCCGATGCGGCATCGAATAAGCTCAGCTCGAGGAGCAGCTCCCGACCGGGCGTGAAATACGCTGCCGCTCGTTCTTCCGCTTCGGGCGCGAGCAAATTCAGCCCGCCAATGGGATTGCTGCAATTCGCGGTAAAACTCACGTCCCCTGCGCGAAAGGTGACTTTGGCACCCCAGGCGAAGACCGTCAGAAGCTTGTGGTATTTTTCGACGCGTACCAAGACAATCGGATCGGACAATGACATGGCCAGACCATGATGTCATTTCGTTCGTGCTTTTACAAGCCGCTCGATCGCTTCAATCGCGCGAGCAACACCATGTTCGCTTCGAATACGCACGCCCAGCGCCGCGGCCCGTTGGGCCATTGCGGAATCGTTTGCGGCACGATCGAGCGCCTTGGCCAATCGTTCGACCGTCAATTTCGTTCGCGGAATCCCTTTCGGACCCACCCCCAGATCTTCGACGAGTTTGGCCCAGTAAAACTGATCGCCGTGAAAAGGCACCACGATCGCCGGCACACCGGCTCGAAATGCCGCGGCCGTCGTTCCCGCGCCTCCGTGATGCACAATGGCGCGCATACGCGGGTACAGCCACGAATGCGGCACGTTATCCAATTGAAAAATCGTGTCCGGTCGTTGATTGGCCGTGAGGTTTCCCCAGCCCGACAACAAGATCGCTCGTTGCCCCGAACGCGCGACCGCGTCGACGACCAATCGCGCCACTTTTTCCGGATCCGTTTGCGTCATGCTGCCAAAGCCAATGCAGACCGGCTTCGGACCCGCCGCCAAAAATGCTTCGAGGCCCGCCGGCGGCGTCCAATTCGTGGGTTCGTCCGCGAACCAATACCCCGTGACTTCCACCGAATCTTTCCATTCCGGCATATCCGGCAAAATGGCGGGACTGTATCCATACAAAACTTTTCCCGGAACGAGACCCGGGATATTCGCGGGCGCAAACAATGATGCCGCAGGCGTTCCAAAAATCTTCATCCGCGCGGGATTTCCCGACGAACGCATCAGCATCCAAATGGCCTCGCGGGTCAAGCGATGGCTCAAGCGGCGCGACCACGGCCCCCACGACAAACCCGGAAACAAGGCGCCGCCATAAGCGCCCGTCGTCGAAAGTGGAACGTTGTACGCCTGCACGAGCGTAATGCCGAGTTTGTTCGCAATGGCTTCTCCAATGAATACTCCGCCAAACCCCGCCAAAACCGCATCCGTACCTTGGGCCGCTTCGAGCCCCACCCGAGCGCTCAGTTCGGCGCCCTTTTTAGCGATATCCGCAAATTCACGAAATGAAGAGACCAAGCCTCCGCCTTCGATGGAAGCACTCGTCTTGTCCCGATTGAGCGCCGCTTTGACGTCCAGTTCGACAGGCCAAACCTCGAGCCCATACGATGTGACGAGCTCCTTGTGATCCACCGTCGTCACCATCCGCGCTTCATGCCCCGCTCCCTTCAAACCAAGGCCCAGCGCCAAATACGGCTGAATGTCCCCGCGACTTCCCAGAGCGATAATCGTGACTCGCATACAATGCCTCCGTGTTCATAAAGCAACTAGAAGTTGCTTTGTAGATCGTCTTGGAGCCGAGTGCAACTCAAAGTTGCGTTGGGGTGTTCGAAAGTGTATTCTGGCGGCGTGGCAGCGAGTTCTCGGACGGGTGGACTTCGGCGACGTGGTGATGCGGTTGTGCGTCGGGTGTTGGACGAGACGTTGCAGCAATTGGCGCTCGTGGGGTTCGAGCGGTTGAGTATTCCGGAGATTGCCGAATTATCGGGGGTAAATCGGACGAGTATTTACCGGCGTTGGTCGACGAAAGAGGAATTGGTGCGAGCGGCGCTTGCGCATTCGATGGAGCATGTGCGGGATGTGCCGGATACGGGGGCATTACGTACGGATCTTTTGGCATTGATTCAAATTGTCGGTCAATTCATTACGTCGGCGCGGGGAATGGGGGTTGTGCGAACGGTATTCGTGGATGGCGATCGGCTCGAGACGCCTTCGATTTGGCAAGAATTGGGCGAGGATATGCCGCGGGTGGTCATCGAGCGGGCGGTGCGTCGGGGCGAACTGTCGGCAAATGCGGATTTCGAATTGCTTTTGTTTACGTTGGCGGGAGCGATTTTGCATCGTGTTTTTGTGGAGAGGCGCCAATTGGATGATGATTTCGCGGTGCGTCTCGTCAATTTGGTGCTCGACGGGGCGGCGCGACGGTAAGATTTCGGCGTAATGCGTGGATCATCGTTGACTCTTGCCCGCGCGCAAGGCACGCTGCGCGTCATCATGCGCGTACGAAGTGGTCGATTTTTGTCGGGCGTGTTTTTACTCGTCGTGGGTTGTTCGGGACAATCTCGAGAAAATGGCGGGCCCAAAAGCAATGCGGAGGTCGCTCGAGAAGAAGCGCCGATTCCGCAGAGCAGCGATAACCTTGACGAATCGATTGCGCACGCGCTGAAGTCCATGCAGCTCGAAGCGATATCGATCCAACCCATGGCCCAAGGCCCGGAGCCCGCGATGATCGGGGATGGGCCGGAGGCGAAGTATACGTGGAAGTCCGCCGACGGCATTGGGGGATTGTTGGAGAGCAAAGGAAAAAAGGAAAACATCATTTTCGCCGGCAATCGCTGTATGCTTGGAGGCGGTTGCAGTTGCGAGCGGGAAATGGCGTATTCTTTTGGAAAAGCAGCCAACGGCCATATCGTCGTGTTGGTTCCCAATCCGAACGTTCATGAGCAAATCGTGATGCGTCCCGGTTCATGCGGTACGGGTTATGGGCAACCGAGTCCTCCGCTGCCGCCGGTTTATTTTGAATTGCCGGTCAATGCGATCGGCCTTGTCGAATTCGCTTCGGTTCCATTTGAAGTAAACAAAGTCGTGGTCACGTGCGAGCATCCGCTGCCAAGGCCGTGACGGGCGAAAGCGTAAGATGCTGCTGTCTTCCCAGATGCATTGACGACTTTTTTCGCCCCACCGCCGATTATTTCTCTTGCCCTCAGTCATGTTTACCGGCACCGTCGCGACCTACCTCCACGGTGGGACGCGGGTATGTCCGAGGCGCGACAATTCTCCGAAACCGCTGAAAAAATAGCGTCACGGCTCGCGACGTACCTCGGGCCGCATACCGGACGTGCGGCTGTCAAAACGTATACGCAAAAAGCGCTTGGACGAGGCGCCGAGACATTGCAGTGCGCCGATGTGCCGGCGGTCGTCGAAGCATTGCGACCCATGCTGAAGACGTTTCTCGGACGTGAACGCAGCGATGTCGTCTTGCGGCTCATTCAAAAGGAGGCCGGACAATGAGCCGCCGCCATTTTTTGCTGCTACCCGTGGTGTGCACGGCAATTCTGATTGGTTCGTGCGGGGTTCAGTTGGCCCAGTCCGATTGGACTCACGGATTCGATTACGTATCACTTATTGCGAAATGCATGGCGTGTGCGGGCGTCATCACGGCCGCGCGGTCGTTTGCCCGTGGCGATTACATGCGCCACGCATTTTCATTGTATGCAATCACGTTCGTTTGTCTTGTCATACGCGATATTTTCGCCCTGGTGCCGCCGCTTCGGGCTGCTTTTGAAGCGGCACACGCATTCGAAATGGTCTGGCGTATTCTATTTGTCGTCGCGAACCTGGCCGGAGTATCGGCCGCCTTCATGTTGGCTCGGGCGGCCAAGCTCGCTCTTTTCGACGCCGAAGAGGCGCCTTATCGAGGTATCCTTTGGCAGGGTTTGGCGTGGCTTATCGGTCTTGTGCTGACGGGTCCGGCCATCGTCGTTGCCCTGACGGATTTGCGGGAAGGGCGATTGCATAGTTTTGTTGTTCTTTTCGGCTCATTGGCGGACTTGAGCGTGTTTGTCTTGGCGGTACCCGTCGTGCGCCTCGCCTACGCGTTGCGTGGTGGATTGCTCGGACTTCCCTGGACGTTGATCGCCGCAGCGCGTATTTGTTGGCTCATCCGCGATAGCTTCGGCGTCGCGCCGGCGTGGTTATGGCAACATGGCACCTTCGTGCTCGTGGCCGAAATTGCGCGCACGCTGGCGTGCACCTGCGATTTTTCAGCGGGCCTTGCTTTTCGTCATGTCTTCGGCAAGGCCGACGACGTGCCCGAGGAATGAGCGATCGTCACGGCGCGTGTTGTTCGCTTTTCGCCACCGTCACCGGCGTTCCATTGAGGACTGCGACACCGCTCAATTCATCCACGCGCGATTCGTCCGTCAGGTCATTGATGCTCACGCCCGGAAGTCCCTGTGCATTACGCAATTGTACGCCTTTTCGATCATGCCCCCAGCCATGAGGCAAACTCACGACGCCCGGCATGATTTCATCTGAAAGTTGCACCGGAACGTCGACTGCGCCCACGCGCGATTGCACGCGTACGAATTGACCGTCCGCGAGGGAATGCATTTCGGCGTCTCGGGGATGCATGAGCAATGTACATCGGGGTTTGCCCTTGATCATTCGGTGGCTGTTGTGAATCCAGGAATTGTTGGTGCGCAATTCGCGCCGACCGATCAACAACAGCTCGCCATTGGATTGATTTTTGCGCGCCGGATCGAGTCGGGCGAGGTCTTTTCGGAAAATTTCGGGCGCCAGCAAAATGGTCTTGTTCTTCGTAAAAAGTCGCTCCGGTAAAACGGATCGCAGCGGTCCCAAGTCGAGCCCGTGCGGGTTTTCCTTGAGCTTTTGCAGTGACAAACCGGATTTTTGTTTGAGTGGATTCCAGCCGCCGCCATAAGGGCCGAGCCGCAGGCCCAAGTCCAAAAGGTGGGCGGGAGTGATTCGTTCACCGAGCATCATCTTGGCTTTGCTTATCCATGATTCGACGGCGCCGTTCGGCGTGCCGAGGCGTGCCGACAGGGCCGCGAAAATCTCCCAATCGTGGCGCATGTCGGACGATTTCTCGAATAACGCGGGCGAATATTTCGCCGTATTGCGTACCGCCAAGACGTGAAACGCGGCATCGTAATTGTCATGTTCGAGTGAAAACGTCGGGGGGAGAATGATATGCGCATGCCGCGTCGTTTCATTGATGTAGATATCGATCGCCACCATGAAATCCAGCGATTCCAAAGCCTTGTCGAGGTTGCGGCCATTCGGAGTCGATAAAACGGGATTACCCGCCGATGTGATCAACGCTCGAATTTGTCCGTCACCGGGCTGCAAAATGTCTTCCGCCAATGTCGCTACGGGAAGCTCACCTCCGAATTCGGGCAAACCGCGGACGCGACTTCGATAACGAGCAAAACTGCCTTGGGCCTTGATCCGGGTCGCCAATTCCACGAAATCGAATGCGGGGCTCGTGAACATGGCTCCGCCTTCGCGGTCCAAGTTCCCGGTGAGAACATTCATGACATTGACGAGCCAGGCGGCCAGGCCTCCGAATTCCTGCGTACACAGGCCCACGCGCCCATAACAGATCGCTCGTTTCGCCCGGGCAAACTCACGCGTCAAACGTCGAATGACATCGGCGCCGATGCCGGTGATCTCCGCGCAATTCTCGGGAGAAAATCGAGCGACCGCGGCGCGAAGTTCGGAGATTCCTTCGACAAACGTTTGCAAATGGCCCGGTTGCACGAGGTTTTCTTCGAAGAGTGTGGTGACCATCGCCGCGAGCAAGAATGCATCGGTACCGGGGCGCAAGAAATGATGTTCATCGGCCATTTCCGCTGTTTCGGTACGTCGCGGATCGATGACGATCATTTTTCCGCCGCGCGTCTGAATGGCTCTTAATCGATTTTTCATGTCCGGCGCGCTCATGATGCTTCCGTTGGAGATCATGGGATTGCCGCCGAGCACCAACAAGTAATCCGTCCGATCGATATCGGGGATCGGCATCATGAGCTGATTGCCGAACATCAAAAATGCCGCGAGCATGTGCGGCAATTGATCGACGCTCGTGGCCGAGTATTTGTTCTTCGTTCGCAATGCGCGGGCAAAAAGCTGTCCGAAAAGAAGTGAACCGTAATTGTGAACCGTCGGATTCCCTTGATAAAACGCCACCGCGTGCCGGCCGTGTTTTTCTCGGACGGCATTCAAGCGAGCGCCGACCTCGTCGAGGGCGGCGTCCCAGGTCATTGCTTCCCAGCCCGAGGATGTTCGGCGCATGGGGACGCGCAAACGATCCGGATCATTGTGAATATCGGCCAACGCAACGGCTTTGGGGCAAATGTGGCCGCGACTGAAGCTGTCTTCCTTGTCGCCGTGAACGCCGACGATCGTCGAGCCTTCATGCTCGATGACAATGCCGCACATCGCTTCGCAAAGGTTGCACGTTCGGAAGTGTTTTTGCTGGTTGGTCATGGGACTCGGGCGGGGTTCGTGGTGAAGGATCGAATGAATACCACGACGTGCGTCCCATGTACAGCGTGACGTCACGCAAAAATCTACTTATGCGCGTCGAATCCAATCGAGCAGCTGAGCGGCCGGTTGAAATCCGGCGGTTTTGGCCACGAGCTTTCCCTGTTTCAACAAGGCAAACGCGGGAATACCCTGAATTCGGAATTGACCGGCGATTTGTTGCTGTTCGTCGGTATTGACCTTGACAAACAGCATCTCTCCCGCCGTTTGCGCGGCGGCTTTGGCGAATTCCGGGGCCATCATGCGACAAGGTCCGCACCACGGCGCCCAAAAATCGACCACGATGGGCAAGGGCGATTCGGCGACGAGGTGCGAAAATGCCGTCGGACTCGTCACTTCGACCGGCAGCGCGCACGCGGGGAGCGTTTTCTTGCACGAACCGCAATGGGCTTCCCGATCAAGGCGCCCAAATGCAATGCGATTGGACGTTCCACAGGCGGGACAGGGATGAATTACGCCGCGATCGTCCGTACTCAGGTGTTGACTCATGACCGCTCCTTACGTTTCGAGCTGCCCCGAACTTGTGCACGTTTTGGACAATGGCAACGGCAGCGTGAAGTTTGTGTTGAATTCCGAGCGCGCTTGGGGATAATGCCGCGCCATGAGCAAGTCCAAGATGTCCGAACAAGAAATTCGCGCCCAGTTCCGGAACCTCGACAAAGATGGCAACGGCCTCGTTTCCGCACAGGAAATTCGCGAAGTGTTGACCGCGCTCGGCGATCGCCTCACCGATGAAGACGTCGACGAGATGATTCGCGACGTCGATACCGACGGTGACGGCCAGGTCAATTTTGAAGAATTCCTGGCGCACATGATGTCCGATGACGGTGATGACGAGGCTGAGGAAGAAGAAGAGGGGTGAGCGTTCCGCGACAGACCCGTTTTTCCGGGCACGCGAATCCATTACGGCATTTTCCGAACGTTTTTCTTGACCATACGCCGTCCGCTCTCCTCGCTCGGGGAAAACTGAATGAGGCGTTTCCCTTTGCCAAATGTCGGCTGGGTTTCGCTTGACGCAAAGCGCTTGGCAATTCCGCTGTTGGCGGACGAACTCGCGTCGTTCATAACCAAAAAATTCCGTCGGGGCGCTTGACAGCGAGGACAAACCTGTCTACGGGTGCGCGCTGGTGATAGGTGAATCCATGCGTAGGCAATTTTCTCGAATGAGCAGGCTTTGGGTGGCGTTGTCCGTGAGTGCGGGGGTCGCCGTCGTAGGTTGCGGTGGGGATGGCTCGACGAACCCTTCCGGAGGCACGGGCGGCAATGGGGGTGAAGGCGATACCGGGGGCAATTCGGTGAGCTCGAGCGGCGCAATGAGTTCCAGTGGGATGGGCTCGAGCGGAATGAGTTCGAGTGGTCAAGGGGGTACGGGCGGTATCGGCGGATCTGCGGGTGCGGGTGGAAGTGGCGGAGCCGCGCCATGTATCGACAATGGCGAATGCGACGACAATGACGTGTGTACGGTCGACATTTGCAATAAAGGCCTTTGCGAATCGACTCCGGTGGATGTCGACGATAACGACGCGTGTACGCTCGATGCATGTGATTCGCAAAAAGGTCCGACGCATTTGCCGATTCCGGTCGATGATGGCAATGCGTGTACGTTCGATACGTGCAATCCAATGGTCGGTGTGCAGCATGCGCCGATCAATCCGGACGATAACAATGTTTGCACCGTTGATTCGTGTAATCCCATGACGGGCGTCGTCAATACGCCGGTCGATCCGAGCGACGGCAATGCTTGCACCGATGATTTTTGCGATCCGATGCTCGGCGTTTCGCATAAAGCCGCCGTGATCGACGATGGCAACAAATGCACCTTCGATACGTGCAACATGATGACCGGCGTGCAGCATGTGCCCATCAATCCGAGCGATGGCAATGCATGCACCTCCGATTCGTGCGATCCGATGTTCGGCGTCATCAATACGCCCATCAATCCCGACGACAACAATGCGTGTACGATTGATGTCTGCAATCCGATGACGGGCGTATCCAACGTTCCGGTCAATACGAACGACAACGATGTTTGCACGGCGGATTCATGCGATCCGATGCTCGGCATTCAGCATGTCCCGGTACCGGTCGACGATGGCAATGCGTGTACGGCGGACGCGTGTAATCAGCAAATGGGCGTGACGCATACGCCCATCGTGTGCAATGACAACAGCGCCTGCACGACGGATACATGCAATCCGGCGACGGGTTGTGTGTACACGCCAAACATCACGGTGTATTTCGAGGAAAACTTCGCGAACAACATGAAGGGTTGGACGCTGAGCGGGAAATGGCAAATCGGTTCGGCCACGGTGTCGATGCCTTTCCCGAACATGCCCACGCCTACGCCTGATTTTGGTCTCGATCCGGCCGTGGATCACACGCCGACGGCGGACAATGGCATTGCCGGCGTGGCCCTCGGCGGAACCATTGGTCCCACGTTGCTCGAGCCGCTCACGTACATGACCAGCCCGTTGATCAACATTTCGACGGCCGTGGCTCCGGGCAGCGTTTATCTCGAGTTTTGGCGGGTGCTCAACAGCGATTACGCGCCGTATGCGGAGTCGACGATCGACGTATTCAATGGCACGACATGGGTGAGCATCTTTGCCACTTCCCTGTCACCGCACATCAGCGAATCGGCGTGGACGAAATACACGTACGACGTGACGGCTTATAAGAATGCCGCCTTCCGTGTTCGCTTCGGTTATTCGGTGCTCCGGATGGACGCTTATACCGTCGGCAGCTGGAACATCGACGATTTGCGCCTCGTTCCGCAAAACTGCCCCTGACAAACCCACCGGCGCGCCGAGGTTCGCTTCTCGATATTTCGGCGCGCTTGTCCACATTTTCCTTCCCTCGTGACGCTCGTCAATGGTAGGCTGCTCGTGTTTCCATGAGCGACTACTACGAAAAACATTTGCCCGAACACCTCGATGGTCACGGCGATCTGGCTCCGCCTTGGGAAGCATTTCCCGATTACGAACGGTATACGATCGGTTGGCGGATGGGTTCGGGCGAATCGTGGCTCGGATTCATGAACGTGTTTCTCGACAAACACCTTCCGACGGACTTCGATACGCGTCTTGCTTATCTGAAGCGTCACGCCAAGGCTCCTTATTCCTGGAGCGATTGGGTCTTCGACATTCTTCATCCCGAAGTCGAGGACGAAGACGACGAAGATGACGATGACGGGGAGAAGGCTCGACAACGCCGGGAGCAGCGGCGGGTGGAGCTCGCCGAAATGGGTCTCATTGCTTCGGACGTCGCTTATTTCACTTGGCGCGCCAAACAGGATTCGGTGCATTGGCCTTGGGAAGATTGCGAAACGCCAATCGAAGCGGCTCGTTATCGGACGCGGGATCTTTCGTTCTGGTCGCGGCAGGTAGCGGAGTTACGCGAGCAAAATAAAATGCCGGCTTTCGACGCTCCGGAGGCTTGGCGCGAGATTGCCGAAATAGTGCGGACAGGTAAAACGCAGCCCGTGGTCGCGAAGGAAGGGCTTTTGTCGTTGACACGTTGTTTCGCGGCGGGAACGGTGATTGCGCCGTGGCAAATCGGTTTGTCACCGGCGGACTTTGCCGATACCTTCGACATGGATATGGGGTATGTCGATGCATTTCGATTGTGGGGCATGTCGGTCTTTGACGATCTGCCGCATATCGATTGGTATACGCAAAGCACCGCGATGCCCGAGACGTGGAAGGAATGGATCGACGAGCAATTCCACGTGCGCTGAAGCTGCACTTCAAGGCGCTTTGGTCACCGACCATTCTTTCAGGATCGTAATCAAATCCGCAGGGAGTTTTTTATCGTAGGTTCCCGGCGGCATTGATCGTTCGACGGCGGCGCGGGCAATGATGCGATCGACGAGACCCACGGCGACCGAATAATCCTCGAAATTGATCTTGGGGGCGCCTTTGGTTCCGTTGGTATGGCATTCCGCGCAATACTCGTGCATGATCGGCTGCACGTCCGTCAAAAAGCTCAATGGTGTGCCCAAGCCGAACTTGGTGATCGCGCGTTCCGAACCCGTCCAAACATCGCCGATTTTATCGACCGCCAATTTTCGCGGTTCATTCGACGGGGAAAGCGTCGCCACTGCGGCCGGCGTCGTTCCCGAGCGAATACGCAAAAGCTGATCACCCGCAATGGCATACAAACGTTGTTTGGTCCCATCGATGGCAAAATGCTCGACCGGAACACCCGCATCACCTTCGGCGGCCAGCGTATACAGCGAATAGATGCCGCTCGCCGAGCGTTCGACGAGCCCTTTGTCCGAAGCAAAATACACGAGCGATCCGGCATCACACGCCAGGCTGCTGCACGCGATTTCGTGCACATTTCCCATATTGAAGGGCGGCGCAAATGCTTTTCCCTCCGCTTTGTCGATTTCGTACACGCGGCTTCCGAACGCCACGTACACCGTTTCTTTTTGCGCAAGGATCGCCGTCGGCGCCCCCATTTCGCCGTCGACGGTCCACGTCACGAGCGACCCGCCGCCCAATTCGTATCCCGCATCTTTGCCGATGATCGACAAATGCGTTTCGGTCGTCATGTCTGCGTCGTCATCGGCGAATCGCGAAGACATCGCTGAAACCCCGAGCATGGCCAGGGTCATTTTTCCAGCGGATCGCGTCAACGCGCCATTTTGTGCGAAAAGAATATCGTTATCGGCAACCACGACAAGCCCGTTGTCGTAACCGGCCATCGCGCGAACGATACCCGTCGTCGTCGGAAGATCCGGCTCGACCCCGACAATCGGCAAGAGCACCGGCCCGGACGAACCCGCTTCGTACACGCCCGTGGTTGTTCCAATTGCAACCATGTTGCCACGACCGGCCATTGTCGTGACGTACCCTTCGACTTCGTACGGATTTGCTTTCGGTTCTTCGCCAACGGCCGCAGGAGCCCCGGCGATGATGTGCAATTCGAGGCGCTCGTTTGCCGTCGTGCCGCCGGACGATGTCGACGATGCGTCGGGACCTTGGCATGCAGCGACGAAGCCGGATGTCAAGAGGAGTGTAAGTAGAGACCGAACCATTGCGGTGGAGTTGTAAAATCGAGCCACGATTGCGCACGATACCAAGAAAAGGTTCGTGTACCAAGCGTCACGTCACGCTCATGATTTCCGTTGACAGAAATCGTGGAGTTTGATGCAGTGACGTTACGTTCGCCGCAGTCTTCACCGATGAGTCGAATGACCCTGAACCACGAGCCCTCATGAATCGTTCAAGACGCTGGCAAGTTCTTGGCTTCGCCGTGACGACGGCGTTGTCATCCAATGCATTCGCGGACGGCGAGCTTTGCTCGATGTATCGCGATCTTCCGATCGAACGGCAGCTTCGGCGCTTATCGATCGATCTCAAAGGCACCGTCCCCGAGATGGCCGAATATGACGCGGTCAATGGGAAAACGAGTTTGCCCGGGGACATCATTGATGCCTATCTCGCGACCGATGATTTTCGTTTGCAGATGCGGCGTTACCACGAGTCGTTGCTGTGGACAAACCCATCGCTCGTGCTGGGCGATGTCGGGTTTTCGCTGAGCACATCGACTGTGGGAGGCAACGTGCTCCACTTCGTGACGAGCACGACGAAGCGACGCATGTGGCGAGGTGGCGACGGGACGCACGCTTGTCAAAACAAACCGCAGAGCGATTTGGGGTACGACGCCAACGGTTTGCCCAATGTGGAATTGATGGGCACGGACGCGACGGGGGATTGGTACGCCGAAGGGTATGTCGAGATTCATCCGTATTGGGAGGCGGATCCGGCCAAGACGATCAAGGTGTGTGCCTTCGATGCGCTGGCGAATCAAACGTACACGCTGGCCTCACCGGATCCCGACGCGGGTACGCATTCGTGCGATACATTGCTGGCCATCGGTAAATCGAAATTCTGTGGATGCGGCCCGAATCTCGATTATTGCATGCTCGGTTCCGTGCAAACGCGCGTGCAAATGGATATCCGCGAGCAGCTCTTGCGTTTCGTCGATTTGTTCGCGACCGGGGCGCGTCCGTATTCGGAGTTGTTGACGTCCAAAACCATTCATTACAATGGTCCGTTGGTGCATTACTTCAAATACCTCGCGCAACGGCAGTCGACGGCGAGAACGCAAAACGCCCATACGGTGTCGGACGGTACGCTTCCCGATTTGAAGTATACCGATACGGACACGTGGATGGCGGTGGACCGTGAAGCTCCGCATGCGGGATTGGAGACGATGCCGGCATTTCTTTTGCGGTTTCAGACGAATCGCGGTCGAGCGAATCGTTATCGCATTGCGTTCCGCGGAGAATTCTTCCAACCTCCGAGCACCAAGGATATCAATTGCGACAAAGAAGCGGACGATCTGACGAAACGCTGCGTATGTCGTAATTGCCACGTGACGCTCGAACCGCTCGCCGCGTATTTCGGACAATTCGCCGAAGCCGGATCGCAATCGGTGCGGGACTTCGCGCGCACGTATGCCACGGCGGCCGAATGTGCGAAAATGGTCGCTCCACAAAGCTCCGCGTATTGCGATCGGTTTTACTCGATCGTCCCGGACTTGCAGGATCCGGATATTCGTCGGTATCGGCTGAAAGCATTGCAATATGGGGATGCCCAACATCCGGACATCGAACCGCATTTCGAGGCCGGGCCTGCGGAATGGGCGCAATCGGATATCGCGAGCGGATTGTTTCACGAGGTCGCGACGGAGCACCTGTTCGAGTTCCTGATGAAACGACCGCCCAATCTCGATCCGACGTCGCCTGATTACGAAGGCGACATGATTACCGAGATTGCCAAAGAATTCCAATCGACGGACGACTTCCGTCTTGCCGTCCGACGGCTCGTGGAGCTGCCGCTGTATCGGAGGACGCCATGAGGGCGCAATGGTTGTTATCGGCCGGCCTCGCGGTTTGGGCCGTTGGATGCGGATCTGAAAATGCCAAAACGCCTCCTCCCGGGACGACGGAGGTTCCCACGGTGGGCGCGGATCAATCGACGCAGAGTGCGCCGGATGATCTGGGTGGCAGTGCTTTGCCCGGTCCTGCGCGCGGTGTGCGGCGTCTGCGTATCGACACGTTGCAGGCGGCGATGACCCGAGTTGCCGGGAAAGACGTTTATGGCAATCCGATCATCTGGAACGTCGGGGGCAAAGATGGTTTCTCCGATGCGGCATTCGGCAAAGCGCTGGGAAGGCCGGACTTTCAAACGTCCACCGAAGAGAGTTTCGTTTCGAATGCGCTTTACCTGAAGTTTGTCGGGGACGCGGCGCGCGACATCTGTACGCAGATGGCCAAAAACGACATGAAGCGTACCGACACGTCCACGCGCGTGCTCTTTCCCAAGGCGCCCGTGGATGGAACCGCGACCGATGCGCAAATCACGGAGAACCTCCAATACTTGGTTTTGCGTTTCCTCGGATTCCGTATGGACGCGACAGACCATTTCATCACCAACCTTCGCGGTGTGTATGACGCCGGCAATGCGGTCGTGCCCGTGGCGAATGGTAGTGAATTGACGGCTGCGGCGGAAGGTTACCGCGGCGTTTGTGTGGCGCTCTTCGAATCGCCCCTGTTCCACAACGATTGAGGAAAAACCGATGAGCCGGAACCATAAAATCTCTCGTCGTACGTTGCTCGGAGCTGCCGGAGCGGCCGGGGGCGCGCTGATCCTCGATGGATTCTTGGGATTGCGACACGCCAGCGCCGATGTTTTCAATCCCGACACCGCCCCCCTGCTCGTCATGTGCGAATTCGCCAATGGGTGGGATACGCTGTATTGCCTCGATCCGCGGAACAACCAAGACTTTGGCGATCCCGCGGGCGGCATTTACACCGGCTTCGATATGGTTACGGACGGACCAACCGCCGCGACCATCGACGAAACCGGAGGGACCGGATTGGTCAAACCCATCGGGTCGGAGGTCGCCTTCGGTCCGACGATGAGCAACCTGGCCAAAGCGCATTTTAATGACCTTTGCGTCGTGCGTGGGCTCAATATGGGAACGCTGACGCATGAAGTCGGGCGGCGTTATTTCTTGACGGGCAAGTTCCCGCGAGGTTTGGCGGCGAGCGGCAGTTCCCTCGAGACATGGTGGGCCGCCGCATCGGGGCTCCTCGATGCGCATCAAATTCCCAATTTGGTGGGTGGCGGCGCCGAGACCTACAACGAAGGTTTGTCGCCATTGGCCAGCGGTTTGTCCGTACCCAGCTACAATGAAATGCTCCAGGTTCTCCGGCCTCTCAATGCGTCGGTCGGGCTCGATGGAAATGTGGAACATGCGGCGGCGAAATTGCACCAAGGCGATTATTGTTTGCACCAGCAATTCAATCGCGCCGGGGCAAACGTGTCGACCCATGTTTCCGCATGGACCAGCGCGCAATCGTTGGCCAACGGCGGTTTGTGGAAGTATTTCGACTTCAAACCCAATCCGCCGCCCGGAAGCCAATTGGCGAAATTGTATGCGACGTTCGGGGCGAATCCGGCGAATCCCGCGCTCACGTTATCGGGTAAACCGCGAGGTCAAGCGGCTCTTGCGGCCCAAGCGCTCGTCAATCGTATTTCACAGGTCGTCTTGTTGCGGCTCGTGAGTGTCACCGACGCGCATTTCGATGATGATTGGCCGAGCAATCATCCCGCGCAACAACGGGCGGGATTCGATGCGGTCAGCGACCTCATTACGTATCTGAAAAACACCGAAGACAAGAATGGTGCGTCTTTCTGGGATCGCACGACGCTTTTGTGTTTCTCGGAATTCGCCCGGACCCCGAAAATCAATCAACAAGGCGGTCGCGACCATCATCTGGCGTCGGCTTGTTTGGTTGCCGGCAAAGGCATTCGCGGCAATCAAGCCATCGGCGGCACGAAAGATACGAATTACGATTCGCGGCCCGTGAACCTCGATACGGGTTTCGCCGATGATGATATGGGGACGCTGATTCGCCCGTCGGACGTGCACGCGACGCTCTTGACGGCGGCCGGTTTGCCTTACGACCACATTTCCAATCAAAGCCCGAAACTCATCAAAGCCATGCTCAAGTAGGGTCTCGAAGCCGACTTCGATGCACCGGGCATTGGTTTGTCCACGATAACGATACACCAATGCCCGTGCAACGTCGGTTCGACGCATGGATTCAATCCCGCATTTTACGGTTCGACGATTCGCGTGGGCGTGGAAATGAAGGGAACGCCGCTTCCGAGCTGCGCGTAATAACTCGCGCCCCAGCATGACAGTTTGTTGCTTTGCGAAATCCCGCAAGCATGCTCCAAGCCGAGCGATGCGGATGCCCACGGTTCGAGGCTCGAGACTTTTTGCGGTGACGAGAACGAGGTCGTATTGCCGAGGCCCAGTTGTCCAAACGAACCGGTGCCCCAACAATACATCGTGCCATCCATTTGCGTCGCGCACGTCGATGTGCCTTGACCCAGGAAGACTCGTTTCCAATTCGTCGCCACACCCACTGGCGTCGGTCCGAGCACGGGGCTCGTCGTATGGCCAAGGCCAAGTTCACCGCTCGAATTGCGCCCCCAGCACGCAAGCGTTCCGTCCGTACGTACGCCACAGGTATGGTTTGCCCCGGCGTCGACGGCGACAAACGTTCCTGGAACCTGTTTTGGTGTGCTCACGGGAGAAACGACGTCCATTTGTCCCAATTGGCCCAGGGTATTCGTGCCCCAGCAATACAATGCGCCGCCATCGCGCAGCCCGCAGGTGAAGTCACCGCTCGCGACGACATCGACCCAACCGAGTGCGTCCGGAGCAACCACTTGTTTTGGATCCGGGCGCGTCGTCGTCGTGCCATCGCCCAATTGCCCGCTGGCATTTCGCCCCCAACACCACAACGTCTTGTCCTGACGAACGCCGCACGTATGATTGAATCCCGCTGCGATTTCAATCCACGGTGAATCGTTGCCCATGGTCGCCGTCACCGGCATGGCTGTGGGCTGGTTCGTCGTAGCAGAACCATTGCCGAGTTCCTGATTGGCATCCCAACCCCAGCACTGAGGCGTCGCTGCTGCGCCGCCGACGCTGCCGATCGCGCACGTGTGCGTGCGCCCCAGGGCCACGCGGGACCAGACCGTGCCCATTCCAATTTGGACCGGTGCGGCGTGCGCGATGGTCGTGCCGTCGCCCAGATGCCCGTAGACATTGCGACCCCAGCAATACAGATTGCCACCCGTGCGAATCGCACACCCATTGTCGAGCTGCGTGTCGACGCGCTCCCAATCGGCATCGGCCGTGACGTTTGTCGCATCGAGGCGATCCGAGACAAACCCGTGACCGGCGGCTGCTCGCGTATTGGCTCCCCAGCAGAGCAATTCGCCGGCTTGCCGTACGCCGCAGGTAAATCGAAAACCACTGGAAAACGAGATCCAATCGGTGTCCGTGCCCGTTTGCGCCGGCGTCAATTTGGGTGATTCGTCGCCGGGCAAACCCGTTTGTCCCGAGCTACCATCGCCCCAGCAATACAAGGCGCCGCTTTTCTTCTGCGCACAACCCGACGTTTCGCCGAGCTCCACGGACGTGCCCCAATCAGTGTCCATATCGCAGGCCTTGGGGGCCGTAATGCCCGTGGTCGTGCCGTCGGCGCCTTGACCCACGGAATTCGTTCCCCAGCAATGCCGCGTTCCGTCCATTTTCGTCGCGCAGGTGAATCCGTTACCCGTCGCAATGGCCGCCCAATCCGTGGCCATCGACGATTCCTGCGTGGGTATGTTGCGTTGCGTCGTCGTCCCGTCGCCCAATTGCCGGCTTGTATTGAGCCCCCAGCACCAAAGCGTGTGATCGCCTTTCAAGCCACACGTGAAATCGGTCCCCGCCGAAATCGCCAGCCAAGGTCCTGCGGAAACCAGCGTCGGCGCCATCGCGTTGTTTGTCGTGTTATCACCAATTTGACCACGCGTGTTGGATCCCCAGCAATACGCCGAACCGTCTTTGCGTAACGCGCAGGCATGCGCCGAACCTACGCTG
The DNA here is from genome assembly GCA_964435055.1 of uncultured Polyangium sp. Lineage (GTDB taxonomy): Bacteria > Myxococcota_A > Polyangia > Polyangiales > Polyangiaceae > Polyangium. The sequence continues at coordinate 6,532 of CAYSYX010000091.1, read as the reverse complement.
AGGTTCTGCCAATCCAAGATATCGCCCGTGAGCGGCGTCGGCGTCGTGCGGGTCGTCGTGGATCCGTCTCCCAATTGTCCCGAAGCATTGCTGCCGAAACACGAAATATGTCCGGTTTCGGAAAGGGCACACGTGAACGCGGCGCCGGCATTGACGACTTTCCAATCAGCGGCTCCGCCGGCTTGCGCGGGCTTGAGGAAAATGGCGTCGCCGGTTCCCGTCCCCGCTTGGCCGCTGGTATTCAGGCCCCAACACCACAAGGTTTTGTCCGAACGAACCGCGCACGCATGGTACGTACCCGCGGACACCGCCAGATACGTTGCATGGCACGTTTTCCCATCGCCGACAAACCCGGAGGCACACGCACACGTATAACTTCCCTCGGTGTTCGTGCAATTGGCGTTGGGATCGCAATCATTCGTGAGTTTGCCGCATTCGTCGATATCGGTGCAGGTTTTCCCATCACCGGCAAATCCCGCTTTGCACAAGCATTCAAAGTATCCGGGCGTGTCGACGCAATCGGCATTGGCCGAGCAATCGTCGAGGCCCAATGCGCATTCGTCTTTCGTGAAGGAATCTCCGCCTTGACCGCCTCCGGAGCTCGCGGCTTCGCCTCCCGCGCCGCCCAGGCCTCCCGCATTGCCATTTCCACCGCTTCCGGAGCTCGATGGAGGATCTCCGCCGCACGCAGCAGGAATCAACGTGGCAAGCATCGAAAGGAGAAGGAGGGTTCTCTCGCGTAATTTCATTGTATTTACCTTTGCTCAATACGAGGCGGCAAGAGGGGCGGGGACCATGGCGAAGGCGTCTCCACGTGCGTTTTGACCGAATTCGCCGGAACCCCAACAGAGGAGCGATCCCGTATTCGACACGCCGCAAGCATGTCCGAATCCGAGCCGGACGGCGTTAAACGTACCCGTGACGAGCGTGGGCACTTTGCGTTGACCCAAATCGCCGACGCCGAGGTTTCCGTAGCTGTTGAGCCCCCAGCAATACGTCGTTCCATCGTTTTTCCGGCCGCACGTCGCCACGTTCCCCGCGGTGACTTCCGCCCAATCCGTCGCCATATCGACGGCCACCGGTGAAGGTCGATCCGTGAGCGTATTGTCGCCGAGTTGGCCGTTGGCATTTCGGCCCCAGCATTGCAGCGATCCGGTCTGCTGAAGTGCGCACGTGTGGTTCACGCCTGCTGCAAGCGGCCCTTTGAAATTGGTGCCCACTTGAAGCGGGGCGATTTTTCCGCTCGCCGGCATTCCATTGCCCAGTTGCCCTTCGACGTTGCGTCCCCAGCAATGCAATGACTTGTCAGCACGCGTTGCGCAGGTGTGAAATTGCCCCGCAGCGACGTCCACCCAATCGGTTGGAGCGGGTTGACCGGCCACGAGCACGATTTCGATGAGATTGCCCGTAGCCGGATTGGTCAAACCGACTTGGCCTTCGGAATTGCGGCCCCAGCAAAACAAACGCCCCGTCGTCGAAATGGCGCAGTTGTGCTCTTCGCCTGCGGCAATGGTTTTCCAAACCAAACCATCGTAGGGTTTTCCGGTCGTGACGATTTCCGAGAACGTCTTTTGCGGCATCGTCGTGCCCAGACCCAATTGACCGGTCGCATTGCGACCCGAGCAGAGGATTTTTCCGGCGGTTGTCAAGACGCACGCGTGTTGTCGACCCAGCGCTGCCTGCTGAATGGCCGAAGGTAACGTGACCTTGGCAAACGTGGCGCGCGAGATATCGTCGCCCAATCCCAATTGCCCGCTCTCGTTGTTGCCCGCGCAATGCAATTCACCGGCCATATTGATGGCGCAGGCGGATTCGCCATAACCCACCACGTTTTTCCAAGTCGTATCCGCGCCGATCTGCTCGGGCGTCATCGGGAGACTCGACGTGCCGTCGCCCAAAAGTCCAAATACCCGCGAACCGAGCGAGACGACTTTACCTTCCATCGTAATGGCCGACGTATGGACCGAACCCGTGGCGAAATCTTTGAATGTCATGCCGGGAAAAACTTCGAGCGGAGCGAGCACCCATCCCGGTGACGTCGTGCCCATTTGTGCGCTGTTGTTGCGGCCCCAGCAATACAGAGCGTCCAGGGTGTCGAGCGCGCAGATATGAAAGCCGTTGACTCGAACGCGTTTCCACATCTTGCCCGCGCCGATCTCCAATGGAGCTGCACTGGAAGCCCCGAGAGGTCCCGTTCCGAGTTGCCCTTCATTACCGCGACCCCAGCAAAACATGCGTCCGTCTTTTTTGATCCCGCACGCGGTAAAACCAACGGCTGCCGTCGACCAATCCATATCCGCGCCGCCGGCGGTCGTCTCCACGAGATAGGGCGTCATGACAAACGAGCCGCCGGCCTTGGATACTTGCAAGCTGCTATTTTGCCCCCAACAATAAAGCCGCCCGTCTTTCTTCGTGGCACACGTCGTATCGCGACCGGCAAATATATCAGCCCAATCGGTATCCGGCGTCATGGCTGCGGAATCGACGCTGACTTTGGTCGGAGACAACTGCGAATCGGTCGTTCCGAGCCCAAGTTGCCCGGCGGCGTTACGCCCGAAACACGAAAGCGTACCGTCATTTTCAATGGCGCAAGAATGGCTGTCGCCTGTGGCTACGCGCGTGAATTTGCGCTCCAAGCTGGTGTACATCGGGAGCGTTTGCGAAGTCGTATTGCCGAGCCCCAGTTGCCCGAATCCATTCGACCCCCAGCACCAAAGATTGCCCGTATCCTTGATTCCGCAACTATGCGCCGATCCTGCGGAGATCGTTTGCCAATTGGCCGCCGCCCCCGCGCGAACGGGTTTGGCCTGGTGATTACTCGAGCCATTGCCCAAACGGCCGCTGCCGCCGTTACCAAAACAGAAAACGGCGTTGTCGATACGTCGAACACACGTGTGATAGGTGGACGCCGTGACTTCGACCCAACGTTCTTCACATCCCGTGAATGGATCGCCAATGGTTCCAGAAGGACAAGCGCACGTAAATGAACCCGGCGTATTCGTGCACGCCGCCGTATCGTGACAATTGTCGGTTTGTTCCGAGCATTCGTCGATATCGAGGCACAATTGCCCGTCCCCGGTAAAACCCGGATCACACACGCATTGCCCCTGCGCATTGCAGCTCGCGTCCGAGCCGCAAGGCATACAAGACGCCCCGCCGCTTCCGCCTTGTCCCGCGCCGCCGACACCCCCGGCGCCACCTTGGCCACTCGATGAACTGCTTGTATCTCCGCCGCTTCCGGAGCTCGAAGACGAGCTGCCATTGGGAGATTCACCTGAACAGCCGACGATCAGGGCGCCGGCGGAAAGCATTGCATAAGTGCGCATTCGGTTGAGCATGGATTGAACCAGGTTACGCGAAGCCGAGCGTCGGCGTCAATCATCAATTGCACATCGAACGCTGCTTTTCGTTTGCGCACACGCTCGCGCCGAGTCGCCCACGGACTCGAATGAGGACCTCAAACGACGGGCATGCCCATCGCGCGACGCACGTCATTGAATGCGGGCGTAAAGCGCCCGTCGGTTCCGCGCAAAATGAGCGGCGGTTCGTCTCGTACATTTTCGACGGCGGCGGGTTTACGCATGACGTAAACCGAAAAAAGCGCATCTTTGCCTTCTCGCGGAATGATGTCCCGCCAGCGTTCGACCACGAGACCCGCGCGTGCGGCCCCATCGAATACTCGATTTCGTTGCCGTGAAGCACAACAACCCACGAAGGGGGCTGACGGAGCGAGAAGCCGAGACGCGGCAAGCGCATAATCTTCGACTCCGCCGCGAAATTCAAAGCGACAAGGACCGCATTGCACGCGCGACGATTCCACGCCTGTTCCAATGGGTAAATACGGCGGCGTTCCCGTGACGAGATCCGCCGGACCTATCTTTTCGGCAAAACCCGCGTCACGTAAATCGCCATGGAAAACTTCACAACGATCATCGACGCCATTCCATGCAATCGAACGACGCGCCAAATGCGCGCTCACGTCTTGAGCTTCGATCCCGGATACTCGAGCGGCCGGATATCGCCACGCCATGAAAAGCAATACGGTTCCAATTCCGCAACCCATATCGACAATCGCCGCCGGAGGGTTTTGAGCGACCGTTTCGGCGGCGATCCAAGCCGTCACGAGGTCATCGGCGGACCAACGGTGACCGTCGACTCGCTGCAAAATACGAAAATCGCCGGACAAATAGCATAAATCTTCGCCGGTGACGGGCCAAATGTCCGTTCGATTCGGGGTCTTCGGACGAGGGCCGGGAGCCGTCCAATCTGCTGGGCGACGAGCGTGACGAATGATTCCCCCGGCGGGAGATGCCGTATCGGCAGCGGAAACGAGCATGAGGCGCTTCTTACCACGAATTGCGAATCGGCAAGCCATTTTTGCAACGACAAAATTGTGTGCTCGACAGGAAAGAAAAATCCGCACTGACGCATGCATGAGACTATCGGAAATTCTTCGCAACGATGATATTGTCTCGGGTACCATGAAGAACACCATTTTTTCCGCTGGTTCTTTGTTGTTGATCGGGGCGATGGTCACGGCAGGTTGTTCGGGCGACGCTGAAACAACCGCGACTTCGGGCGCCGGGGGGCGCGTCACGACCGGTGTCGGCAGCGGCGGTTCAGCCGGCGCGGGCGGTGAAGGCGCAACGGGTGGCGCGGGCGGCAATGCGTCGAGTTCGTCGAGCAGTTCGTCCTCTGCGACCTCGAGCGCTTCCGGCAGCAGTTCGAGCAGTTCGAGCGGTTCGAGCAGTTCGAGCGGTTCGAGCGGTGGATCCGGCGGTACGGGTGGATCTGCGGGGGCCGGAGGATCGGGCGGCGGTGGACCGGTGACGGCGGCGCAATGTTATGAGGGTGTATTCGTCAATGGCGCGGGCGTCGGGCCGAACTACGATCAATTCAATCCGATCATCGGGTCGCATTGTTTGGGGACGAATCATCAAGATATCACGGGTATTGAACGAGTCGTCTTTTTGGGCGATTCCGTGACGGTGGGAACGCCGCCGACGTTGGCCGTGGATTATTATCGGTCGCAGCTCGCCGACAAACTCGCGCAAAAGTTCGGTCTTTCCGCGCCAAACCAATTGTGGAAAACGGTCAATTTCATCGACGGCGTGTCGCTGCTCGAGGAAGCCGGTGCGTTCGCGAGCTGTTCGAAGTGGGGCGCACGTACGGACGATCTGCAAATGGGCGGCAATCAAATCGCCAATTGCTTCGGCGCCGACAAACTGGGCAAAAAGACGCTCGTGATCATGACGATGGGCGGAAATGACATTGCCGCGCTGACCAAGGATGCGTCGAACGGGGCGCCGCAAATGCAATTGTGGAACGATGCGCAGACGATGGTGCAATACCTGCGTGATGCCATGGGATGGCTTTACACGCCGGGACGTTTTCCAAATGGCATCAACGTCGTCTTCGCCAACAACTACGAATTTACCGACGGCACCGCAAATGTCCAAACATGCGACGTCTCCGGATTGGCTGGGTTTGACAAACCCGTTCCCGCTCCCGCACAGCTCAAGGAGATCATCGTTTGGATCAACGAACAATACATGGCGGTCGCCAAAGAATTCAATGCCGACATGATCTTCTTGCTGGAGGAGTTCTGTGGGCATGGGTTCGAGAAAGACAATCCCCAGGCGCCTTGTTATCGAGGTCCCGGGACACCTCAGTGGTTCGATTTGACGTGCATCCATCCCAATCCGGCCGGCCATGACCACATCACCGACATGTTCATGGCCGTCGTGAACGAATAACTCGAACGAGGAGCCGTCCGATGTCAAAGTTGGTGAAAATCGCCGAAGGCATCCATTGCGTCGAGTCCGAAATAAAAATGCCGGGCAGCGTGCGTATGAATACGCGTATGACCGTCGTTCGGCTCGTCAATGGCAAGCTGCTCGTGCATTCGCCGATCGGCCTGAATGACGAATTGGCCAAAGCCGTGGATGCCCTGGGTGAAGTGGCGTATGTGGTGGCGCCCAATCGCATGCATCATTTGTATTTCGGTCCGTGCGCCGAGCGATATCGTCACGCAAGAACGTTTGGACCTCCGGGGCTTGCCGAAAAAATGCCTGGATTACGCATTGATTCGGTGTTACGCGACGAACCGCCCGATGAATGGGCGTTCGAAATCGAGCAGGTGGTGGTGCATGGCGCTCCGAAGATGTCCGAAGTGGTTTTTTACCACAAACCCACCAAGACGCTGATCGTCAGCGATTTGTTTTTCAATATCGTTCGCCCGGCAAATTTCGCCACGAAAGTGCTGCTGACGTTTACGGGAGCTCGAGGAAAGCTGGCGAAAAGTCGCGTGTGGTCGATGATGACGGAAGACGAATCGGTGTTTGAATCGTCGGTGCGCAAAGTCTTGGCGTTCGATTTCGATACGCTCGTCATGGCGCACGGAGATATTGTCGAGAAAAACGCTGGCGAAAAAGCCCGCGCTGCATGGGGTTTGTGAAGAGCCGGGCTTTGCCCGGACCCACGAGGGCTCCCCGCCCTCGACCCGGCAAGGGCCCAGGCCCTTGACCCTTGT